>JANPIH010000084.1:0-24695 GCA_031424895.1 Rhodospirillales bacterium
TTGCGCGCCATCATGCCCACCCCCCGCCGCCATAGCCGGCGACGAAAACGAGGAGCCGCCCGCAAACTTGCCGAGGCACCGCGGCGACGACAACTGCAATGGGCAAACCTCTTTGCAACTTAACTTCGCGCCTATGGGGCAGAGCCCCTGGCCTTACTCGGCCGATTTCTCCGCGATCCGCAGCAGGCGCATGAAGTTTCCGCCCCACAGGGCCGCGACCTGGCTGGGGCCGTAGCCGCGGCGGACCAGTTCGATCGTGAGGTTGTGGCTTTCGGAGGCGTCGCGCCAGCCGGAAAACCCGCCGCCGCCGTCGAAGTCGGAGCTGAGGCCGACATGGTCGAGCCCTATGCGCTTTACGGCGTAGTCGACGTGGTCGCAGTAGTCCGCCACGGAGACGGTGTCGATCTTGCCGCCGGTCTTGAGGAAGCCCGGCACGGCGGTGACCTGCACCACGCCGCCGACGCTGGCCAGCATGTCGAGCTGTTCGTCGTCCAGGTTGCGCGGGTTGTCGCACAGCGCCTTGATGCAGGAATGGGTGGACAGGACGGGCGTGCGAGACAGCTTCGCCGCCTGCATCATGGTGGTCTTGGAGGTGTGGGCGATGTCCACCAGCATGCCGAGGCGGTTCATCTCGGCCACCACCTCCCGCCCCAGGGCGGACAGGCCGCCGTGTTCCTCCGGCACATCGCCAAGCTCGGCGCGAGGGTTGGAGCTGTCGCCGAGCGCGTTGTGGCCGAAATGCGTGAGCGTCATGTAGATCGCGCCCAGTTCCCTGAAGACGCGCAGGTTCTCCACGCGCCCGCCCAGCGCGTGGCCGTTCTCCACGCAGGGCACGATGATGGTAGCGCCGTCGCGGTGGGCCTGTTCGATCTCGTCTGCCGTGGTGGCCAGGCGGGCGCCCTGGTTGGTGGCGCCCATGTCGCGGATGGCGCGCAGCATGGCGGTGGCGCGCTGGAAGGCGGCCGCGGCGGTTTCCGGCGTGCGGGCGCCCTGGGCGACGTAGGCCGCGAAGCACCCGGCGGCCATGTGGCCGCGCTTCATCTTCGGCAGGTCGACATTGCGCCGCGTCTCCTCGAAGAAGCTCGGCCCCTCCGGGAAGGGGATGTCGATATGGGTGTCGATGGTCAGGAGGCTGCGGTGCAGCTGGAGGGCATCGGTCTGGGTCATGGGCATTACGGTCGGGCCGGTTGGCGCTTGCGTCAAGGTCTTGGGCTGCTTCAGGCGGCATGCGGCGGCGGTTGTTTCGTGTAGGGTGCCGCAGAAGGACCGACGGGAGGGGACATGAGCGGCGGGAATGCGCCAGAGGTCGACCTTGCTCTGGTGTTTGCCGTGGACAGCTCCGGCAGCGTGAGCAATGAGCGGATGACGCTGTATATCGAGGGCCATGCGGCGGCGGTGACCTCGCCGGCCTTCCTCGCCGCCTTGGCGAACCTGCCGAACGGGCGGGCGGCGCTGGCCTATGTCGCGTGGTCCAACCATGACCGGCAGCAATACCTGGTGCCCTGGCAGGTGGTGGATGGTGCTGCAAGTGCTTTGGCCTGGGCGCACGCGCTACGCACCGCGGCGCGGCCGAACGCGGGGTTCACCTCCATCTCCGGCGCGATCGATTTCTGCCATGATGGGCTGCTGCGCGTGGCGCCGACGGCGGCGCGGCGGGTGATCGACCTGGTGGCGGATGGGAAGAACAACGACGGCCGCCCGATGATGGAAGCGCGGGACGCGGCGGTGGCGGCCGGGATCACCATCAACGGGCTGCCGGTTCTGGACAACGAGCCGGGGCTGGACACCTATTTCGCCGAGGAGGTGGTGGGCGGCACGGCGGCCTTCGTGCTGCCGGTGCGCGACGAGGCCACGCTGCTGGAGGCGATCCGGCGCAAGTTGCTGGCCGAGATTTCCTGACCCGACGGAGCCGGACCGGGGGCAGGCACGTTGGGCGGTGCAGCAACGTGGGATCGGCTCATGCACTACCTGGCACTCGCCGTCGACTACGACGGCACCATCGCCCATGACGGGCATGTCGATGCACAAACGGTCGCGGCCCTGCGGCGGCTGCGCGCGGGGGCGCGGCGGCTGGTGCTGGTGACGGGGCGGGAGCTGCCGGACCTGCGGGCGGTGCTGCCGGAGATGGACCTGTTCGACCTGATGGTGGTGGAGAATGGCGCGCTGCTGTTCGACCCGGCGAGCGGCGAGGAAACCGCGCTGGCCGAGCCGCCGCCCGAGCGCTTCGTGGCGCGGCTGCGCGAGATGGGGGTGTCGCCGCTGTCGGTCGGCACGTCGATCGTGGCGACCTGGGAGCCGAACGAGACCGTGGTGCTGGCGGCGATCCGCGACCTCGGCCTGGACCTGCAGATCACCTTCAACAAGGGGGCGGTGATGGTGCTGCCCGGCGGCGTGAACAAGGCAAGCGGGCTGGCGGCGGCCTTGGCCAGGTTGGAGCTTTCGGCGCTGAACTGCGTGGGGGTTGGCGACGCGGAGAACGACCTGCCGTTCCTGGAGGCGTGCGGCCTGGGAGTGGCGGTGGCCAACGCCCTGCCTTCCGTGAAGGAGCGGGTGGCGCTGGTGACCGAGGGGGTGCGCGGCGCGGGGGTGGCGGAGCTGGTGGACCGCATCCTGGCCAGCGACCTGGCGGAGCTGGACAGCCGGGAGTCGGCGCGGCGGGTCGCGCTGGTGGTGGATGCCGACGGGCGGGAGGAGGGCTATGCGCCGCAGCGCGAAAGCCTGCTGATCACAGGGCTGTCGGGCGGGGGCAAGAGCACACTGGTGCTGGGGCTGCTGGAACGCATTGCCGCGCGCGGCTTCCAGTGGTGCGTGCTGGACCCGGAGGGCGACTACGAGGACACCGAGGGCGCGGTGGGCGACGGCACGGCGCAGACGGCGCCGCAGGCGGGGCAGGTGCTGGACCTGTTGCGCAAGACGCAGCAGGGCGTGGTTGCGAGCATGCTGGCGCTGAAGCTGGCGGACCGCCCGGCCTTTCTGGCGCGGCTGTTGCCGGAGGTGCTGGCGCTACGGGCGCGCGTCGGGCGGCCGCATGTGGTGGTGGTGGACGAGGCGCACCACATGCTCTCGCGGGACTGGGACCCCGGCGGCGCGCATGTGCCGGCCGAGCTGGAGGGGTTCATCTTCGTCACCACCACGCCGGACCAGGTGTCGCCGCGGGTGCTGGCCTGCGTGAACCGCCTGCTGGTGGTGGGGCGGGAGGCGGGGCGCAGCGTGGCGGCGTTCTGTCGCGCGCGCGGGCTGCCGGAGCCGCACGGGGCGCTGGCGGGTGTCGCGGACCCCGAGCCGGGCGAGGCACTGCTGTTCGACCCGGCATCGGGGGCGCTGCGCCGCGTGGCGACCATCCCCGGCACCGGCGAGCGGCGGCGGCACCGGCTGAAATACGCCCAGGGCAAGCTGGGCGAGGACACCAGCTTCTGGTTCCGTGGGCCGGAGGGCAAGCTGAAGCTGCGGGCGCACAACCTGATTCTGTTCCTGGACATGGGCGACGGGGTGGACGCCGAGACGTGGGAATTCCACCGGCGGCGCGGCGATTTCTCCGCCTGGATGCGCGAAAAGGTGAAAGACGCGGAGCTCGCGGAGGAAGTGGCGGCGGTGGAGTTGGGAGGCGAGGATGTGGAGGCCGCGCGGACGGCGGTGCGGGGGGCAGTGGAGCGGAGATACACAGCGCCAGGGTAAAGCAAGGCAGCGCGTTCTTTTTTGAAAAAAGAACCAAGAAACTTTTGTTCGTTTGGTGCGTGGATATCGTTAGGCTCGGCGCAAAGTGAATAAAGTCTTTTTGCTTTTTTTTCTTCAGAAAAAGAAGATTCTTCCTTCCTGCCCAGGCCACACCCTACCATACCTTTCGAACCGGATCGAAGGGGCACGAAGCTGCGCATCGCTGTCGGCATTGTCACCACTGGCCGCGCGGGCGTGCTGGGCGAGATCGTGGCCGAGTTGCGGCGGCAGACGCGGCCGGCGGATCGGTTGGTAGTGTGCGGCGCCGCGGCGGAGGATGTGGCCGGGATCGATCCGGCGGCTGTAATCCTGGCGCCACGCGGGCTGTCGGTGCAGCGCAACGCGGTGCTGGCGGGGGCGGCGGATTGCGATGTGGTGGTGTTCTTCGACGACGATTTCCTGCCCGCGCCCGGCTGGCTGGCGGCGATCGAGGCAGTGTTCGCGGCCCATCCGAACATCGTGGCGGCGACCGGGCATGTGATTGCCGACGGGATCAAGGGGCCGGGGCTGTCGGTGGCGGCGGGGCGGGCGCTTCTGCGGGGGGATGGCGGGCCTGGCGGGGGGGCCGAGGGCGGGGAAAGGCTGTCGGCGGTGTACAACGCCTATGGCTGCAACATGGCGCTGCGGGTGGCGCCGCTGCGGGCGCATGGGTTGTGGTTCGACGAGGCGCTGCCGCTGTATTCGTGGTACGAGGACATCGACCTGTGCCGGCGGCTGGCGGCGCATGGGCGGATTGTGCGCGTGCCGGGCGCGCGGGGCGTGCACCTGGGTACGAAGCTGGGGCGCACCTCTGGCGTGCGGCTGGGGTATTCGCAGATCGCCAATCCCGTCTATCTGGCGCGCAAGGGCAGCTTCGCCTGGGGCCGGGCGGTGCGGAGCATGGCGCGCAACCTGGCGGCGAATTTGGGGCGGTGGGCGGTGCCGGAGCCGTGGGTGGACCGGCGCGGGCGGCTGCGGGGGAACCTGCTGGCGCTGGCTGATTTGTGCCGCGGGCGGGTGGACCCCGGGCGGATCCTGTCGCTGTGAGCACGCCGCGCTGCGCGATCTGCTTCGCGACCGATGCCAACTATCTGGTGCCGACGCTGGTGGCGGCGGCACAGGCGCGGCGGTGGAGCGGGCCAGGGCTGGCCGAGGTGCTGGTGCTGGCCGTCGGACTCGATGCGCAGGCGATGGCGGCGGCGGGGCCGGCGTTTGCTGAGGCAGGGGTGCAGCTGATGCGTGTTGATGCCGCCGAAGCCGGGGGCAATGCGATGATGGCACGGCTGATGCTGGACCGGCTGGTGCCGGCGGGCTTCGCCGAACTGCTGTACCTGGATGCCGACGTGCAGGTGGTCGCGTCGCTCGACCCGCTGCTGGCAGCACCGGTGCCGGCGGGGATGGTGCGGGCAGCGCTGGACCCGATGGCGCTGCGGGTGCGCGCGGGCGGGCGCGACGGGGCGGCGATGGCGGCACGGATGCGCCGGGCCGGCATCGCCGACGACCGCTGCGCGCACTATTTCAACAGCGGGGTGCTGCACATCGCGCGCGACGGGTGGGCTTCGATCGGGGCGGCGGCGCTGGCGTTGCATCGCGCGGCCCCGGTGGGCCAGCCATTCCCGGACCAGGACGTGCTGAACATCGCGGTGGCCGCGCGCGCGGTGCCGATGTCGCTGGCGTGGAACTTCCCGGCGTTCCTGCGCAATGCCGGGCTGGACCGGGCGATCCGGCCAGCGATCGTGCATTTCATGGCGCGACCGAAGCCGTGGCAAGGCGCGTTTCCGCCCTGGACGGCGCGGGAAGTGCAGCCGTACCGGGAGGTGCTGGCGCGCCATCCGGCGCTGGCGCCGCTGCTGCCCGCGATGCCGCCCGGGACGCAGCTGCGCTATGCGGTGCAGCAGCGGGGCAAGCAGGTGCTGGAGGCGCTGACCTGGGGGCGCGGGCGGCTGCGGCGTGTGGTGCTGGAGGCGGAGGCTTGCTTGTAGTACAGGGAACTACTACATTTCATGCATGCGCCAGATCTCGTCGCCAGTGTCCGTGCGTCTTGATCCCGAGGTGAGGGACGTGCTGGAGCGCGAGGCCGCGGCGCGGGCGATAGGGCTGTCGAGCCTGTTGCGCGAACTGGCGACGCAGGCGGCGCGCGGTATTCGCCGCGCACGCATCCGCGAACAAAGTGCGGCGGTGGGAGTGCACGCGGCGGCGGACGAAAGTGCGGCGTCGTTCTACCGCGACTGGGGCGCGCCCGGGGCCGAGCGATGACCATGGCGGCCTATGCCGCCGGGCAGATCGTAGTGGTGGATTGGCGCGATGCATTGCCGAAAGAGCCGAACAAGCTGCGCCCAGCGGTGGTGGTAGAGGACCACGCACTGTTCGACCCCGCCTATCCCAATGTCATTCTGGTGCCGCTGACCGAGGATGCGGGGCTGGCAATCAGTGAACTGTCCGCTCGAATCGAACCATCGCCGGAGAACGGGTGCAGCAAGCCGAGCTATGCCCTGTCGCATTGCGTTGCGACGACGTCAAAGGCGCGGGTGCGCGGAACGGAGTCGCGGATCACAGATGCGCAGTTGGCGGTGATCCGCGAGCAGATCGCGGTGGCGATAGGGTTGGCGTAGCGCGCCGCCCTTCCATTGAAGAGCGACGCATCACGCCTTAGGTCGCGTAGTCGTCGCCTTCCTTGTCCAGGATGCGGCGCCAGGAATCGAGGTGCATGCGGGCATCCACCTTATCGCCCCAGGGGCCGTTGTAGCGGCGGCGCAGACGTTCGGGCAGGCGGCGCAGGGGCTGGCCGCTGGACATGGCGGTGAACTGGTACATCGCGGTGCGCTCGGCCCCGTGCAGCTCGTCGAACGCCTCGTGCACCGTGGGGCCCACCACCGTCACGCCGTGGCTGGCCATGATCATGATGGTCTTGTCCCCCATCAGCCGCGCGATGCGGTCGCCCTCCTCGTTGTCGTGCACCGGCTCGTCGCCTTCCAGGTCGTAGACGATGCGGTCGTTCAGCATCAGGTTGTTGTGGTGCGACAGGGTGATCTGCGGGTTGGCGAGCATCGAGACCGCGGTGAGATACTGCGGATGGACGTGCATCACGCAGGTGGCGGCGGGATTCAGCAGGTGAATGCGGGCGTGGATGTGGAACGCCACGCGGCGCAGCTCGCCGGTGCCGCGCACCACCTTTCCGTCGAGGTCACAGACGATGAGTGAGCTGGCGGTCAGCTCCTCGAAGCGCATGCCGCGCGGGTTGATCAGGAACAGCGGCTGCGCGCCCGGCAGCATCAGCGAGTTGTGGTTGCCGATCTGCTCGTTCCAGCCAAGCCGGGCAGAGACGCGGAATACCGCGGCCATGTCGCAGCGCAGGCGCCACTCGTCGGCCTCGGCCTCGCTGTTGGTCAGGTTCTGAATGACGGCGGACATGATGAGTCTCCTTTAGGAAGGAAGAAGTTCTTTTTTGAAAAAAGAACCAAAAAACTTTCTTTCCATTTGCCCCCGGTCAGGCCGGCAGGCACTGTGCAAAGGTTGAAAAGTCTTTTTGCTTCTTTTTCTTCAGAAAAAGAAGATTCTTGTCTCAATTCGCGTAGTCGCTGCCTTCCCTGTCCAGGATACGCCGCCAGGAATCCAGGTGCATGCGCGCGTCGACCTTGTCGCCCCACGCGCCCGTGTAGTGGCGGCGCGACGCTTCGGGCAGGCGGCGCAGGCGCTTGCCGGTGGAAAGTGCTGTCATGTGGTACATCATCGTGCGTTCGGCCTGGTGCAGTTCGTCGAACGCGCTGGCGATGTCCGGCCCGACCACTGTCACGCCGTGGCTGCCCATGATCAGGATGGATTTATCGCCCAGGGCGGCGGCCAGGCGGTCGCCTTCCTCCGTGGTGCCGGCGCCGGCGCGGGCGTTCAGGTCGAAGGCCATTCGGTCGTTCAGGATCAGGTCGTTGAAATGGGACAGCGTCACCTCCGGCTCCTCGATGAGGGACAGCGCGGTGAGGTATTGCGGGTGCACGTGCAGCACGCAGGTGGCGGCCGGGTTCTGCAGGTGGATGCGGGCGTGGATGAAGAAGGCGACGCGGCGCAGTTCGCCGGTGCCGCGGAGCACATTTCCGTCGAGGTCGCAGACGATCAGCGAGGAGGCGGTGAGTTCCTCGAAGCGCAGGCCGCGCGGGTTGATCAGGAAGGTCGGCGTCTCGTCGGCGTGGCGCCGCGGGAGCATGATCGAGTTGTGGTTGCCGATCTGCTCGTTCCAGCCGAGGCGCGCGCAGATGCGGAACACCGCGGCCATGTCCACCCGCAGCGCCCATTCGGCCTCCTCGGCGGCGGTGGCGGACAGCGACTTCAGGATCGCGGACATCGGGGCACCTCACAGGATGATTTTGGCATCGTGCGGCACGACAAGGTTCTTGCCAAGCGCGCCGGCAGGCCGCAGCATCCGGTAATATAATCTTTGCACAGGGGGATACACCGATGATCCGTGGCCCAGGAGTGTCTCGCCGCACGTTCAATGCCGGGCTGCTGGCCGGCACCGCCGCCGCCACGCTGCCGCTGCCCGCCTTCGCGCAGAAGCGGGGCGGAGACGTGGTGATGGCGCAATCCTCGCCGCCGCCGACCATCGACGCGCAAACCTCCTCGGCCGCCGCCAGCCGCAACATCTCGCTGCATGTGCACGAGACACTGTTCGCCCGCGACGAGGCCGCCAACCCCGTGCCCGACCTGGCCGAAGGCGTGGACATGGCGGCGGACGGGCTGAGCTACAGGTTCACGCTGCGCTCCGGCGTGAACTTCCACAACGGCAAGGTGATGACCTCGGCGGACGTGAAGGCCAGCCTGGAGCGCTACGCGCAGGTCGGCATGTCCAAGATCTTCATGCTGCCCGTTGCCGCGATCGAGGCGCCGGACAGCAAGACCGTTGTCGTCAAGATGAAGAACGTGTTCCCCGGCTTCATCGAGAACCTGTCCTCCCCGCGCGCGCCCTGCGCGATCATGCCGGAGGAGGAATGCGCCAAGCCTGCCGGGCAGGGCGGGCGGATCGGTACCGGGCCGTTCACCATGGGCGAGTTCCGCAGTGACAGCCACATCATGCTGCACCGCTTCGACAAGTATTCGCAGAACATGAACTACAAGGAGCGCGACGGCTTCGCCGGCAAGAAGACCGCGCATTTCGACAGCGTGCGCATCCGCTTCATGCCCGAGGGCGGCGCGCGCACCGCGGGCCTGCAAACCGGCGAGCTGCACGTGATCGAGGCGCTCGATGCCCCGGTGGCCAAGCGGCTGGAGAGCGACCGGAACATCCGGTCCTACACCATGATGCCGTGGGCGTACCAAACGCTGATCATGAACACCGCCTGGGGGCAGACGCAGAACCTTTCGTTCCGCCGCGCGATCCAGGCGGCCCTCGACCTGGAGGAGATCATGGCCATCTCCACCTCCGGGCTGTACCGCATGCAGCCGTCGTGGCAGCACCCGGGCACGGCGCATTATCCGGGGGTTGCGGGATTGGAGAAGTTCCTCAAGCAGGACCAGGCCCAGGCCCGCGCCCTGCTGCGCGACGCCGGCTACAAGGGCGAGGAATTCGCCATGATGGCCGACAACACCAACCGCCCGCACATCGACACCGCGACGGTGGTGAGCGAGCAGCTGCGCGCGGTCGGCGTGAACGTGAAGCTGAGCGTGACCGACTGGCCGACCATCTTCACCGCGCGCACCAAGCCGGAGGGCTGGTGCATGTGGCCGCTGCTGATGGGCATCGAGCCGTATGAGGGGCCGTATGGCGTGGTCGGCTTCTTCGCGGGCGCGTCGCCGGCGATGATGAAGCAGGACCCGGTGATCGAGGAGGCGCAGGCCAAGCTGACCACCAGCCTGAAGCTGGAGGACCGCGTCGCCGCGGTGAAGATGTTCCAGGACCGCATGTACGACCAGGCGCTGTCGCTGAAGGTCGGCGACAGCGGCTGGATCCAGGCGACGCGGGCCAACGTGATGAACTTCGCGCCGTATCGCATTCCGCGCATGTGGGACGTGTGGTTTGCCTGAGACGCGGCGCACGGTTCGCACCACCGCCCTGACGGCCGCCTGACATGCTGCGCCTGATCGTCGTGCGCCTGCTGGCGGCGGTGCCGGTGCTGTTCGTGGTGTCGCTGGTCAGCTTCGGGCTGACGCTGCTGGTGCCCGGCGACATCGCCGCCGAGATGGCCGGGCAGATGGCCTCGCGCGAGGAGGTGGACCAGCTTCGCGCCCAGCTGGGGCTGAACCGGCCGCCGCTGGAGCGGATGGTGGCATGGTATGGCGGCGTGCTGCAGGGCGACCTCGGGCGTTCGATCCTGCTGAACCAGTCGGTCGGCTCGGCGATCCTGGAGCGGCTGCCGGTGACGCTGTCGCTGGCCGGCATCGCGCTACTGGTGGCCGCCCTGGTCGGCGTGCCGCTGGGGCTGCTGGCGGCGGCGAAGGCGCACAAGTGGCAGGACCAGGCGGCGATGGGCACGGCGCTGGTTGGCCTGTCACTGCCGGATTTCTGGCTGGGGCTGCTGCTGATCTGGGTGCTGGCGGTGAAGATGCAGTGGCTGCCCTCCGGCGGATGGGTGCCGTTCAGCGACGACCCGATCGGCTGGCTGCGCTCCATCGCCATGCCCGCCGGCGTGCTGGCGCTGAACCAGATGGGGCCGCTGGCGCGCATGACGCGCTCGGCCGCGCTGGAAGTTTCCAACAGCGACTTCATCCGCACTGCGCGCGCCAAGGGCCTGGCGGAGCCGCGGGTGTTCGCGCGCCATGTGCTGGCGGCCGCGGCGGTGCCGATCCTGACGGTAGCGGGCATCAGCTTCGGCATCGCGCTGGGCGGGGCGCTGGTGATCGAGCAGGTGTTCTCCCTGCCCGGTGTCGGCCGGCTGGTGATCGGCGCGGTGCTGCGGCGCGACTGGCCGGTGATCCAGGGCGGGCTGCTGCTGACCGCCTTCGTGTTCGTGGCGGTGAACCTGATCGTCGACCTGCTGTACCTGTGGGTTGATCCGCGGTTGCGGGAGCAGCGGTGAAGATCCCCTCGATCCTGAAACGCCGGTCCTTCGCGGCCGGGCTGGTGCTGGTGGGCGCGGTGGCGGTGGCGGCCGGGCTGGCCGACTGGCTGGCGCCGTTCGACCCGGTGAAGAACAACTTCCGCTACCGCCTGGGCGAGCCGAACCATGCGCACCTGCTGGGCACCGACCGCTTCGGGCGCGACGTGCTGAGCCGTATCCTGTTCGGCGCGCGGGTATCGCTGCGCATCGGCCTGCTGGTGGTGGTGGCCTCCGGCCTGATCGGGGGCGTGGTGGGGCTGGTGGCCGGCTGGTGGCCGAAGGTGGATTCCTGGCTGATGCGGGTGATGGACGGGCTGATGGCCTTCCCCGGCATCCTGCTGGCGATCGCGCTCGCGGTCACGCTCGGGCCGTCGGAGATGACGGCGGTGGTGGCGCTGACCGTCGCCTTCGCCCCGCGCACCGCGCGGGTGATGCGCGGCGCGGTGCTGGTGGCGCGCGCGCAGGACTATGTGGAGGCGGCCCGCGCCGTGGGCGCCAGAACCGGGCGCATCCTGCGCCGGCACATCGTTCCGGCCACCATGGCGCCGCTGATGGTGCAGCAAACCTACATCTTCGCAGTCGCCATCCTGGCCGAGGCGGTGCTGAGCTTCGTGGGCGTCGGCCCGCCGCCGCCGCAGCCGTCGCTTGGGGCGATCATCGCCGACGGGCGGGACAACATGGTCGAAGCGCCATGGATCGCGCTGTCGCCCGGCGTGGTGATCGCCATGCTGGTGCTGGGGCTGAACCTGCTGGGCGACGGGCTGCGCGATGCGCTCGATCCGCGGATGCGCAATACGGTGCGGTGACGGGGAAGCCCGGGGGGCGAGCCCATGGACGCGAAGAACAGAAAGGCTGGGCTCTGCCCAGGCCCGCCAGGGGCTGAGCCCCTGGACCTCAACACATGCTTATGAAAGCGGATCCAAGGGCCGCCGGCCCTTGGTGGGTGCAGGGCAAAGCCCTGGCCTTCTCTTTGCACTCATGAGGGTAACCCCCAGGCTCCCCTGACTTCTCCTGCCTACACTCCCAGCGTGCCGGCCTTGGCGGCGGCGTAGCGGGCTTCGACCTTGGACCAGTCGACGACATTCCACCATCCGGCGAGGTAATCGGCGCGGCGGTTCTGGTATTTCAGGTAGTAGGCGTGTTCCCACACGTCGTTCCCGAGCAGGACCATCTGGCCGTCCATGCGGGGGTTGTCCTGGTTGGGGCGGGTGGCGAGTGCCAGCTTGCCGGCGGCGTCGACAGTGACGAAGACCCAGCCGGAGCCGAACACGCGCGTGCCAGCACCGTTGAAATCGGTCTTCATCTTGTCGAAGCCGCCGAGGTCGCGCGTGATAGCGGCCGCCACGTCGCCGGCCGGGGTGCCGCCCTTGCCGCCCATGATGGTCCAGAACATGGCGTGGTTGGCATGGCCGCCGCCGCTGTTGCGGAGAACGCCGCGGACGGCTTCGGGCATCTCGCCGATCTTCTGGAGCACCTGGTGGATCGGCTGGGCTGCGATCTGCGGGTGGTCCTTGGCGGCGGCGTTGAGGTTGGTGATGAAGGCGGCGTGGTGGCGGCCGTGGTGGAGGTTCATCGTCATGGTGTCGATGTGCGGCTCGTTCGCCTCGGGCGCGTAGGGCAGCGCGGGTAGGGTGAACGGGCCCGCCGCCTGGGCGTGCGCCGTGCGGGCGGTGGCCCAGATGGTGCCGAACGTGGCGGTGGCGAGGGTAGCGGCGCCGAGCAGGGCGCGGCGGCGGGACAGGACAGTCATTGGATGTGGTTCCCCAGATTGTTCCGATACGAATAGCACTCCCGGCTACCCGGCACGAGCGCTACGCGGCAGGGTGGGAAATGGATGCAGGCCGGGTTCAGGTGGCGACGATGCCGGTTTCGTCGGCTTCCAGGCTGAAGGCGGCGGCCATCAGGGCGCGGGTGTAATCTTGCTGCGGGTCGGCGAAAACCTGGTCGGCGGGGCCTTCCTCCACCACCCGGCCATGGCGCAGGACGATGACGCGGTGGGCCATGGCGCGGACCACCTTGAGGTCGTGGCTGATGAACAGGTAGCCGAGGCCATGCGCCTGTTGCAGTCCGCGCAGCAGTTCCACGATCTGCCCCTGGACAGACATGTCCAGCGCGCTGGTGGGCTCGTCGAGCACGACGAAGCGGGGCTTGAGCACCATCGCCCGCGCGATGGCGATGCGCTGGCGCTGGCCCCCGGAAAACTCGTGCGGATAGCGCTCGACCGATTCGGCGGGCAGGCCAACCTCGTCCAGGGCGGCGGCGACGCGGGATTCGCGGGTGGCGGGGGTGAGGTCGGGTTCATGGACGGCGAGGCCCTCGGCAATGATATCGCCGACCGACAAGCGGGGGGAGAGGCTGCCGAACGGGTCCTGAAAGACGATCTGCATGCCGGCGCGCAGGCGGCGCAGTGCGGTGGGGTCCAGCGCGGCAAGGTCGGTGCCGGCGAAGGCGATCCGCCCCTCGGCCGGCTGCAGGCGGAGCAGGGCGTAGCCCATGGTGGATTTGCCGGAGCCGCTTTCGCCGACGAGGCCGACGGTCTCGCCCTCGCGCACCGCGACCGAGACGCCGTCCACCGCCTTCACGTAGCCGACGATGCGGCGCAGGATGCCGCGGCGGATGGGGAAGTGGACGCGGACCTGCTCGCCCTGCATCAGCACCGGGGCGGCGGGCGGAATGGGGGCGGGCGCGCCGCCGGGCTCGGCGGCCAGCAGCATGCGGGTGTACGGATGCTGCGGTTGGTCGAAAACCTGGGCGACGGGGCCGGCCTCCACCATGTCGCCGTCCTTCATCACCACCACGTCGTCGGCGTAGCGGCGGACGATGGCCAGGTCGTGACTGATGAGCAGCAGGGCGAGGCCGCGGGCGGCCTTCTCGGCGGCGAGCAGTTTGAGGATCTGCGCCTGAATGGTGACGTCCAGCGCCGTGGTGGGCTCGTCGGCGATCAGCAGGGCGGGGTCGTTGGCCAGCGCGATGGCGATCATGACGCGCTGGCGCTGGCCGCCGGAAAGCTGGTGGGGGAAGGCGTCCAGCCGCTGGGCGCCATCGGGGAAGCCGACCTCGGCAAGCAGGTCGACGGCGCGGGCGCGGGCGGCGGCGGCGGAGAGCGGGCCGCCTTGCCTGGGGTGGAGGTGCATCGCCTCGGTGATCTGCTGGCCGATGCGGGCCAGCGGGTTGAGGCTGTTCATCGGCTCCTGGAACACCATGCCGGCGACCCCGCCGCGCAGGCGGCGCAATGTGTCCGGCGGGGCGCCGATCACGTCGTGGCCGGCGAGGCGGATGCGGCCGGTACAGGCGGCGCCAGGGGGCAGGAGACCGAGGAGGGCAAGCGCGGTGAGCGACTTGCCGGAGCCGCTTTCGCCGACCAGGGCCAGGGTGGCGCCGGGGGCCAGCCGGAAGCCGACATCGCGCACCACCGTTCGGGTCCCGAAGGCGACAGTGAGGCCCTCGACGGTAACAAGCGCGGAAGGCGGGTTCATTCCGACAGCTCGACCACCGCCGCATGGCGTTCGGCGATGGGCCAGGTGCGGGCGATGATACGCTCGGCGTTATAGAGCACCGGCATGGCCCGCGGGGTGGCCGGCCCGGTGGCGCGCAGCATGTTCTGGTGCGGGATGTCGGGCTCGCCCTGGACGTTTTGGCCGCCGATCTCGATGCGGTCGCGGCCGATGTCGAAATAGCCGCGCGGGCGGGTAACCACGACCAGCGAGCCTTGCGTAGGGTCGTCGGCGGAGGGCTGCCATGGGCGGAGGTGGATGTGCTCGCTGCCGCGCGGGAAGGGGGCGCGGTAGATGTGGGTGATGGGGTGGCCGCGGACGGTCAACTCGAACTCGTACGGGGTTTCGGGGTCGGCCTCGAACGGGCCCCAGCTGCCGTTGGCCGGGGTGGTGCGGTCGTGCTGCTCGGGGCCGCTGCGCTGGCCGGTGGCGGGATCGACGGGAAATATCCGGACCCTGGCGCCGGCGATGCCGATATTGGTGGAGGCGCCGGCCTCATAGCCGCTGACCTTGCCGTTCAGGGCGGGGCGGACCTCCGGGCGGATGCGCAGGGTGGCCGGCAGCTCGCCGGTGAGGACGCGCCAGATCGCGGCGAAGGCTTCGGGCGAGCAGGCGGTTTCGATGTGGTCGGCGCCGGGCACGATGATGTTGGTGGCGCCGCGCAGGGCCGCGGAGGTTGCCGTGATGCCGGTGGCCACGCCGGGCAGGCCCAGGAAGCGGCCGTCTGGCTGGGCCCACAGGTCCATGCGGTCGCTGGCGAGGGTGAAGGTCGGAACTTCGGGCGGCACGCCGCCGGGCATGGCGTTGAGCTGGCGCAGGAAGGGCGAGGCGCCGTTCAGCTCGCTGCCGACCATATGGGTGTCGGAGATGATGACGCCGTGGCTGGGCGCCGCGCACAGGATCGCCGCCCGCAGCCGCTGGCGCGGGTTCAGCCGCAGGTAGTTGCGCAGCACATTGCCGCCGCGGCCATGGGTGACGACCACGATACGCTCGATGCCGGTGGCGCGGCGCACGCGGGCGATCTCCTGGGTGAGCTGGGCGGTGGCTTCCTCGGCGGAGGAGCGGCCGGGCTCGCGCATCGCATCGACGCGCCTGGCGGTGGGCAGGCGCATGTCGGCGGCAAACAGGCGGCTGCGCGAGTGGTAGTTGGTCTCGAAGCGCCAGATCGTGGGAATCCACAGCGCCGCGCTGTCGCCGCTGCCGTGAACGAACAGGATGGGCGGCGTTTCCTGGCCGGGCTGGCGCTCGCGCGCTTCCTGTGCCGCGGCCGTGCCGGCCAGCGCGGTCGCCATGCCGGACAGGAACCCCCGTCGCGCCCATTGCCTTGCCATCGCCGTCTCCGATCGCTGCCTCCTCCTGCGTGTATAGACGGGGCGGGGCGCGAAGTCCCACCCCTGACGGCACGCGATCGCATCGTGGCTTGCCGGGATGGGGGTGGGCGTCGTACGCAGGCGCCATGAACCTGTTTTTCTGGCGCAGGCCGCGCATTCCGGTGCTCGTGCTGCACGGCATCCTGGCGCGCCGCGGCGCGCTGAACATCGGCGCCTACGGGCCGCTGGTCGACCGCGCGATGGCGGCGGCGGCGAAGCCTGGGCACCTGGTGCTGGACATCGAAAGCCCGGGTGGCTCGCCGGTGCAGTCCGACCTGATTGCCGCGCGCATCCGGCGCGGGGCGGCGAAACACAAGGTGAAGGTGACGGCGGTGATCGGCGAGGTCGGCGCCTCGGGCGGATATTGGCTGGCCTGCGCCGCGGACCGGATCGTGGCCAACCCGATGAGCATCGTGGGCTCGATCGGCGTGGTGAGCGGCGGGTTCGGGTTCGAGGCGGCGCTGGAGCGGCTGGGCATCACGCGGCGGCTGCGCACGGCCGGCGCCAACAAGGCGCGCAACGACCCGTTCTCGCCGGAGCGCCCCGAGGATGCGGCGTTCACCCAGGCGCTGCTGGACGAGTTGCATGCCCGGTTCAAGGACTGGGTGCGCGAGCGGCGGGGGGCGAAGCTGAAGGGGGACGAGGCGGCGCTGTTCGACGGTGGCTTCATGCTGGGCGCGCGGGCGCTGGAACACGGGCTGGTCGACGGGCTGGGCGACGTGGCCGGGCTGGTGCGGGAACTGGGCGGCGAAAAGGCGGCGGCACAAATGTTCGGCCCGCGCCGCCGCGGATTGCTGGCGCGGCTGCCGCGGATGCTGGCCGAAGCCGAGGGCGAGTTGCGGGGGCCGCGGCTGGAGATTTGACCGCGGGGCAGGTATCGCAAACATAGGAAGACAGACAAGGCTGGGCTCTGCCCAGACCCGCCTGGTCCGGCGCGCGCCTTCGCGCGACGGGCCGAGCCCCTGGACCTCAACATATTGCAGAATATGGTGATCGAAGGGGCGGGGACCCTTCGTCGGTCATTCCTGACGCTACCTCGCGCCTATGAGGCATTGCTCCTTGACCAATGGATGGGGGTCTGGGGCCGCCGGCCCCAGTGGGGTCGAGGGGCAAAGCCCCTCGCCTTAATCCAGCGCCGAGCCCGCAGTCGGTCCGAGCCCGCGGCCGGGGGTCCAGACGGGATCGGGGGTGCGCCAGAGGACGGGGTCGGCCATGCCTTGGGCCAGGGCTGCGGCCATGGCGTTGAGCAGGCGTTCGCCTTTTTCGGCGGTGCCAGCGCGGGGGTCGCCGATGGTGCCAGTGATCGGCGCGCGCTCCGAGAAGCTCCAGAAGCGGCTGTAGCCCGGGCGGCCGGTGATGGCGGCGGGGGCCTGCTGGACGGCCTCCTCCAGCTTGTCGGTGCGCACGGTGTCCGGCGTCATGGCGAGCATGACGGAGGTTTCGGCCTCGCAGGCGTGGGCAGGGCCCTTCTGCTTCTCCAGGATGGCGGCGACAGCCTCGGCGGCGACGTACCACGGGGTGCACGACACGATCGGCAGGCCGTATTCGACCGCCAGCTCGCGGGCGGCGACCGAAAGCGGGTCGATGTTGCCGCCATGGCCGTTGACGATCAGCAGGCGGGAGAAGCCGATGGCGCGCAGCGAGCGGGCCACGCCGGAGATGACGCCGCGGAACTCGGCGAAGTTGAGCGTGATGGTGCCGCCGAAGGGGAGGTGATGCTCGCTCATGCCGGTCCACATGCCGGGCAGGACCAGCACCGGCATGTCGGGTTCTGCGATGCGCGCCGCGCGGATCGAGACTTCCCAGGCGGTGCGGGTGTCCGTGATCACCGGCAAATGGGGGCCGTGCTGTTCCAGCGAGCCAACGGGCAGGACGGCAAGGGCGCCGCCACGTTCGGCCACGGCACGGATCTGCGGCCCGGTGAGGCGGGTCCAGTCGACCTCGGTCATGGCGGGGAGTTCCCTTGGAAGTGTTTCAGCGCACCTTCTGTCAGCGCACCGTCTGTCAGCGCATTGGGCCGCCGAAGCCGAGGAAGCCGGCCTGGGGCACCGGGGTGCCGGCGGCGGCGGTGGTGGTCTGGCGCTGGCGCGCCGGGGCAGTGGGCGCGGCGTCGCGCTGCGGGGTGGGGCGTTCGGCGGCGCGCGGCACGGCCGGGCGCGCGGCGGTGGCGGACGACGCCGAGGACGAGGACGGGGGAGGCGGCGGCGCGCTGCCTGCCCCGCGCATCGACAGCAACAGGAAGGTCAGCTCGTTGCGGCCGAGGTCGATCGACAGTTCGAGCGGGGTGAGGCCGAGGATGTTGCGGCCCTCCAGCTGCGCGCCGCGCGTGATGGCATCGCGTGCGGCGGAGAGATCGCCGCGGTTCACCGCGTCAAACAGGGCCTCGTTCGGTGACATGTCGGACGGTATGCGCTCGGCGGGTGCCACGGCGTTGTTCTGCGTGCCGCGGGCGCCGGGAAGGCCGGTGGGCTTGCGCACCTCGCGCCGTTTGTCGATTTCCGGGGTTTGGAAGGCGCTCCCGCTCTGCGCCAGTGCGTGCATCGACGCGGGCAGCGACGCGAGGACCGAAAAGGCGAGCGCCAACGCGAGGCGAATGCCGATTGGGCCGAGGCGGGTGTGTCGCATCATGGGTGCCATCCGATCGCCGGTCACGGGTTCAACCACAGGAACCCGGCGTTGAGATACGTCGCATACAGGCTCCAAAGCAAATAGGGCACCATCAGCCAAGCCGCGCGGCGGTCGAGCGGCAGGAAGGCGCGCAGGGTCAGCGCAATCAGCGGCAGCAGGGCGGCGAGCACCACAAGGCCGAGGATGGGGCTGTTCAGGCCGAAGAAGGCCGGGGTCCAGAGCGCGTTGGCCAGCAACTGCCATCCCCACAGGCGCAGGGCGCGGCGGTGCAGCGGGCGGCGCCAAGCGAGCCACGCGGCGGTGCCCATCATGACATAAAGCGTGGTCCAGACCGTGGGGAACACCCAGTTGGGCGGCACCCCGGGCGGGCGGTTCAGGGTGAGGTACCATCCGCGCACGCTGTCGGCGGTCGCTGCCCCGCCGGCGGCGCCGACCAGCAGGCACAGCCCGACGAAGCCGAGCAGGGCCAGCAGCGAGGGCAGGCCGCGCGGATTGTGCTCAGGCGCTTCGAAGACACGCACCTCCCATGCTCACGCACCTTCCCGGCGCCAAGCAAGCAGCGCCAGGCCGAGGATCAACGGCAGGGCAAGCCATGAGGGCAGCAGCGGGTTGGCGGTGATGCCGGTGACGACGTGGTCGTGGCGGCGATGCAAGCCGATCCAGCCGGTGCCGCTGGCCTCCCGGTTCGGCTCGGTCCGGCGCAGGGCGGGGGCGCCGTTGGGCAGGCGGGGGTCGTCGAGCCAGGTGACGCTGCCGCCGGTGGCGCGAACCTGCGGGGCGAGCAAGGTGGCGGTGGCGCGCAGATCGGCGATCTCCACCGGGTTGGTGGAGCCGGACGCGGCAAAGGCGGTGCGCGCACCGTCGCTGACGCTCCAGACGCCGGGGGCGGCGGCCGGCATGGTGCCGACGGAGCGGCCGGGGCGGATCGCCTCGGGGGCCATGCGCGTCTGGGCGCCATCGGGGTCGGTGACGGTAAGGGGCAGCGGCGGTGCGTCGTCCGTGGTGCGGCGCTCGACGGTGAGGCGACCGCGCTCGATGCGGGCGAGCAGGGCGGTTTCCTCCAGCTCCGGCTCCTTCATCAGCCAGTGGGCGATGCGGCGCAGCAACTCGCCCTGCGGGCCGCCGCCGTCGTGGCCGCGCGACCAAAGCCAGATGTGGTCCGACAGCAGCAGGGCGGCGCGGCCCTGGCCGACATGTTCCAGCGTCAGCAGCGGCGCCGCCTCCCCGCCGGGCGTGGGGGCGGCGAGGATGACGTCGCCGCGCAGGTTGGCGGGTTCGATGCGGCGATACCACCGGCCCCAGGTCGGCGGCGCGCCGGGGCGCAGGCCGGGCAGCGCTTCGGTGACCGGATGGCGCAGGCCCAGCGCCGTCACCTCCGGGCGGAAGGCGTCCTCGACCAGGGCGCCGCCGGCGGCGGGGCGGGCGGGCAAAATGGCGCCGAGCGGGCTCGCGGCGAGCGAGAAGGCCGAGGCGAACTCGGGTCCGGCGCTCATCAGCAGTGCGCCGCCCTCGCGCACGTAATCCGCGATGTTGCGCAGGTAGGCGGGCGGCAGGGTGGAGCGGTTGGCAAACCGGTCCATGATGATCAGGTCGAATTCCTTGATCTTGACCTGGAACAGCTCACGCACCGGAAAGGCGATCAGCGCCAGCTCGTTGAGCGGCGTCATGTCGTCCTTTTCTGGCGGGCGCAGGATGGTGAAGTGGACGAGATCGACCGCCGGGTCGGATTTCAGCAGCCGGCGCCAGGTGCGCTCGCCCGGATGCGGTTCGCCGGAGACCAGCAGCACGCGCAGCCGGTCGCGCACGCCGTTGATGGTAACGACGGCGCGGTTATTGGCCTGGCTGACCTCGCCCGGCAGCGGATCGACCGCCAGCTCCACCACGGTCGGGCCGCCGCGGGTGATCGGGATCTCGACATCGAGGTCCAGGCCGGGGGGTGTGTCCTGGGTGCGGGGTGGCTCCCCGTCGCGACGGATGGTGAGGCGGGCGGAGGCGCCGGCGGCGAGGCCGCGATTGGGCCGGCCGAGGTCCTCGACGGCGAGGCGCAGGGTAACCGTTTTGCCGACGATGCCGTAGCCGGGGGCCTCCACCACGCGGATGCGGCGGTCTACCTCCTCGCCCTTGGCGGGGATCAGCACATGGAGCGGCGCCTCGGCGACGGAGCCTTCGGGAATGTCATGGGCCTGGCCGTCGGTGATGGCGACGATGGCGGCCAGCCGCGCGCGCGGAATGTCGGCCAGGCCGCGCTCGATGGCGGCAAACAGCTTCGTGCCCTCGCTGCCGGCCTCAGGCACCGTGATGGTGCGCAGTTCAAGGCCCGGCAGGTCACGGGCCTGGGCCTCGATGCGGGCGCGGGCGCGTTCGGCCAGTGCCGCGCGGGTGCCCACCTGCATGCTGGCGCTGTCGTCGACCACCATCAGCGTGATGTCAGGCAGGCCCTCTCGGGTTTCCTCCACCACGCGCGGGCCGGAAAGCCACAGCAGCAGGACGGCGAAGGCGAGAACACGCCAGCCGGTGCCGCGGGCGCGGCGCCACAGCGCAATCCCGACCGCCACGGCACAAAGCACCGCCAGGGCGGCGAGCAACCACAGCGGCAAGGCGGGCTCGAAGCGGATGGCGGCGATGGCCTGCTCCATCCTCATTGTGACGGCTCCCAAGGAACAAGAATCTTCTTTTTGTGAACAAAAAGAAGCAAAAAAACTTTATCCATGGCGCCGAGAATCACCGATCCCCCGCGGTGACCGGGGGCGAAAGAATGAAGTTTTTTTGCTTCTTTTTGTTCACAAAAAGAAGAATCCTTCACTGTCCTAGCCTTTCCAGAATGGCCGGGATATGCACCTGGTCCCCTTTGTAGTTCCCGGTCAGCGCATACATCACGAGGTTCACTCCGAACCGATAGGCGATGGTGCGTTGGCGCGCCCCGCCGGGCAGGGTGGCGTAGGGGTTGCGGCCCTGGGCGTCGATGGCCCAGGCGGCGGCCCAGTCGTGGCCGCCGATGATCACCGGGGAGACGCTGTCGTTGGTGCGGTCCTGGGCGCGCTGGACCCAGACGGTGTCGCCGGTGAAGCGGCCGGGAAAGTCCTGCAGCAGGTAGAAGCTGCGGGCGAGGACATGCTGGGGCGTAAGGGCGGCGAGCGGCGGAACGGCCAGGTTGCGGGCGAGCTGTTCCAGCGCCTGCTCGCCGCCGGCGTTGAAGCCTTCGCCGGTGCCGCCGTTGCGGGTATCGATCAGAATGATGCCGCCATGGGCCATGAACTCGTTCAGCGCCGTCACCTGCGCGCCGGTCAGCGGCGGGGTGCCTGGAACGATCGGCCAGTAGAGCAGCGGGTAGAAGGAAAGCTCCGTCTCGCCCAGCGTGACCGGCGCGGGCTCGCCCAGGGCGGCGTTGGTGCGGCGGTTCACGTAGTCGGACAGGCCAAGCAGTCCGGCGCGGGCGATGTCGTCCACCTGCTGGTCGCCGGTGACGATATGGGCAAGGCGGGTGACCAGGGCGGGGTGGGCCGGGGCCTGGGCGGGGACGAGCGTTTGCGCCTGGGCGGGGGCGGCGAAGGCCAGCAGCAGGATGCCGGCGCGCGCGGCCACGCGGGCGCGGAACAGGCCGCGCAGGAACAGCGACACGACCAGGTCGATGGCCAGCAGCGCGAGGGCCGCGGCGAGCAGCCAGGGGGCAAGCAGGCGTTCCGGCTGGGTGCCGGCGACCGGCTCCTGCCGGGCGCCGGGGATCGGCGCGGCGGCGGCAAGCGGCGGGTGGCGGGTGGCGAGGTTCAACGTGCGGCGGCCGTTCTCGGGCCCATACAGCCCGGGCGGGTGGCGCGGGGAGACGGCGGTGGCGGCGAAATCGCTGGCCGCCAGCGCCCCGGCGGCGGCCTGGGGCGGGCCGGCGGTGCCGAAGCCATCCAGCGTCTCGACCGGGGCAAGGCGGGTGCCCTCGGCCTCCGTGACGCCAGAGACGCCCGCCGACAGCGCCACGAGCCGGCGCAGCATGTCGACGAACAGGCCGGACAGCGCAAGGTCGGACCAGTCGGCATTCGCCGTGGTGTGGAACAGCACGACCCGGCCAAGGCCGCGCGTTGCGTGGGTCACCAGCGGCGTTCCGTCGGCCAGCCGCGCCCAGGTCGCCTCCGGCAGGCGCGCGTCGGGCTGGGCCAGCACCTGGCGGGTGACGCGAACCTCGGCGGGCACGCGCAGCCCGGCGAAGGGGGCGGCGGCGGGGAAGCCGTCGAGTGCCGCGGGCTGGCTCCAGGACATCGCGCCGCCAAGCTGGCGGTCGCCGGCCATCAGGCGAACGGGCAACAACGCGTCGGGCTGCTCGGCCATGCGCGGGCCGGCGAAGCGGACCAGAAGCCCTCCCTTCTCCACCCAGTTGGCCAGCATCGCCGCCTCCGGCCCCTCAGCCACCACGTGGTCGGCCAGGACCAGCACCGAAATCTCCCGCGACAGCAGCGTGGCGAGGTCGCCGATGCGCAGTTCCACGTATGGGTCGAGCGCGCGGCGCACGTAGTAGAGCGAGCCGCTGAGCGGAATCTCGGCGGCGACGGCATCGCCAGCCAGCAGGCCGACCGGGCGGCGGCGCCAGCGCTCGTCCAGCAGCACCACGCCGCCGGCGGAGGACGGGCCTTCGATCACCAGGCGGGCCAAGCGGTTGCGGAGTTCCGGCGGCAGGATGATGGCGATCTCGGTTTCGGTGGCGCCAGGCGGAACCTGGGCGGTGGCGCGGGCCAGGGTGCGTGCGTCGCCCGACTGGGCCAGCACGGCAATCTCCTCGGACAGCGGGCGGGGGGCTTGTTGCACCGTGGCCACCAGCCGGTCGGCCTCCGCACGGGGCGGCAGCAACAGGCGGGCCGCCGGAACCTCGTCGCGCAGCACGGTCACCGGGCCGATGGCGGCGAGTGCCGTGGTGAAGCCGTCCCAGCCCGGGCCGGCAAGTCCGTCAGCAACATAGGCCGCCCCTCCGCGCCCGGCCCAGGGGCGCAACGCGGCAGCAGCGGCCGCGCGGTCCGACGGCCAGGGCTTCGGGCGCAGTGCTGCCAAGCGCGGACGCATCTCGCTGACCGGCATCGCCGCCGTGACGCTGGGGGCGGTGGCCGTCTCGGACGGTGCCGTCGTCAGCAACGCCACGTCCCGCCCGGCGCGCTCGGCGCGGTCGAGCACGCCATTCGCGGCGGCGATGCGGCGCGACCAGTCGGGTGCCGCGGTCCAGCCGTCATCGACCACCAGCACCAGCGGGCCGGGGCCGGCCAGCGACGTTCCGGCATCCAGCACCGGGCGGGCGAGGCCGATGATCACCAGTGCTGCCGCGAGGATGCGCAGGGCGAGCAGCCACCACGGCGTGCGCGCCGGCGTCTCCTCCACGGCGGTGAGGCCGAACAGCAGGCGGATGGCGGGAAAGGATTCCGTGTGCGGGCTGGGCGGCGTTATGCGCAAAAGCCACCACAGCAGCGGCAAGGCGGCCAGCGCCAGCAGGATCCAGGGCGAGGCAAAGATCATCGGCGCCCCATCTGCGGTGCCAGCGCGGTATACAGCCCCAGCAACGCCGCCTCCGGCGCATGGTCGGTGCGATGAACGGCAAAGCCCCAGCCGGCGGCGGTGGCGATGGCCTGCAATCCCTGTTGCTGGGCCGCCAGCCGCTCCGCATAGGCGCCGCGCACCCCCTCCACCCGCGGGATCAGCATGTCGGCCTCGCGCTCCAGCCCCTCGAACCGCACCCGTCCCTGATAGGGCAGCAACGCCTCCGCGGGGTCGAGCACCTGGAGCAGATGGCCGCTCACCGGCGTGCCCGCCAGCCGGGCCACGGTTTTCTGGATCTCGTCCAGCGGCGACAGCAGGTCGCCAATCAGCACCACCCTGGCATGGCGCGGCACCGGCGCCTCGGCCGGCATCCCGCCCCCCTCCGGTAGCCGGGCGACCTGGTCGGCCAGCCGATCCAGCCCCACCCGCCCCGACAGGCTGCGCGGCTCGCCCCCCATCAGGCGCACCCGCTCGCCGCCCCGCACCAGCAACGAGGCCAAGGCCAGCAACAACAACTCCGCCCGCTCGATCTTGTCGACCGGTGCCGCCTTCGACCGCCAGCGCATGCTCGCCGAACCGTCGCGCCACAAACAAACCGTCTGCGCCGCCTCCCACTCCGTCTCGCGCACATAATGCCGGTCCGACCGCGCCGACTGCCGCCAATCAATCCGCGCCGCGTCGTCGCCCACCGAAAACGGCCGATACTGCCAAAACGAATCGCCCTGCCCAACCCGCCGCCGCCCGTGAACCCCCTGCGCCACCGTCGCCGCCACCCGCTCCGCCGCCACCTGCAACGGCGGCAACCTCGCCCCCAACGCCTCGGCCCGCCTGGCGGAAATGGTCATGGATGGAGTGGGCCCGAAGGAAGGAAGGCCAGGGCTCTGCCCTGGACCCGCTGGGGCCTGGGGGCCCCAGACCCCCATTCGTTTTCCGCCTTCGGCGGGGAGGGGCCGTCCGGGTCTCTCCACCGCCTCGAC
>JANPIH010000085.1:0-2245 GCA_031424895.1 Rhodospirillales bacterium
AGAGCGGAGATCCTATGTCGTGTGTCAAGCCATCAGTGGCCTTGCGTGGGTTGCCCGGAAGAGCTGAGGGTTGAAGTCCTCGCCAGTTTTGCGCAGCGCCCAGGCGAGTCGGGCGATGAGTCTGGCGATAACGTTGTAGGCGGCGGTGCTGCTGAGCTGTTTGTGGTTTCGGTGGTGCTGGTAGATCGGTTTACCGAGTGGGGATCTGGCGAAGCTCATGGCGGCCATGAAGAGCATTTGTCGGAGCACACCCGGGCCGCGTTTTGAGAGTCGACGGCGGCCGATCTTCTGGCCTGAGTCCTGGGGGCGTGGATCGAGGCCGGTGCAAGCGATCCATGCGTCGCTGTGCTTGAGTGGCCAGCGCTCGAGGTGATGGACGAGGCAGGCGGCGGCCACCGGCCCGATTCCCGGCACCGTCATCAGGCGCTGGAACAGCGCCCACTGGCTCTGGTTGTTCGCCAGTAGCGCCTTGATCTGGCGATCGACCTTGATCAAGGTGTTGTTGAGTTCGCGCATCAGCCGCCGGTAGTCCTGCGTCAGCGGTCCGCGTACGGTCAGTGCCTGGCGCAACTGTGTGGCGCTGCTCTTGAGCACGCCGCGTTGCTGCTGCAGCACATGCATGGCCTGCTGCTCGTGGGTCCGCGGCACGTAAGGATGCAGCTCATCGCCCTCCTTGGCGACGTAGCGGGCGATGACCCGCGCATCGACCTTGTCAGTCTTGCCGCGCCGTCCGATGCCACGGGCATAGTCACGGACATCGCGCGCATTGAGCACGAACACCTGATGGCCTGCGGTCTTGGCCAGCCGCGCCAACAGCTCGTGGTAGTGGCTGGTCGACTCGACGCCAATCCGGCTGCTGGCCGGTAGCGTCTTCAGCCAAGCCTTGATCGGCTTGGCCTGATTGTCGACCTGCGTAACCGTCTCCTCGCCGTACAAATTGATGTTGAGCTTGCACTTGTCGGCATCGATACCGAAGTTCCACTGCGGCTGCATAATCGTGCTCTCCCAGCTATCGTTAGAAGGCTGGGGTGGTACCGCACGCACGTGAGCTTGCATACATCGGCGGTCCAGGCCGCACGATCCCTTATCGACGTTGTGTGCGGGAAGGGGATGTCTCCGCTGGTCTGTCGATCTGACAATCGCAGATGCTTGCTACACAGTCCCTCCACCCCGGCGTCTTCCTAACCGAAAACGCCGGAAAGAGACATACAAGCTTGCTCCGCTCCCCTATCGCCTCGAATTCGTAGAGCGGAGCTTGCTCCGCTGCCTTTTTTCTCGATCGCTTCCTCGCAGGGCAAGTGGTCGGGAACCAAAGCCGAGCGAGCTCGGCTCTACAGAAGCGTGTCCGATCAGCCGGACACGAGACTCAGGATGTTGCCGTCCGGGTCCTTGAACCACGCGACCTTCATGCCGCCGCCCGAATGGATGTCGCCCTCCAGCTCCATGCCTGGCGTGTCGTAGTGTTCGAAGTCCACGCCCCTCGCAGTCAGCGACTTGACGATGGGCGCCAGCTCATCGCCCACGACGAAGGTCGCAGCGGTGGCCTTGTTGGTTCCCGCGAACTCCGAGCGATAGACGAATAGCTTCGCTCCACCGGCCAGGTAAACAAGCACTTCCGTCTCCTCCGCGGACGCTTCCGGCTCGAGGCCCAGCTTGCCTCCGTAAAACTCGGCGGCGCGGGTGAGATCCTTCACCGCGAGGGTCGCGATCGCCGATTTGTTGGACAGCATGAGGATTGCTCCACAGGGCGGCCCACCATGGCAGCGCCCGCGTGAACTCTCGCTCAATCCGAACTCAGCGCCGGCTTTGCAGCGTGCCCGCCATCGCGCAACCCAGTGAGCCGACGACAGCGCACAACAACAGGACGCTCCAGCCGCCGAGTGCCGGAACCGGCGTCGCCGCGGCAACGCCCAGCGGTACGGTCTGCACGAGCACATACCCAGGCGCGCTGATGTAGAGCCGCAGCTGGTAATTGCCCGCGGGCAACGCACCGATGGCATACGATTCCGTCCGGTCCTGCAACGGCGGCGGGGGATCCGGATCGACCACGTCGTTGAAGAGAAGCACCAGGTCGACGTTGTTGCCCTGCCGGAAGACGCGAAACCCTTCCACGTCCTCCGTGCCGAGGAGCGCAACGTTCGAGAAGATGGGCTGGTGCGCCTGCGGGATGGCGGGGGAGAAGCCGATCATCGACACCGCGTGAGTCGACCCCGAAGTCGCCAGCAGGATCACTGCCAAGGCTCTG
>JANPIH010000086.1:0-2408 GCA_031424895.1 Rhodospirillales bacterium
GTCGCACACCGCGCTCAGACGCAAAATGACCGAACTCCATGTGCCGTCATGCAGGGATGTCGTGTTCATCCCCGCACCGAATCACATCAAGCCGCGTCGGGAAAAGACCCTTCGATTCGCGCCTATGGGGCAAAGCCCCTGTCCTTGCTTTCCTCGCCCCTCTCGCCATCACTTCGGCCGGCGCAGGAGGAGGCGGACGCTGCCGGGGTTGGCGGCGTGGGGGTGGGATGCGGCAAGGACGAGCGGGCGGAGGGCGGGGAGGTTGAGCCAGAGGGGGAATTCGCGCCGGATGACGCCGCCGGTTTCGCCGGAGCCGCGACCGGTGATCACTTCGACGACGCGCACGCGGTCGGCGTGGGCGGCATGGAGAAAGGAATGCAGGGCATGGAATGCGCGTTGGGCGGTTCGGCCGTGGAGGTCCAGCGTGCGGGTGGGGGCAAGTTTGCCAGAGCGGAAGCGGTTCCAGGAAGAATTGTCGAGCCCGCCGGGCTGGGCGCCAACGCCCAGGGCGGGCGCGGGGCGGGTGGGCGCGCGGTGGGGTTGAACGGGATGGGCGGGGTGGAGGATGGGTTGAGCAACGGCGATGGGCTCGGGCGGGGGCGGCAGGGTGCGGCCGGGCATGGGGGTGAGCCGCTGGGCGTAGGCGGCCCATTCGGCCTGGTCGTGGTCGGTGAGGGTGCGGGGACGACGGCTCACGCGAGGGCAGAGGGATCGTCGTCGATCAGAACCACATGCAGGCGGCGGGGACCGTGGGCGCCGAGTTCGAGGGTGGATTCGATGTCGGCGGAACGGGAGGGGCCGGTGACCCACATGACGTTGCGGGGCATGAACCCGCCCCCGTTCTTCATATCGGTTGTTTGGTCATGGTTCTCGGCGCGGATGAGGTCCCAGGCCGCTTCCATGAAGCCGACGATGCGGCTGGCGCGCAGCACGACGATGGCGGTGTCGCCCAGCAGGTTCAGCGTGGTTGGGCGGTGGGGGGAGCCAGGCAGCATCAGGGTGCCGGTTTCGGCGACGGCGGCGTAGCCGTGGGTAAGGCAGACCTGGTCGGTGGCCTGGGCGCGGCCGGGCCGGCGCACGAGAAGAGGGCGTGTGGACCAGTCGATGGCGTCCAGTTCGGGGTGGGGGGCAATGGCGAAATCGGTCGGCAGGTTGTTGGCGGCGAGGTAGTCGGCAATGGCGGCGGGCACGTCGGCGAGGTGCGCGACGCGGGCGGTGGTGCCGAATTCCTTCTCCACATTGCGCAGGAACAGCGACACCTGCTCCGGGCGGGGAAGCTGGCCGCGGGCGGGGATCAGGTGGCGGGGGTGGGCGGCGAGGCGGGCGTGCAGGGCCAGTTGCTGATCGTCCGGCAACGGTCCGCGCTTCAAGCCGCGGCGGATGGCACCGAGGATGGCTTCCTTGCTGGAAGAAGGGGGCGTCACCCCTGGCTCTCCCGCTGCTGGCGGGCATAGCGGGCGAAAAACGTGTCGCCTTCGGGGGCGGGCAGGTCGCGGCCATCGGTCCAGCCGCTGGCGAAAGGCAAGGTGTGGAAGCGACCCTTCTTGCGGCCGAGCAGTCCCAGCGCCCAGGCGGCGGCGCGGGTGGCCAGGCGATAGGCGGCGGGGCGTTTGGCGAACCAGGCCCAGATCGAGAGGTTGGTGCGCATGGCCTGCGGCGTGAGATGGCGTTCGAACTCGCGTTCGCGCCAGTGCCGCATCAGCTTGGGCAGCGGGATCTTCACCGGGCAGACGCTTTCGCACTTGCCGCAGAAAGTGCTGGCATTGGGCAGGTGGCCGGCCTTGTCGACGCCGATCAAACTGGGCGTCAGCACGCTGCCCATCGGGCCCGGATAGACCCAGCCATAGGAATGGCCGCCGACGGTGAAATAGACCGGGCAGTGGTTCATGCAGGCCGCACAGCGGATGCAGCGCAGCATCTCCTGGAACTCGGTGCCGATCATGGCGGTGCGGCCGTTGTCGATGAGCACCACGTGGTACTCCTCCGGCCCGTCGAGGTCGCCCGGGCGGCGGGCGCCGGTGGAGAAGGTGGTGTAAACGCTCATGTCCTGGCCGGTGGCGGACCGGGCCAGCAGGCGCAGGAAGGTGCAGGCATCCTCCAGCGTGGGAATGACCTTCTCGATGCTGGCCAACACGATATGCACCTTGGGCAGCGTTTGCGTAAGGTCGCCGTTGCCCTCGTTGGTGACGATGACGCTGCTGCCGGTCTCCGCGATCAGAAAGTTGGCGCCGGTGATGCCCACGTCGGCGGTGAGGAACTTCTCGCGGAGCTTCTTGCGCGCTTCCGTCAGTATGTCCCGCCGCTCGCCGAACACCCGATCCTCGGCCAGGTCGGTGTGCGACGCGCGAAAACTTTCCTCCCAGTCCTCACGGTTGAGGTGGAACGCCGGTGCGATGATGTGGCTCGGC
>JANPIH010000087.1:0-1938 GCA_031424895.1 Rhodospirillales bacterium
ACGACGCTGCCATATCGGGAGTTTCCGGTCGCACCGCGCTCCCTGGCCGCGTGCGCCTTTTTTATGTCCGCGGCCGTGCTGATGGCCGTGTGCGGCATCGCTCCGGCCTGGGCACAGGCGCCGCCGATCCCGCAAGGCTCGCCGATCCCGCGCATTGCCCCGCCCCCGCGCCCCGCCGTCACCGCCCCCGCCGTCGCAACCCCTGCACCCTCGATCAGCCGCGGCAATCCCGACGACGTGTTCCAGGTTTCCGCCGGCGTGGTCGAAGGGTCCACGGTGTATGCGCCCGACAGCTGGACGGCACTGACCGACAGCATGCGTGGTCGCGTTACCCGCGCACAGGTGGAGGCCGTCCGCCAGGAGATCCTGGCCCGCTATCGCGCCGACGGCTACCTGCTGACCGGCGTGATCCTCGCCGATGGCGGCGCCGGCCGAGTGCGCTTCGTCGTCACCGAGGGCCACATCGCCGAGGTCAAGCTCGATGGCGATGTCGGGCCCGCCGGCTTCCAGGTTTTGCGCTTCCTCAATCGCCTGACAGAAACCCGGCCGATCGACTCCGCCACGCTGGAGCGCGCGCTGCTGCTGGCCCAGGACGTGCCAGGCATCTCGGTGCGCGCCGTGCTGCGCCCGTCGGCCGAGGCGCCTGGCGCGCTGACGCTGATCGCCCAGGTGCAGCGCGCCGCATGGGGGGCCACCTTCGTCGCCGACAACCGCGGCACGCCGTTCACCGGGCCGGAGGGGTCGCTGCTGGCCATCGATGCCAACAGCTTCACCGAATACGGCGAGCGCACCACCGTCTCGCTCTACCGCTCGTTCAACAACACCCAGCTGTTCGGCCAGATCGCCACCGAGTTGTTCGTCGGCAGTTCCGGCCTCAAGGTGCGCCTGTTCGGCGGCTCCGGCACCTCGGACCCCTCGGGCGCGCTGCGCGCCAACCGCTACCATGGCGTCACCACCAATGCGGGCCTGACCGCCAGCTACCCCATCATCCGCACCCGCCAGCACAGCCTGGGCGTGTTCAGCACCTTCGAGTTGCTGGACAGCGAGATCTTCACCGGCCAGCCGGCGCGCCAGGCAAGTCGCGACAATCTGCGCATCCTGCGGGCGGGAGGCGAATATGCCCGCCAGGACACATGGCTGGGTGCAGAGCGCAGCGCGGTCAGCCAGGCCAGCCTGCGCGTGTCGCGCGGCCTCGACAGCCTGGGCGCCTCGCGCAGCAATCCGGTCAATGTCGGCCGGCAGAACCAGGTGGTCGAGTTCACCAAGCTCAATGTCGAGCTAAGCCGGACGCAGACACTGTTCCAGGCGTGGGAAGGTGCCACGGTCGCGCTGCAGGCGACCATCGCCGGGCAGTTCAGTTCCGACATCCTGCCATCGGCGGAGAAGTTCTACCTCGGCGGCGCGCGCATCAACCGCGGCTACTATTCCGGCGAGGTCACCGGCGACAAGGCCTGGGCCACGGCGGTGGAGCTTCAGCTCAACACCAGCTTCGCCTTCCAGGCGCTGGGCACCCCGCTGGAGGTGGGCAGCACGTTCTATGGCTTCTACGACTGGGGCGAAACGGTCGAGAACCAGAAGACCGATCCCAACCGGCGCCTGAAATCCTACGGCGCCGGCACCCGGCTGCGCGTTGCCCCGCATGTCTCGGTCGACCTGGAATGGGTGCACCGGGTGGTGCGCCGGCCACTGGGCGTGCAGGCGAACACCCCGGCGCTGCGCGGCGACGCCTTCTACTGGCGCCTCGTGACACGGTTCTGATGGCGCACCTTTCGGCCCCTTCAGCTGTGCCCGACATGACGACCCGCCCGAGCGGCTTGCCCGCGGGCCTTGAGGAGTGTGTGTGATGGCCGAGCAGACGCCCGCCACCACCCCCGGACAAGCCGGCCCCCTTCCCCGCGCAGCGCGCCGCCGTGCCGCCACGCGGCCGATGCTCCAGCT
>JANPIH010000088.1:0-2676 GCA_031424895.1 Rhodospirillales bacterium
CTTCAGATTGTCGACGGTGAGAAGGTCGCTCATTGCTCGCCGCCTCGCGGATCGAGCGCGTCGCGCAAGCCATCGCCGAGCAGGTTGAAGCCGAGGCTGACGATCAGAATGGCGGCGCCGGGCGCGGCCGCGACCCACCACTGGTCGAGGATGAACCGCCGGCCGGAGGCGATCATCGCGCCCCATTCGGGCAGCGGCGGCTGCGCGCCGAGGCCGAGGAAGCCGAGGCCGGCGGCGGTGAGGATGATTCCGGCCATGTTCAGTGTGATGCGCACGACGACGGAGGGGACGCACATGGGCACGATGTGCTTGAGGATGATGCGCGTGGGGGAGGCGCCCTGGATGCGCACGGCGGCGATGTAGTCCGACGACCGGACGGTGAGGGTTTCGGCGCGGGCGAGGCGGGCGATGGGGGGCCATGCGGTGAGTGCGATGGCGATGACGGCGTTCTCGATGCCCGGGCCGAGGGCGGCGACGAAGCCGAGGGCGAGGATGAGGCCGGGGAAAGAGAGGAAGATGTCGTTGATTCGCATCAGCACGGTGTCGGTCCAGCCGCCGAAGTATCCGGCGGTGGTGCCGACGGCCAGCCCGATGGGGGCGGCAATGACGGCGACGAGGCAGCTGATGTAGAGGGTGATGCGCGAGCCGTAAACGACGCGGGCGAAGACGTCGCGGCCGAGTTCGTCGGTGCCGAACCAGTGGGCGCCGCTGGGGGGGAGGAGGCGCCGGGTGAGGTCCTGGTCGTTGGGGCCGCCGGGGGCGATGACGGCGGCGAGGATGGCGATGACGACGAGGGCGAGAAGGATGATCAGGCCGATGAGGGCGAGCGGGTTGGCGCGCATGCGGAGCCAGCCGAAGTAGAAGCGCTGGATGCTGGCGTGGCGGGGCGAGGTGGTGATTTCGGCGGTCAGCCAGGCGCGCAGCGAGGGGGAGGGGCTGCTCATCGGGTGCGCGGGTCCAGGGTGCGGTAGAGCAGGTCGCTCAGCAGGTTCAGGCCCACGAAGATGATTCCGATGATGAGCACGCAGGCGAGGACGGCGTTCATGTCGCCGGCGAGCAGGCCCGAGGTGAGGTAGCGGCCGAAGCCCGGCCAGGCGAAGACGGTTTCGGTGAGCACGGCGCCTTCGAGCAGGAAGGCGTAGGCCAGGGCGATGACGGTGACGAGCTGGACCAGGATGTTGCGGAAGGCGTGGCGCCAGACGACGCGCCAGCGGGACATGCCCTTCACGCGGGCGGCGACGATGTATTCCTGGCTGAGCTGTTCGAGCATGAAGCTGCGGGTCATGCGGCTGATGTAGGCCATGGAGGCGTAGCCGAGGATGGAGGCGGGCAGGACGATATGGCTGAAGGCGTCCCAGAAGACGTCGGGTTCGCCGGCGAGCAGGGAATCGATGAGGAGCATGCCGGTGCGGGTTTCGACCATGTCGATGAACATGACATCGAGCCGGCCGGGGCCGCTGACCCAGCCGAGGGTGGCGTAGAACAGGATGAGGCCCATGAGGCCGAGCCAGAAGGTGGGGCTGGAGTAGCCGAGCAGGCCGATGAAGCGGGCGACGTGGTCGAGCAGGCTGCCGCGGTAGACGGCGGCGAGCATGCCGAAGGGAACGCCGAGGCCGACGCCGATGATGATGGCGACGGTGGCGAGTTCGATGGTGGCGGGGAAGACGCGGCTGAGGTCGTCGGCGACCTTGTTGCCGGTGAACAGGGCGTCGCCGAACTGGCCGGTCATCATGTCGCGGATGAAGCGCCAGAACTGGATATGGAGCGGCTGGTCGAGCCCGAGCTGGGCGAAGACCATGTCGTAGGTTTCCTTCTCCGCCTGTTCGCCGATGATGGCGATGACGGGGTCGATCGGCAGCATGCGGCCCATGAAGAAGGTCAGCGCCAGCAGGCCGAGCAGGGTGACCGCCACGGAGACGATTTGGCGGCCCGCGAGCTTCAGCCAGCGCATGCCGGCGGCGCGGTTTTCCCCGGAAGCTGGGCTTTCGCCAGAAGCTGGGCTTTTGCCGGCCGGGGGGCGCGCGGAGGGTTCGGTTGCGGCCACGGACTACTTGCCGGCGGTGGCGTAGACGACGTTGAACGGGGTGATCGCGAAGCCCTTGACGTCCTTGCGCAGCGCGATCGGGCGGACAGTCTGGTAGATGTAGGCCATCGGGCCGTTCTTCATCATATAGCGCTGGATGTCGTGGTACATCGCGATGCGCTTGGCGGGGTCACGCTCCATGCGGGCTTCCTCGGCCATCTCGTTGACGCGCTCGTCCTGCCAGGAGGAGCGCCAGGAGGGGTATTGGGCGAGGCGGGCTTCGGCGCGGTTGTCGGGGTTGACGGCGTGGCGGGAGACCATCGCGTCGGCGTCCGGGTAGCCGGCGCCCCAGCCGATCTGCAGCACCTCGAAGTCGCGCGAGCGGGCGCGGGTGAAGAGGTTGGCGTCGGCCATCTGTTCCAGGTCCAGCTTGATGCCGATCTTGGCGGCGTTGGCCTGGACGTGCTGGGCGACGATGGGGGCGATGTTGTTGGCGGAGACAATGTATTTCTGTAGCCGGGGCAAAACCCCGGGCGGCCTGGGTCAGGCGGCGCGCGTGCGGGTTCGGATGATGTCAGGTAGGGCCGGGATGGTGGATGCTCTGATCCCGCCGATGCGGTCTGCGAGGTAGTCCCAGAAGGATATCCCGAGCT
>JANPIH010000089.1:0-10287 GCA_031424895.1 Rhodospirillales bacterium
TGGGAGAGGATCGCGGAACCCATCTGGGCCAGCGGTCGCGTGCCGCACAAACAGGCCGGACACACGAGCGCTCTCGCACCAGGATCAGATTTCTTCCGCCAGGACGCCTTGAAACGGGGGGGCCGTCCACACACGACCTACGAGGTTTGGGGGTCTGGATTGTGCTTCCCTCCTCCGGCTCGCCCGTTGCACTGGGGGAGGGAAGATTCTTTATGGATGAAGTTTTTTTGCTTATTTTTTTGTTCACAAAAAGAAGGGCTTGCTTTCTACCTTGTCGGCGCGAAGCCGAAGATTTTTTCGAAGCGGGCGGCGAAGGCGGGCCAGACTTCGGGGTTGAGGATTCGGGTGGCGGGTTTGCCGTCGAGCACGTCGAGGATTTGTTGGGCGGCGATGCGGCCCATGTTCTCGCGGCTTTCGCGGGTGACGCCGGCGGTGTGTTGGCTGGCGATGACGTTGTCCATGGCCAGAAGGGGGTGGTCGAGCGGCGGGGGCTCCTTGGCCCAGACGTCCAGGCCGGCGCCGGCGAGTTTTTTGGCGCGGAGGGCTTCGGTGAGGGCTTCCTCGTCGTGGATGCCGCCGCGGGCGGTGGTGATGAAGTAGGCGGTGGGTTTCATTTGGGCGAACTGGCGGGCGCCGACCATGCCCAGGGTTTCCTTGGTGCGCGGGCAGTTGATGCTGACGTAGTCGGATTGGGCGCAGAGGGTGGCGAGGTCGGTTTTCTCGCCGCCACGGGCCTTGATCTGTTCGGCGGTGAGGTAGGGGTCGTAGGCGAGGACGCGCATGCGGTACATGGCGCGGACTAGCTCTGCCAGGCGGGTGCCGACGTGGCCCATGCCGATGATGCCGATGGTTTTTTCGAGCGGGTTGCGGCCGATGAAGGCGGCGCGGTCGTGGACGAGTTCGCGGCGCATGGCGCGGTCGACTTCGCCGATGCGCTTGGTGAGGTTGAGCAGGAGGGCGAGGGCGTGGGTGGCGACGGCTTCGGCGTTGCCGCCGGCTTGGTTGACGGCCAGCACGCCGGCGGAGGTGCAGGCGTCGACGTCGATGGTGTCGTAGCCGGCACCGTTGGAGCTGACGAGGAGGAGGTTCGGGCAGCGGGCGAGGAATTCGGGGTGGGCGAAGAACTGGGGGGCGAGCTCGTCGCGGGAGGCGCCGATCTGGAAGGCGTGGGCACCTTCGAGGATGGGTGCAACCTCCGCGGCGGGCGAGTCGTTGTCGAGCTTGTCGAGGCGGACATCGGGGCGGGTGGCGAGGATGTCGTTGAAGACGGTGTGTGCGACGTATTTCACGTAGAAAACGCGCTTGGTGTTGGCGGCCATGGGGTTCTTTCAGGCTCGTTGGGACGTTGGGGTGCAGGCTACACGCCCCAGGCGCGCCTGCAAGTCGGCCCCGAGGCTGGCCGGCCCGGAGTATCCGGGTTAAGCCTCCGCGCAACCGGAAAAGGAACGGACCCCATGGCTGTCGGAACCACCTCGATCACGCTGGAAGAGAACGAAGTCGCGCTGGTTATCGGCGAGGAGGACGGCGCGATGTCGGTCCGCGTCGTGTCGGCCACCGAGGTGTCGGACGAGTCCGAGGAGATCGGTGCGGCGCCGGAGATCGTGTTGGCGCTGGCGATGCGGCTGCTGAAGGACCCCGAGTTTCATGATGACATGCTCGAGTGGTACTATGCGCAGGATGATGAGGATGACGATAAGTAAGGCCTTCTTTTTGTGAACAAAAAGAAGCAGAAAAACTTCGCCCATTTGCGCCCGGGAAATCCCGGCGCCATGGATAAAAGTTTTTTGCTTCTTTTTTTCAAAAAAGAAGGGCTTGCTTGAGTTAATTCCCCGCCGCGGTGCCCATTTTTTCGGCCAGGGTGGGCAGGGCGTGGATGCGCTTGGGGGCGAGCAGGCGCTGCAGGCGTTCCAGGTAGAGGTAGACGACGGGCGTGGTGTAGAGCGTCAGGATCTGGCTGACGGCGAGGCCGCCGACCATGGCGAAGCCGAGCGGGCGGCGGAGTTCGGAGCCCGGGCCTTCGCCGAACATGAGCGGCAGGCCGGTGAGCAGGGCGGCCATGGTGGTCATGACGATCGGGCGGAAGCGGAGCAGGCAAGCTTCGCGGATGGCGTCGAATGAGTTTGCGCCGTCGCGCCGTTCGGCGGTGATGGCGAAGTCCACCATCATGATGCCGTTCTTTTTCACGATACCGATGAGGAGCAGGACGCCGATGATGGCGATGACCGAGAGGTCGTATCCGAAGGCCATCAGCATGAGGAAGGCGCCGAGGCCGGCCGAGGGCAGGGTGGAAAGGATGGTCAGCGGCAGGACGTAGCTTTCGTAGAGGATGCCCAGGATGATGTAGACGGTGATCAGGGCGGCGGCGATCAGGTAGGGCTGGCTGGCGAGCGAGGCCTGGAAGGCCTGGGCGGTACCCTGGAAGGTGCCCTGGACGGAGATCGGCACGCCCATTTCGCGCACCGTGCGGCTGACGGCTTCCACCGCCTGGCCGAGGGCGACACCTTCGGCGAGGTTGAAGCTGAGGGTGACGGCGGGGAACTGCATCTGGTGGCCGATGGAGAGCGGGGCGGTTTTGGTGGTGTCGATCTTGACGAAGGTGGAGAGCGGGATGGGCACGCCGGCGCTGGAGCGGACGAAGAGCTTGTCGAGGACCGAGAGGTCGCCCTGCATTTCGGGCAGGACCTCGATGATGAGGCGGTAGGTGTTGACCTGGGTGAAGTATTGCGTGACCTGGCGTTGGCCGAGGGCGCTGTAGAGCGTGTCGCCGATGGTGGTGGGGTTGATGCCGAAGCGGGCGGCCTGGTCGCGGTCGATGGTGACGACGGCAGTGGTGCCGCCATTCTGTTGGTCGGTGGCGAGGTCGCGCAGTTCGGGCAGGGTGCGCAGGCGCTGGAGGATGCGCGGGCTCCAGGAATAGAGCTCGTCGGTGTCCGCACTTTGCAGGGTGTATTGGTATTGCGTGCGGCTGACGCGGCCGCCGATGCGGACGTCCTGGCCGGCGGAGAGGAACATTTGCACGCCTTCGAGGCGGGCCATCTGCGGGCGCAGGCGGGCGATGACCTGCTGGGCGGTGTCGCGGCGTTCGCCCCAGGGCTTGAGCGCGATGAAGAAGCGGGCGTTGTTGCTGGTCTGGCCGAACTGGCCGGCGCCGACCTGGAGCGAGTAGGCGGCAATGGAGGGGTCGCGGGCCAGCACGCCGCCGACCATGAGGGCGCGCTTCTGCATGTCGAGGAAGGAAATGTCCTGGTTGGCCTCGGCGATGCCCATCAGCATGCCGTTGTCCTGCTCGGGGAAGAAGCCCTTGGGGATGGTGATGAACAGGTAGACGGTGGCGGCCAGGGTGGCGAAGAAGACCATCAGGGTGGCGAACTGGAAGCGCAGTGCGATGTCTAGCGTGCGGCGGTATCCGGCGAGCAGGAGGTCGAAGAACTTTTCCACGATGCGGTAGAGCAGGTTGTGGCCGCCGGTATGGTGGGTGAGGAAGCGCGAGCACATCATCGGCGTGAGGGTGAGCGAGACGACCATCGAGACGAGCACGGCGATGGTGACCGTCATGGCGAATTCGCGGAACAGGCGGCCGACGATGCCGCCCATCAGCAGCAGGGGGATGAACACCGCGATCAGCGAGATGGAGATGGAGACGATGGTGAACCCGATCTCCGACGCGCCCTTGAGGGCGGCTTCCATCGGGCGTTCGCCGTTCTCGATGTGACGGTAGATGTTCTCCAGCATGACGATGGCGTCGTCGACGACGAAGCCGATGGCAATGATGAGGGCCATCAGGGACAGGTTGTTGAGGCTGTAGTCCAGCAGGTACATCGCCGCGAAGGTGCCGATGAGGGCGATCGGGACGGTCAGGCTGGGGATGATGGTGGCCCACATGTTCCGCAGGAACAGGAAGATGACCATCACGACGAGGCCGACGGTGAGGACGAGGTGAAGCTCCACCTCGTCGACCGTGTGCTGGATGGTGCCGGTGCGGTTGACGATCTCGGCGACCTGGATCGAGGGTGGGATGGAGGCCTGCAGGCGGGGCAGCTCGGCCTTGATACGGGCGACGGTGTCCAGGATGTTGGCGTCTGCCTGGCGGAAGATGATGAGCTGAACGCCGCGCTTGCCGTTCTGAAAGGCGGCGACGCGCAGGTTGTCGGCGGCCTCGACGGCCTGGCCGACGTCGCGCACGCGGATGGGGGCGCCGTTGCGGTAGGCGATGATGTGGTTGTTGTATTCCTCCGGCTTCGTCATCTGGTCGTTGGCGTAGATGGTGAAGCTGCGCAGGGCGCCGTCGATGGTGCCTTTGGGGGTGTTGGAGGTGGCGGTGAACAGGGAGCCGCGGACGTCCTCCAGCGTGAGGCCCATGGCGGCGAGGCGGGTGGGGTCGACCTGGACGCGCACGCTGCGTTTCTGCTGGCCTCCGATGAAGACCTGGCTGACGCCGGAGATGGTGGAGATCTGCTGGGCGAGGATGTTGTCGGCGTAGTCGTTTACTTCGATCATCGGCAGTTCGTCGGACTGCACGGAGAGGATGAGGATCGGGCTGTCGGCGGGGTTCACCTTCCAGAAGGTGGGCGGGTTGGGCATGTTTCGGGGCAACTGGCCGGTGGCAGCGGTGATGCGGGCCTGGACGTCGAGTGCTGCCGCGTCGATCTGGCGGGCGAGGTCGAACTGGATGGTGATCTGGGTCTGGCCCTGGACGCTGCTTGACGTCATCTGCGCGACGCCGGCGATTTGGGCGAACTGGCGTTCGAGCGGCTGGGCGACGGCGGTGGCCATTGTTTCGGGGCTGGCGCCGGGGAAGCTGGCGTTGACGCTGATGGTGGGGAATTCGACCTTCGGCAGGGGCGAGACGGGCAGAAGCGGGAAGGCGGCGACGCCGACCAGGACGATCGCGGCCATCAGCAGCGAGGTGCCCACGGGGCGGCGGATGAATGGAGTCGAAATGCTCATGCCGGGATGCCTGATTTGCGAAGGATGGGAGTCCGGTACGCGAAGCGAAGGCGGGGTGGGCGATCAGCCTGAAGGGCGGGCGGCGGCGGGCGGGGTGCCAGCCGGGGTGCCAGCCGGGGCGGGCGGCGCGGTGATGGTGACGCGGGCGCCGGCGCGCAGGCGGGAATGGCCGGCGACGACGACGCGCGCGCCTTCGTCCAGGCCGCGGCGGATGACTGCCCTGGTGCCGTCGTCCTGGCCGATTTCGACGCGGGCGAGTTCCACCGTGTTGTCGTCCTTGATGGTATAGACGAACAGGCCCTGGGGGCCGCGCTGGACGGCGATGGAGGGGACGGCGACGACACCGCGCTGGACTTCAAGCTGGAGGCGGACGTTGACGAACTGGCCGGGCCAGAGGCGGGTTTCCGCGTTCGGGAAGCTGGCTTTCATGCGGATGGTGCCGGTGGTTTGATCGATGCTGCTGTCGGTGGTGATCAGTGTGCCCTGGCCGAGGATGGTGCGGTCGTCGGGCGTGAGGGCGGTGACGGGCAGGGTGGTGCGGCCCATGCCGGCCTGGATGGCGGGCAGGGCGTCTTGCGGCAGGGTGAAGACGACGACGACGGGGCGGATCTGGCTGATGGTGACGATGATCGCGTTGTCGTTGGCGAAGCGCACGACGTTGCCGGGGTCGACGGTACGCAGGCCGAGGCGGCCGTCGAAGGGGGCGGTGATGCTGGTGTAGTCGAGGTTGACGCGGGCGGCGGCGATGGCGGCGTCGTCGGCCATCAGCTGGGCTTCGAGCTGGGCGACCTGGGCGGCGCGGGTGTCCATGGACTGACGCGAGGCGAACTGGCCGCGGGCGAGGTCGGCGGTGCGTGCGAGGTCGAGGCGGGCATTGGCCAGGGTGGCGGCGGTGGCGGCGCGGCGGGCGGCGGCCTGGTCGAAGGCGGCCTGGTAGGGGCGGGGGTCGATGCGGGCGATCAGGTCGCCGCGCTTTACCTCCTGGCCTTCGATGAAGAAGAGTTCATCGAGAGTGCCGTCGACGCGGGAGCGGATGGTGGCGGTCTGGCCGGCCTGAACAGCGCCGATGTTGCGCAGGACGATGGGCACGTCGGCCTTGATTGCGGTGATGATGGTGACGGGGACCGGCGGGGGCTGGGCTGCCTGGGCGGGGGCGCCCTGGGGTGGGGTGCCCTGCCCCAGGGCGGGGGGCGCGGACGGCAGGGCGAGCAGCAAGGCCGCGCCGAGGAAGGCGGCAAGGCGGCGCGCGCAAAGGGGGATGGGCCGGGTCAAGGTCGCTGTTCAGTCCCTGCTGCCGGGGCGCGGGGCGCGCGCCGGAGTGTCGACGCCATTCGGCGCCTGAAGGATATCGGGTTTCGTCGGCCAGCCGCCAGTCCGGATCGCATGAAACAGGGCGGCAAGGCCCTGGGCGATGCGCAGTTCGGGCCGGGCGAAGACGAAGGCAAGGCTTCACCTCCACCGGCTGCGGCCGGCGTATCGCGCTCCCGCCCGGGACCATCAATCGCACATGACGCGAGCGTAATGCAATGGACTGTCATACGCCGGGGGCGCGCGGCCCCCAGCCTTAATGGTCAGTCGGGCTTGATGGTCAGTCGGGCGCGATGCCAAGGGCCTGGCGGAAGCGCACCGACAAGGCGGCGGCGTCGCGCGGGGGGAGGAAGCGGGGCACTTCGGCGGGGGAAATCTTCACCACGGCAAACAGCACCTCGCGGCGCAGGCGGGGGCGCAGGGCGGCGACCTGGTCCATGGTGGTGAGGGTGAGGGTGGTTTTCCAGCCGCAGGCGGCGGCGACGGCGGCGAGGTCGGTGCCGAGCGCGGTGTGGCTGGCCTGGTGGCCGGTTTCGCCGAACTGGCCGTTGTCCATCACCACCATCGACAGGTTCGAGGGGGCGCGGGCGGCCAGGGTGGAGAGGGCCCCCATGCCCATCAGCGCCTCGCCGTCGCCAGTGAGGACCAGAACGCGGCGGTCAGGCTGGGCGAGGGCCACGCCGAGGCCGATCATGGCGGCACCGCCCATGGCGCCCCACAGGTAGAAATTTTCCGGGCGGTCGCCGGCGGCGCCGGCATCGTAGGTGGTGGAGCCGAGTCCGGTGACGACGAGCAGTTCGCCGCCCGGGCAGTCGGCGGGGTCGCGCAGGAGTTCGGCGACGACGGCGCGACGGTCGAGAAGATCGGACATCACTCGCCCTCCGGTTTCACGAAAACCTTGGCGCCGATCAGCTTCTGGCTGAACAGCACGGCGACGGGGATGATGGAGCCGAAAGCCAGGGCGGCGGAGGCGGCGACCATGTCGACGGCTTCCTCCTTGGTTTCGGCGCGCTTGACGGTGACGCCCATGGCCTTGAGCACGGTTTCGGTGGCCTGGCCCATCGGAACCTGCCAGCCGTTGAACTCGCCCCATTCGCCGCGCATGGTGACCAGGGTGAGGAAGGGTGCCCGCATGGTGGTGGGCAGGCCGATCATGTTGATCGTGTTGCCGACGCCGGAGGACTGCATGAGCAGGCAGGCGCGCTGGCCGCCAAGATGGGCGCCGGCGGCGAGTGCCACGCCCTCCTCCTCGGTGGTGCAGACGACGACGTGCATGTCGTTGTCGGCGTGGGCGAGTTCGATCAGGCGCGAGTGGCCGGCGTCGGGCACGTAGGCGATCTGGCGGATGCCGGCCTTCTTGAGCGTGGCATAGACGCCGTCCTGCCAGGATGTTGTCGTCATTCGGGGTCCTCCTTCGCGCATCGTGCCCCGCCGCGCGCAGGCGCGCAAACGTGCCTCGTTGCGTGGCGCGCAAACGCGCCCTAATGCACGGCGGACGATCGGAGAGGTTCCATGGACCAATACAGCCCCGCCCACGACCCGCATGCCGAAATCCGCGAGGAAGTGCGGAAACTGTGCGCGCGGTTCCCCGGGGAATACTGGCGCAAGCTGGATGCCGAGCGGGCCTATCCGACGGCGTTCGTGCGGGCGCTGACCGAATCGGGATATCTCGGCGCGTTGATCCCCGAGGAATACGGCGGGGCAGGGCTGCCGCTGGCCGGCGCCGCGGCGATCCTGGAAACCGTGCAGGCTGAGGGCTGCAACGGGGCGGCGTGCCACGCGCAGATGTACATCATGGGCACGATCCTGCGGCATGGGTCGGACGCACAGAAGAAAGAGTACCTGCCGAAGATCGCGACCGGGGAGTTGCGCCTACAGGCCTTTGGGGTCACGGAGCCGACCAGCGGCACGGATACCACCAGCCTGCGGACGTTCGCCAAGCGCGAGGGCGATACGTACGTGGTGAACGGTCAGAAAGTGTGGACCAGCCGGGCCGAGCATTCCGACCTGATGCTGCTGTTGGCGCGGACGACGCCGAAGGACCAGGCGGCGAAGCGGACCGAGGGGCTTTCGACCTTCATCGTCGACATGCGCCGCGTGCTGGGCAAGGGCCTGGAGATCCGGCCGATCCGCACGATGATGAACCATAATTCGTGCGAGGTGTTCTTCGACAACATGGTGATCCCGGCCGACAGCCTGGTCGGCGTGGAAGGGCGGGGGTTCCGCTATATCCTGGACGGGATGAACGCCGAGCGGCTGCTGATCGCGGCGGAGTGCATCGGGGATGCCAAGTGGTTCATCGCCAAAGCCGCTGATTATGCAAAGAATCGCCAGGTGTTCGGGCGGCCGATCGGGCAGAACCAGGGGGTGCAGTTCCCGATCGCGCGGGCCTATGCGCAGATGCGGGCGGCCGAGTTGCTGGTGCGCGAAGGCGTCCGCAAGTTCGACGCGGGCGAGCCCTGCGGGCCGGAAGCCAACATGGCCAAGATGCTGGCGGCCGAGGCGAGTTGGGCGGCGGGGGAAGCCTGCATCCAGACGCATGGCGGCTTCGGGTTCGCGGAAGAGTATGACATTGAACGGAAATTCCGTGAGACGCGGTTGTACCAGGTGGCGCCGATCAGCACCAACCTGATCCTTTCGTATGTGGCCGAGCATGTGCTTGGGTTGCCGCGGAGCTATTAGGAAGAAGAATCTTCTTTTTCTGAAGAAAAAGAAGCAAAAAGACTTTTATCCATTTGCGCGGTGGTTTCCGATTGGGCGCGGTGCAAATGGATAGAAAGTTTTTTGGTTCTTTTTTTCAAAAAAGAACATGTTTGCTTAGGGGAGAAGACCGATGTCCGCCGCGAAACCGTTGGAAGGTTTGCTTGTTGTCGCCATGGAGCAGGCGGTCGCGGCGCCCTATTGTTCGTCGCGGCTGGCGGATGCCGGAGCCCGGGTGATCAAGATTGAGCGGGCCGAGGGGGATTTCGCGCGCGGCTACGACACAGCGGCGAAGGGCATGTCCAGCTACTTCGTGTGGCTGAACCGGGGCAAGCAGAGCCTGGTGGCCGACATCAAGCAGCCTGGGGACCTGGCCTTGCTGCGGGCGATTTTGGCGAAGGCGGATGTGTTCATCCAGAACCTGGCGCCGGGGGCGGCGGCGCGGGCGGGGCTGGGGTCGGCGGCGCTGCGGGAGATCAATCCGCGTCTGATCACCGTTGATATTTCAGGATATGGCGAGCGCGGGGAGTATGCGGACATGAAGGCATACGACCTGCTGGTGCAGGCGGAGTCCGGGCTTGCGGCGGTGACGGGACGGCCGGAGGGGCCGGGGCGGGTGGGGGTTTCGGCCTGCGATATCGCCTGTGGCATGGCGGCGCACGCGGCGGTGCTGGAGGCGTTGATCGCACGGGGCATCAACGGGATGGGCAAGGGGATCGAGGTCAGCCTGTTCGACGGGATGGCGGACTGGATGAACGTGCCGCTGCTGTTCTTCGAAGGCACGGGCAGGGCGCCGGAGCGGATGGGGCTCGCGCATCCGTCGATCTCGCCGTATGGGGCGTTTCCGACCAAGGACGGGTCGATGGTGCTGATCAGCATCCAGAACGAGCGGGAGTGGGCTGATTTTTGTGCGCATTTCATGCTGGAGCCGGAGCTGCCGAAGCGGCCGGGGTTCGAGACGAACGTGGTGCGGGTCGGCAACCGGGCGGAGGTGGATGCCCATGTCGGCGCGGTGTTCATGACGCTGACGCGCGATAAGGCGGCGGCGCGGTTGCGGGTTTCAAAAACGGCGTATGGGTTCGTGAACGGGGTGGCGGAGTTCAGCCGGCACCCGGCGCTGCGGCGGATCACGGTGGCGACGCCGGTGGGGCCGATCGCGGTGGCGGCACCGCCGGCGATCCTGAGCGATGGGGCGCGGGAGTATGGGCCGGTGCCGGAGATCGGGAGCCATAGCGACGCTATTCGAGCGGAGTTCGGCAGGTAAGCAAGGCCTTCTTTTTCTGAAGAAAAAGAAGCAAAAAAACTTTCTCCCAGTTGGCCTCGACTTAATCG
>JANPIH010000090.1:0-57755 GCA_031424895.1 Rhodospirillales bacterium
TGCCGCACCCCGAGGACCTCGTCGACCCGCTGATGGGCGGCGAGGACGGCAAGCCGCTTTTCGACTCGATCTGCGCCGCGCTGGCGGCTTGAGGAAGCCTGATACGATGGCGCGTGACGTGAACCAGGCCCTCGCCCGCGAATTTGGCCTCTCCGCCGCCGAATACCAGCGCGTGCTGGAGATCATGGGCCGTGTGCCCAGCCTGACGGAGCTCGGCATCTTCAGCGTGATGTGGTCGGAGCACTGCTCCTACAAATCCTCCCGCGTCTGGCTCAAGACGCTGCCGACCAAGGCGCCCTGGGTGATCCACGGGCCGGGCGAGAATGCCGGCGTGGTCGATATCGGCGATGGGCTGGCCGCCATCTTCAAGATGGAAAGCCACAACCACCCCAGCTTCATCGAGCCCTACCAGGGGGCCGCCACCGGCGTCGGCGGCATCCTGCGCGATGTGTTCACCATGGGCGCGCGCCCGATCGCCAACCTGAACGCGCTGCGCTTCGGGGACCCCAAGCTGGCGCGCACCAAGCGCATCGTCGACGGCGTGGTGCGCGGCATCGGCGGCTACGGCAACTGCGTGGGCGTGCCGACCGTCGGCGGCGAGATCAACTTCCACCCCGCCTACAACGGCAACCCTCTGGTCAACGCCATGACCGTCGGCATTGCCGATAAAGGAAAGATCTTCCTCAGCGCAGCGGCTGGCATCGGCAACCCGGTGATCTATGTCGGCTCCAAGACCGGCCGCGACGGCATCCACGGCGCCACCATGGCCAGCGCCGAATTCGGCAAGGACGCGGAGGAGAAGCGCCCGACCGTGCAGGTCGGCGATCCGTTCGTCGAAAAACTGCTGATCGAGGCCTGCCTCGAACTGATGGCCACCGACGCCATCGTCGCCATCCAGGACATGGGGGCCGCCGGCCTCACCTCCTCCTCGGTCGAGATGGCCGGCAAGGGCGGCGTCGGCATCGAGCTGAACCTGGACCACGTGCCGCAGCGCGAAACCGGCATGACCGCCTACGAGATGATGCTCTCCGAATCGCAGGAGCGCATGCTGATCATCATCCGGCCCGACCGGCAGGACATCGCGCGCGCCATCTTCGACAAGTGGGAGCTGGATTTCGCCGTCATCGGCCACCTGACCGACACCGGCCGCATCGTCGTCAGGCACAACGGCGCCGTGGAAGCCGACATCCCGCTCGACCCGCTGGCCGAGCAGGCACCGCTGTATCACCGCCCGACCGAGGAGACGCCGAAGCAGGCAAAGCTCGGCCCGGTCGCCGACCCTGTCGGCCTGGGGGCGGCGCTGCGCACGCTGATCGCCTGCCCCGACCTGTGCTCCCGCCGCTGGGTGTGGGAGCAGTACGACTACACGATCGGTGGCCAGACAGTGAAGCGCCCCGGTGCCGCCGACGCCGCCATCGTGAAGCTGGAAGGCCGCACCCGCGCCCTCGCACTCACCACCGACTGCACGCCGCGCTACGTCTTCGCCGACCCTGAGACGGGCGGGGCGCAGGCGGTGGCCGAAGCCTGGCGCAACATCACCGCCACGGGCGCCACGCCGCTGGCGATCACCGACAACATGAACTTCGCAAACCCGGAAAAGCCCCGCATCATGGGGCAGTTTGCTGCTGCCATCAGAGGGATGTCAGCAGCGTGCACGGCGTTGGACTTCCCGGTCGTGTCGGGCAACGTCTCCTTGTACAATGAAACTGAAGGAAAACCCATCCTGCCGACACCGGCCATCGGCGGTCTCGGCGTGCTGGAGGACGCGGCCCAGGCAGTCGGCTACGCCCTCGCGCCGGGCCTCGACCTCGTGCTGGTCGGCACCACCGAAGGCTGGCTCGGCCAGTCGCTGTGGCTGCGCGAGATCGCCGGGCGGGAGGAAGGCGCCCCGCCGCCGGTGGACCTCGCCGCCGAACGCCGCCACGGCGATTTTGTGCGCGGCGAAATCCTGGCCGGCCATATCGCCGCCTGCCACGACGCCGCCGATGGCGGCTTGCTGATCGCCGTCGCCGAGATGGCACTGGCCGGCGACACCGGCGCCAGCCTGGAACCGGGCGGCGACGCAGCCTTCTGGTATGGCGAGGACCAGGGCCGCTACGTGCTCGCCACCGCCGACGCCGCGGCACTGCTCGCCCGCGCAGCCACCGCCGGGGTGCCGGCGCGGCATGTCGGCTCCAGCGGCGGCACTTCGTTGACATTGCCGGACGGCGACACCATCTCGTTGGCCGAGTTGCGCCGTTTGCACGAATCGTTCCTTCCCGCCTGGATGGACGGCCCGGCCACCTAGGAGAGACGCACGATGGCCATGCCCGCGAACGAGATCGAGGCGCTGATCAAGGCGTCCCTGCCGGATGCGCGCGTCACCATCGAGGACCTGGCCGGCGACGGCGACCACTACGCAGCCACCGTGGTCAGTGAGTCCTTCCGCGGCAAGTCCCGCGTGCAGCAGCACCAGCTGGTCTATGCCGCCCTGCGCGGCCGCATGGGGGGCGAGCTGCACGCCCTCGCCCTACAGACCTCCGCCCCCGATTAAGGAAACCCCACCATGGCCAACCCGGTTATCGACCGCATCCAGTCCGAGATCACCGAGAACCCGGTGATGCTCTACATGAAGGGCACCGCGATGTTCCCGCAGTGCGGCTTCTCGGCCCGCGTGGTGCAGATCCTCAGCCACATGGGCGTGACGTTCAAAACCGCAAACGTGCTGGAAGATGCGGAGCTGCGCGACGGCATCAAGCAGTTCAGCAACTGGCCGACCATCCCCCAACTGTACGTCAAGGGCGAGTTCATCGGCGGCTGCGACATCGTCACCGAGATGTACCAGTCCGGCGAGCTGAAGACCGCGATGGAAGAAAAGGGCGTGCCCGTCGCGGACTGACGTAAAGAAAGGCCAGGGGCCTTGCCCCTGGACCCCACCAGGTCCGGCGCGCGCCTTCGCGCGACGGGCCGAGCCCCTGGACCTCATGCCCTATGAGGTTCAGGGTCCAGGGGGCTCGCCCCCCCCCCGGCGAGGCACGGTGCGCGGGGCGGGGCGCGGGGCGGAGCCCCGCTGCCTACTCCTCCATCCGTAGCGCCCGCCGATACGCCCGGGTCGCCACAGCAAATCCCATCACCAGCGCATCGGCCGTCAGCTCGTGCCCGATCGACGCCTCGGCGATGTTCGCCACCTCGGCCGCAATCGCCGGAATGTTCTCCAGGTTGAGGTCGTGGCCCATGTTCACGACCATGCCCAGCCGCCCCGCCTCGGCTGCCGTCGCCGCGATGGCATCCAGCAGCGGCGAGCGCACGCCACCTCGGCTTTCGGCCGCGTAATCGCCGGTGTAGATCTCCACCCCGTCCGCCCCCACGCCCTTCACCCGCGCCACCACCGCCGGGTTGGGGTCGATGAACAGCACGGTGCGCGCACCCAGCGCCTTCAGCCGGGCGAGGTAGTCCGTCACCATTGCCAGCTGCGCCGGGTCGGTCAGTTGCCAGCCCTCCTCCGAGGTGAACGCGCCGGGCGCGTCCGGCACCAGCGTCACCTGCTCCGGCCGCGTCGCTTCCACGAACTCCATCAACCGATCATCGGGATAGCCCTCGATGTTCAGCTCGAAGCCCGGCCGCCACGGCGCCATCAGCCTGGCGAGTGCGCCGACGTCGCTGCCGCGAATGTGCCGCTCGTCCGGTCGCGGATGGATGGTGATGCCGTCGGCCCCCGCGTCGTGCACAATGCGGGCGAAGGCCAGCAGGTCTGGCACGCCAGTGCGGCGCGAATTGCGCAACAGGGCAACCTTGTTGAGGTTCACAGACAGGCGGGTGGCGCGCATGGCAGGGCCTTTCGTGAAATCGGGGCCGAGCCCCTAATCGGGGCCAAGCCCCTGCTCCCATCCTGTCCCCCAAGGGGAGCGGGGGGTCAATTGTTGCCGACGATGCCGCCCAGGGTTTCGCCGATTTCACGGTGCAGCACGAGATCGGCGATGGCGTCCATGTCGGTCGGCTCGCGATTCAGGATCACCAGCCCGGCGCCGCGGCGCTTGGCCAGTTCGGGAAACCCCGCCGCCGGATACACCACCAGCGAGGACCCGGCGACAAGGCACAGGTCGCAGGCCAGGATCGCCTCCTCCGCTCGCACCATCGCGGCCGGCGGCATGGATTGGCCGAACGCCACCGTCGCGGTCTTCACGAAGCCGCCGCAACCGTCGCACAGCGGCGCCTTGCGTGTCGCCTCGAAGCGCGGGCGAATGTCCGCCAGCTCATAGCGTCGCTGGCAGTCCAGGCAATGGGCATAGGTGGCATTGCCATGCAGCTCGATCACCTGGCGGTCCGGAATGCCGCTGGCCTGGTGCAGCCCGTCGATGTTCTGGGTCACAACATGGCTTACCTTGCCCTGCCGAACCAGCGCGGCCACCGCCCGGTGGCCACGGTTCGGAACCGCCTCGCGCATCACCGGGTCGGACTCGAACTTGCGCCGCCACGCCTCCACCCGCGCCTCCTCGGATGCCACGAAATCCTGGTAATAGATCGGCTTCATCCGCGACCATATGCCGCCGGGCGAACGAAAATCCGGAATGCCAGATTCGGTGCTGATGCCCGCGCCGGTGAACATCACCACGTTCCGCGCGGCATCCAGCAGGCGGCGGAATTTGGTCAGGTCGCTGTCCATGGCGGGGTCCCGATGGGTGGGCGGTTGGTGGCGCGGCGCGCGCGTCGGTTCAAGTCCGTTCAGGCCAGGGCAACGCTCGCACGGCGCGTTGCGATCCGCCATTCGAACCAGGGATCGCCTAGGTCCAGCCGCGCCGTCACGCGCAGTTCCGCGAACCGGTCATGCGCCGCCAACGCCCCCTCCAGCAACCCGTTCCAGCAGGCGAATGCAGCCGGATGCAGCCCCGCCACCCCGCGCATCAGCGTCCAGCTCCGCTGCCGCACCACGCAAGGCGCCACCGTTTCCGCCTCGTCGCCCTGCGCGCGGGCCAGCGCCACCATGAACCCGGCAAAATCGTCCGCCGGCAGCGCGGCGGCCGTCTGCCGGTAAAGCTGCATCCCGATCAGCCGCCCGGTCAGCCCCAGCAGCGCCGCGGCATCGGCCGCGCCGAACAGGTCGATGGCCGCCGGAATCGCGGTGCGGACATAGGCCAGCGCGTAGTTGCGCTTCGCCTTCATCACCCGCGCCTCGGGCCATGCCTCCCGCGCCAGCACCGGCGCCGCCGCGGCATCGAAGGCCGGCGCGCTTTCGTGCCGGGCGAAACGCAGCCGCTCCTCGGGGGCGAGGTCACGGTCATGCTCGAGGTAGTAACCCTCCAACCCCGGGTCGCCCTCCACCGTCTGCCCGGTGCACACGAAACCCAGCCGCGCATTGCCAAGCGACACGCCATTATTTGCATGCCACCCGCGCATCATTGCCGCCGAAACCACCCCCGGCACCCCGGCAATCGCCGTGCCGTGCCAGATCCAGCGCGGCGGCGGATAGCGCACCCAGGATTTCCGGTCCGACTCGCCGATCCACTCCACGGCAACGCCGCCGATGGCATTGGACAGATAATGATACTGCGCGCAAGCCACCGCATGCGGCAGCCCCTCCAGCCCCAGCTTGCGCAGCCCTGGCAGGAACAGCGCCTGCTGCTGGCGCCGGAACACCGCAAACACGAACGCCGCCGCATCCGCAGCCCCCCGCCGCGTAGCCGCCGACAGCACCAGGCCGGTGAAGAACCCGTGGTACCACTCGGCCACCGCATCCCACGCCCGCGCCTCGTCGTGCTGCACTGTCGTCCTCCCCCGCACCGTCCTAGAATAGCGGGAAACGCCAGGAGGAACGAGATGAGCCACGCCTTCCCCTTTCGCGGCCTGCGCGTGCTGGACCTCGGCCAGGGCATCGCCTCGCCCTATTGTGCCATGCTGCTCGCCCTGTATGGCGCCGACGTCATCAAGGTGGAGCCGCCCGAGGGCGACTGGTCCCGCGGCCTCGGCGCCAAACTCGCCCGCGGCACCCAAACCCCGATGTCCCTCACCTTCAACCGCGGCAAGCGTGCCCTTCAGCTCGACCTCAAGCGCGCGGATGCAAAAGCCATCCTGCGCACCCTCGCGCTGAAGGCCGACATCCTGGTCGAAGGCTTCCGCCCCGGCGTCGCCGCCCGCCTCGGCGTGGGCTATGACAGCCTCGCCGCCGAGAACCCGAAGCTGATCTACCTGTCGGTCAGCGGCTTCGGCCAATCCGGCCCGAACGCCCAGCGCCCCGTCACCGACACCGCCGCCCAAGCCTTCTCCGGCTTCATGGACACCAATCGCGGCCCCGGCGACGTACCCCACCGCTCCGGCGCGCTGGCCGCGGACGTGCCGACCGGCCTCTACGCCTATGCCGCCATCGCCACCGCCCTGTTCGCCCGCCAGCAGACCGGCACCGGCCGGCACATCGATGTCAGCCTGATGGCCGGCAGTGCGGCGCTGATGGGCCACAAGCTGCCGGAATTCGAGGTCGAAGGCCGCAACCCGGCCCAGCTCAACGTCCCGGCCGGCTCGTTCGAGGCCGCCGACGGCTGGATCGCCATCGCCCTGGTGCGCGAGGACGACTGGCGCCGCACCTGTGCCGCGCTGGAACGAACCGACTTCCTGGAAGACCCCCGCTTCGCCAGCTTCACCCTGCGCGCCGAGCACGAAGCAGCCCTGATGGCCGAACTGCGCCCGCACATGCGCACCCGCCCGCGCGCCGCCTGGATCGAGCGCCTGCGCGCCGCGGACGTGATCAGCGACACGGTGAACACGCTGGGCGACTGGGTGGCCAACCCGCACGTCCAGGCGGTCGGCGCCGCCGTGCCATCCGGCGTTGATGAGCTGCACGTGGCGCGCACCCCCGGCGCCCCCGCCGAGAGCGACGCCGCCCTCGCCCCCGCCCCGGCAGCGGGCCAACATTCGCGCGAAGTGCTGGCCGAATGCGGACTCACCCCAGCCGAGATCGACCGGCTGCTGGCCGACAGCGTGGTTTCATGAGGGTGTTTCCCTCCCGGTAACTTTGATGTAACCACTGGCAGCTGGTAATCGGTCTGTTACAAACGGACCAGTCCCAAGGAGGACGAAATGCGGACGGCGTTCTCCCCTATGGCTCTCGGCGCCGCGGCACTGGCCTGCGTCGCCGGGGCATCCGATGCCGCGCCCTTCGTGGCCCTGACCGACTTCACGGGCGCCTGCGGCAGCGTGCTGGTTTGCGCCGGCAACGCGGCGGAGGTCGATGGCGCATTGCGCCTGGTCCCGGCGGCGCGCGATCAAGCCGGTGCCGCTTGGCTCGCCACGGCCGTGCCGCTGTCGGGATCCGCCGGCTTCGTCTCCCGATTCACCTTCCGCCTCGGCGCCGGCGAGGCGATGCGTGCCGACGGCCTCGCCTTCATCATGGCACGCGACCCCACCGGCCTTGGCGACCCCAGCCGCTACGGCGGCAGCATGGGTTTCGAGGGCGTCGGCGCCAGCCTGGCCGTGGAGTTCGACATCTTCGACAACGGCAACGAGGGCGACAACGGCAACGAGGCTGGCGACAATCATGTCGCCCTGGCCCGCGACGGAGTGCTGGCCAACCTTGCCGCCGCCAGCCCCTACGGCGTCACCTCCTGCGAATCCTCGCCCGATGCGGCCGGATGCCTCGCCAACGGCAATGTCTGGACCGCCATCGTGTCCTACGACGGCGCCGCGCAACGCCTTTCGGTGACGGTGCAGGACGGCGACGCCGTTCTTTACACGGTGATCGACGCCTATCCCGTGAACCTGCGCGAGGTGGTGGGCGGCAACCAGGCCTGGCTCGGCTTCTCCGCCGGCACCGGCGACGGCATGATGGACCACGACCTGCTCGGCTGGACTCTCTCCTCCATGACGATCCCCAACGCCGCCGCCACCGCGGTCCCCGAACCCGGCGGCCTGGCCCTGCTCGCCACCGCCCTGGCCGGCCTCGCCGCCTCGCGCCGCCGCCGCGCCTGATCCCACTCTTAACTGCCTCGCCGGCGATCAGGGCTTCGCGAACGCCGCCCGCAGTGGTTCAATCGCCCGGCAACGGGGAGAGGCGGCAATGGACGCTCCGCATGACGGGCTGGTGGCAGTGGTCAAGCGAGACTGCCCAACCTGCGAACTGACCGCGCCGGTGCTGGCCGCCCTGGCGCGCGCGGCGGGACTGACCGTCTACACCCAGGACGACCCCGGCTTCCCCGCCGAGATTGCCGCCCGCATCCATGACGCCGATCTCAACGTCTCCCACCGCCTGCGCATCGAGATCGTGCCCACCCTGATCCGCTTCGAAGGCGGGCAGGAAATCGACCGCACCTATGGCTGGGACCGCGCGGAGTGGGAACGCATCGCCGCCCGCCCAGGCCTCGGCGATGGCCTGCCCGCCATGCGCCCCGGCTGCGGTGCGAAGAACGTCGAGCCCGGCATCCTCGAACGCCTCAAGGTCCGCCACGGCGAAACCGGCATCGCCGCCCGCCGCATCGAAATCGGCTCCGGCGAGGACGAGATCGAGGCGATGTTCGACCGTGGCTGGTCCGACGGCCTGCCCCTGGTGCCCCCCACCGAGGAGCGCGTGCTGCGCATGCTCGCGGGCACCGGCCGCGACCCGCAGGAGGTGATCGGCCTCGTCCCGTCCGACCTCGTGCCCGCCACGGTCGAGAAGATCGCCATCAACGCGGTCATGGCCGGCTGCAAGCCCGAATACCTCCCGGTGGTGCTCGCGGCGGTGGAGGCGGTGCTGGCGGAACCCTTCGCCATGCACGGCGTGCTCGCCACCACGATGTATGTCGGCCCGGTGGTGATCGTGAACGGACCGATCCGCCGCGCCATCGGCATGAACGCCCGCGGCAACGCTCTGGGCCAGGGCAACCGCGCCAACGCCACCATCGGGCGCGCCCTCCAGCTGGTCATCCGCAACATCGGCGGCGGCCGCCCGCAGGAAGTCGACCGCGCCACCCTCGGCAACCCCGGCAAATACACCTACTGCTTCGCCGAGGACGAGGAGAACTCCTGCTGGGAGCCGCTGTCGGTCGAACGCGGCATCGCCCCGGGCAAATCGGCGGTCACCGTCTTCGCCGGCTTCGGCCTGCAGGGCGTGGTGGACCAGAAGTCGCGCGACCCCGACAGCCTCAGCCGCTCCTTCGCCGAGAGCATGAAGGCGATGCAGAACGTGAAGCTGGCGCCGTCCTGCGACTGCATCGTGGTTATCTCGCCGGAACACGAGCGCACCTACCGCGCCGCCGGCTGGACCAAGCAACAGGTCTACGACGCCTTCTATCGCCTCACCGAGATGGACGGCGACGACCTCGTCGCCGGCGCGCACGGCATCGCCGAGGGCGGCCCCCCGTCCTACGCCGGAAGGCGAATCGCGAAATTCCGCCCGGGAGGCCTCATGATCGTACGTGCCGGTGGCGGTGCCGGCATGTTCTCGGGCATCATCGGCGGGTGGTCGGCCAGCGGCGAACGCGGCTCGGCCCCGGTAACCAGGGAGATCAGGGAATGACGGCACTGCTGGACCCCACCTCGGAGCGAAGTCCGACGATACGCCCCCGCCTCGGCCGGCCCGACCGGCTCGAAGGCCTGACGGTGGGGATCGTCGACATCTCCAAGCCGCGCGGGGATGTGTTCCTCGACCGGCTCGACGCCCGGCTGCAGGAACGCGGCATCGCCACGCGCCGCTACATGAAGCCGACCATGACCCGCCCCGCCCCGCTGGCCCTGCGCCAGCAGATCGGCACTGAGGTTCAGGTGGTGATCCAGGGGCTGGCGGACTGAGGGAGTTGCACGTCGTGCAGTTTGCATGACCTGGCAGATCTCGAGGCCCGCGGCCTTCCGGCGATGGTGGTGGCAACCACCGAGTTCATCGAGGCGGCCGAGGCCCAGGCAAAGGCCCTGGGCACCGACCCCGCCTGCGTGTTCATCCCCCACCCGGTCCAGGACCGGACCGACGACGAACTGCGCGCCATGGCCGACACGCATTTCGACGCGATCATCGCGATGCTGCTGAAGGGGAACTGACCCTTCCCGCGGCTCCGGCATCCCCTTCCCCACCCGGGGAGGGGATTTCCGCCGCGAACAGCTCGGCCGGATCGGCAACCGCATGGCGCAACTCGCCGGTGCGCCGCGTTATGCCAAGCCTGTCGAGGAACTCCAGCACCTCGATCGCCACGTTGCGCCCCAGCCCGGTCTTGCGATTGTAGTCGGCGGCAGTGAACCCGTCCGGCTCCGCCAGCGCCTCCGCCTCGCGCGCCAGGGCGGCCACCGTCTCGGGCAGGAAGAAGCGGTTCGGCGCCACCCGCAGCACCCGGCCAAACCGCTCCAGCCGCAACAGCAACGCCTCCGCCGCCTCGGGTTCCAGGCCCAGCGCCTCGGCCACCTCGCGCACCCGCGGCGGCCGCAACCCGCCCCCGGCCAACAGCGCCGCGACCGCCGGCCACGCCGCGAGATCCGCCACGGCCAGGCGCGCGTGATGGTCTACCAGGCGCAGCACCAGGCCCTGCGGCACCACCGCCCGTTCCGCCAGCAACTCCGCCAGCATCGCCTCGGCGATCACCGCCTCCGTCCCGGCCGCGCCCAGCAGAACGGCGCGCGCCATCCCGCCCAGCTCGGGATGGGCCGCATGATGCCGCGCCAGCGCCGCCACCAGCCGCCCGCGCACCGCCCCGCGGGTCGCCCCCGCAATGGCGATCCGCCGCGTGGCCGGCCCCAGCAGCGTCGCCCCGATCGCCGCCGGCAGTGCCTCCAGGCTCGCCGGATCGCGGTTGCGTGCACGGGCCAGGGCGCCAAGGTCGGCCCAGCCATTCGCCGCGACCAGCCCGGCCAGCGCCGCCTGCGGCTGCGGTGCCGCCAGCGCCGCAAGTTCCGCCAGCCGATGCGCGCGTGGCCGCCGCCGGGCGGGCGGGAACGGATCGACCACATGCCCGCCCGCGACGATCCGCCCGGTCGCGTCGTCGCGCAGCACCAGCCTGTCGCCATGCAACGCCACCGCCTCGCGCGGCAGTTGCAAGCGGACGAATGCCGTATCCTGCCCCTCCTCGTCCCACACCCGCACCCGCGCCGGGATCGCAGCAGCCCCCAGATGGGCATGAACCATGCCGCCATGGCGCAGGCTGCGGCCCTCCGCCAGGCGCATAAGCGCATCCACCCGGTCGGTCGGCGCGTGCAGCGCGGGTGCGATCAGCCAGTCGCCCCGATGCAGCCGCGCCCGCTCGACCCGCGCACCCGAGATCGCCAGCGCACAGCGATCCCCCGCCCGGGCCACCTCCGCCGGGCGGTCCTGCACCCGCAGGCTGCGCACCCGCGCCGCCAGCCGCGACGGCGACAGCACCAGCCCATCCCCCGCCCGCACCTCGCCCGCCGCCACCGTCCCGGTCACCACGATGCCCACGCCCGCCAGCACGAAGCTGCGGTCGATCGACAGGCGAAACCCCCCGCCCGCCTCGCGCAGCACCGGCACGGCGGAATCGATCCAGTCCCAGACCGCGCCCAGCCCCACCCCGGTCACGCTGGAGACCAGGTGCACCGGCGCGGCATATCCGGCCCGCACCGTCAGCGCCGCTACTTGCGCCGCCACCGAAGCGGCCCGCGCCGCCGGCACCCGGTCGATCTTGGTCACCGCCACCGCCAGCTCCGCCACACCCACCAGCCGCAGCACCTCCAGGTGCTCCAGCGTCTGCGGCATCGGCCCGTCATCGGCCGCCACCACCAGCAGCACGCGGTCCATCGCCAGCACGCCCGCCAGCATGTTGGCCAGGAACCGCTCATGCCCCGGCACGTCCACGAAGCCCACCACGCGCCCATCCGGACGCGCCGCATAAGCGAAGCCGAGGTCGATGGTCATGCCCCGCGCCCGCTCCTCCGGCAGGCGGTCGGTCTCCACCCCGGTCAGCGCGCGGATCAGCGATGTCTTGCCATGGTCGACATGGCCGGCCAGCCCGACGATCATCGGCGCTGCCCTCCCCCATTTTCCCGGAGCATACACATGGAACTCGGCAGGCTTGGAGTCTGGTATCCCACCGACCGGCTCGACGGCCCCCAACTCAGCGCCCTCATGGCGACGGTCGAAGGCCACGGCTACGGCGCGTTCTGGTATCCGGAATCGCGCCTTTACGAATCGCTCTCCCTCGCCGGCTACCTGCTCGGCGCCACCAGGCGCCTGGTGATCGGCAGCTCGATCGCCAACATCTACGCCCGCGACGGCTACTCCGCCCGCCGCGGCATGATGACGCTGAACCAGCTCTACGGCGACCGCTTCATCCTCGGTCTCGGCGTCAGCCACCGGCCCGCCGTGGAGGGCGTGCGCGGCCACCGCTACGAAAAGCCGCTGCCCGCCATGCGCGCCTATCTCGACGCGCTGCAGGGCGGCGAAGCGGGCGCACAAGACTGGCCGGTGATGATCGCCGCCCTCGGCCCGCTGATGCTCAAGCTCACCGCCGAGCGCACCAAGGGCGCCCTCCCCTACAACGTCACCCCGGAACACACCCGCCAGGCCGCCGCCCTGCGCCGCCCCCACCAGTGGCTCGCCGTGGAGCAGAAGGTCTGCATCGAGCCCGACAAATCCCGTGCCCGCGCCCTCGGCCGCGCCGAATTGTCGCGTTACATGGTCCTGCCCAACTACCGCAACAACTGGCTGCGCCTGGGCTTCACCGAGGCCGAGCTGGAGAACGGCGGCAGCGACCGCTTCATCGACGCCATGGTCATCTCCGGCTCGGTGGACGAGGTCAAGGCCGGCCTGCGCACCCATTTCGACGTCGGCGCCACCCATGTCTGCCTCCAGCCCGTCCACGCCGAGGGCGACTGGGCCCACCGCGACGCGATGATCGCGGCGCTGGCCACGACATGAGGCGCCTTGCCCTTGCCACCCTTGCCCTCGCCACGTGCCTGACACTGGCGCCCACGCTGTGCTGGGCCACGGGCGACCCGCTGGAGCCAGTGAATCGCCGGATCCACGGTTTCAACAAGCTGGCGCAGGCCCATGTGCTGACCCCTGCGGCCCGCGCCTACACTGCCTGGACTCCGGCTTCGGTGCGGGCCGGCGTCGCCCGCGCCTTCGCCAATCTGGCGGAGCCGGTCACCGCCGCCAGCGCGCTCATGGCGGGCGAGACCGAGATCGCCGCCTCGGCCGCCTTGCGGTTCGCCATCAACACCACGCTCGGGCTGGGCGGCGTGCGCGACGCCGCGGAGGCGATGGGCTACCGGCATCGGCCGATGGCGGTGGCCGATGCGCTGTGCCGCTGGGGCGTGCCGAGCGGTCCCTATCTGGTCCTGCCGCTGCTCGGCCCGTCCAGCCTGCGCGACGCCGCCGGCATGGTGGCAACCTCATTCGCCCTGTCCCAGGTCGCCGGCGCCGAGGCAATGGTGGCCTGGAGCGCCGGCGCCTCCTGGGTCGACTATGCCGAACTGGCGCCGGCGGTGGCCGGCGTGGAGGCACGGGCGCTCGACAGTTATGCCACGTGGCGCAGCCTGTACCGCCAGCGCCGTTCGGCCGTTTGCGAGGCCGACAGGAATGACGAAGCGCACCAGTACGACGACTAGCGCTGACGCGCCACGAGGTGGGTCGGAAGCAGCGTCAGGCAGCGCCGCGCCGCAGCGACCCGCGCCACCGGCGCACCACCAGCCAAGCCAGCGCCAGTGCCCCCAGCACGACACCGCCGACCAGAAGCTGATGTTCGGACACCCCCGCCAACTCCATGGCCCGCGCCGCGCCATAGCCCGGCAGCAGCAGCAGCGGCGCCCACACGATGGCCGACAACACGTTCGCCGACTGGAAACTCCGTTCCCGCATCCGCGCGATCCCCGCGATCAACGGCGACACCGCGCGCACCGGCCCCAGGAAGCGCCCGAAGAACACCGCCGCCCAGCCAAACCGCCGGAACAGCAGCAGCGCCATGGCATACCCCCGCCGCTGGCTGCGCGGCAGCATCCGCCGCACCAGCCGCGGGCCATAGGCACGCGACAGCCAGAACCCCACCGCATCGCCCACGATGGCGCCGGCGATCGCCGATCCCACGATCGGCAATGGCTCCAGCGTGCCGGTGCCGATCAGCGCCCCGGTCGCCAGCAGCAGCGCGGTCGCCGGCACCAACAGGCTCACCCCCGGCAGCGATTCCAGGAAGGTGATGACGAACACCGCCAAGGGCGCCCACCCGGCGCCAGCCTGCAACCAGGACTGCACCGTCTGCATCACGCCATCGCCCATCCGCCGCTCCCGCCAACGCCCGCCCCACATGGGGCTGGGCACCACCCGATACCAGCCTCAGGCGAGATCGGCCACCGCGGCGTGCCAGCGCCGGATCGCCGCCGCATGCGCGGCAAGGTCGCGCCCGGCAATGCGCTTGTGATGGTTGCGGTTGAAGGTCGGGTTCATCGTTACCCGGCCCACCCCCGCATCTTTCCAAAACCGGAACTCCCGCCGCCAATCCTCCTCCGCCCCCGCGCCCATCGAGGTCCAGATCTCGATCCCCACGCTATCGGGATCGCGCCCTTCCGCCTCGGTATAGCGCCGCAGCGTGGCGAAATCGGCCAGCGCCGCCTCGCCCGGCGGATGCACGTTCATCATCCACCCATCCCCCAGCCGCGCGATCCGCCGCAGCGTCACGTCCATATGCCCGCCGAACCACACCGGCAACCTGCCGGACGCCGGCCGCGGATTGATCCCCGCATCCGGGATCGTATGCCATTTGCCCTTGAAATCGACGTGGTCCTGCGCCCACAGCGCCTGCATCACCTCGATCTGCTCCACCGACCTGCGGCCGCGATCATGAAAGTTCTCGTTCAGCCCGACGAACTCCGCCTCGTTCCAGCCCACCCCGATGCCCAGCCGGAACCGCCCCTCGCTCAGCACAGCCACATCCGCCGCCTGCTTGGCCACCAGTGCCGCCTGCCGCTGCGCCAGGATCAGCACCTGGGTGGAAAAACCGATCTTCCGGCACACCCCGGCCAGGAACCCGAACGCCACGAACGGATCATGGAAGGCATCGGCCGACGTGTTGCGCGCCCCCCATTCCGGCCGGCTCGCCACGTTCACCCCCAGCACATGGTCCGGCAGCATCAGGTCGTCGTAGCCGATCTCCTCGGCCAGCAGCGCGAACTCCCGCAGCACCCCGGGCGCGCAGCCGAGGTCGGAGGCCGAGAACGCCACGCCCAATTTCACGCCCATGATCCTGCCCGCCCCGCTGGTTGCCGTGTCCGCCGCGGACTATAGACTGGCCACGGCACGCCGCCATGCCATATGCGGGGTGCTGCAAACGGGAGCGGAACAGATGCTCAAGCTCGGCTACAAGGCCTCGGCGGAACAATTCGCGCCTTCGAAGCTGCTGGATTTCTCGGTCATGGCCGAGCAGACCGGCTTCGACTCCGTCTTCATCAGCGACCACTTCCAACCTTGGAAGCACACCGACGGCCACGCGCCGAACTCGCTGGTCTGGCTCGGCGCGCTCGGCGCCCGCACCCAGCGCATCGTCATGGGCACCTCGGTGCTCACCCCTACCTTCCGCTACCATCCCTCCATCGTCGCCCAGGCCTTCGGCACGCTCGGGGCCATGTTCCCCGGCCGCGTCATCCTCGGCATCGGCACCGGCGAGGGCCTGAACGAGGTTCCGGCAATGGGCATCCACTGGCCCGACTTCAAGGAACGCTTCGCCCGCCTGCGCGAATCCGTCCAGCTCATGCGCAAGCTCTGGACCGAGGAGCGGGTCAGCTTCGAGGGCACCTACTACAAAACCGAGAACGCCACGATCTACGACCGCGCCGAAACCCCCGTCCCGATCTACGTCGCCGCCGCCGGCGCCATGATCGCCAAGTATGCCGGCCGCGCCGGCGACGGCTTCATCTGCACCTCGGGCAAGGCGGTCGAGCTCTACACCGAAACCCTGCTGCCCAACGTGGCCGAAGGCCTCAAGCTCGCCGCCGCCCCCAAGCCCGACTACGACAACATGATCGAGGTGAAGGTCAGCTTCGACACCGACAAGCAACGCGCCCTGGAGGATACCCGCCACTGGGCCGCCCTCGCCCTCTCCCCCGAGGAGAAGATGACCGTCGAGGACCCGGTCGAGATGGAACGCCTCGCCGACGCACTGCCCCTCGAACGCGCAGCGAAACGCTGGATCGTCTCCAACGACGCCGAGGAACATGTGGAAAAGATCGGCTGGTACGTGAACCTCGGCTTCCGCCACCTCGTGTTCCATGCCCCCGGCCCCGACCAGGCCCGTTTCCTCAAGCTCTACGGCGAAACCGTCCTGCCGCTGCTGCGCCGGAAGTTCGGCTGACCCATGGCGTCCTCCCTCGCCCTGCATGCGCTGCCGGGCATCCCGATGGTGCAGCCGGGCGATGACCTCGCCACGCTGATCGAAGCTGCCCTGGCCCGCGCCGGCCTCGCCCTCCAGCCCGGCGACGTGCTGGTGCTCGCCCAGAAGATCGTCTCCAAATCCGAAGGCCGCATCATCGAAATCCCCACCATCACCGCCTCGCCCGAGGCCATCGAACTCGCGAAAACCGTCCAGAAGGACCCCCGCGTCGTCCAGGTCATCCTCGACCAATCCTTCCGCGTCGTCCGCGCCCGCCCCAACCTGCTGATCGTCGAGCACAAGCGGGGCTGGGTCATGGCCAATGCCGGCATCGACCACTCCAACGTCGCCGCCCAGGACGGCACCGAGCGCGTGTTGCTCCTCCCCGAAGACCCCGACGCCAGCGCCGAACGCCTGCGCGCCCGCCTCGCCCCGTCCGCTTCCGGCCCCATCGGCGTCGTCATCTCCGACAGCTTCGGCCGCGCCTGGCGCCGCGGCACCGCCGGCATCGCCATCGGCGCCGCCGGCCTGCCCGCGCTGGTTGACCTGCGCGGCAACCCCGACCTGTTCGGCCGCATCCTCGAAGTCAGCATCTCGGGATTCGCCGACGAGATCGCCGCCGCCGCCTCGCTCCTGCAAGGCCAGGGGGCCGAGGGCCAGCCCGTCATCCTGGTGCGCGGCCTGTCCTGGTCCCAGCCCGCCATGGGTGCCGCCCACCTCGTCCGCCCCCCGCAGGAAGACCTTTTCAGATGACCCCCCCTGGCAAACGCGACCTCGTCCTCGCTCTCTCCGGCGGCGTCGGCGGCGCCAAGCTCGCCCTCGGGCTCTCGCACATCGTCGCCCCCGAGAGCCTGCTGATCGTCGCCAACACCGGCGACGATTTCGAACATCTCGGCCTGTCGATCTCGCCCGACATCGACACCCTCACCTACGCGCTGGCCGGCCTGGACAACAAAACCCTCGGCTGGGGCCGGCAGGACGAAACCTGGGCCTTCATGGAAACCCTCGCCACAATCGGCGGCCCCACCTGGTTCCGCCTCGGCGACCGCGACCTCGCCCTGCACGCGCTGCGCACCATGCGCCTCAAGGCCGGCGAAACCCTCGCCGCCATCACCGCCGGCATCGCCAGCCGCCTCGGCATCCAGGCCCGCATCCTGCCGATGAGCAACGACCCCGTCCGCACCCAGGTCGACAGCGACGAAGGCCTGCTCGACTTCCAGGACTATTTCGTCGGCCGCCAGTGCCGCCCGGTGGTCAAGTCCCTCCGCTTTGCCGGCGCCGACACCGCCGCCGCCCACCCGGATTTCCTCGGCGCGCTGGCCAGCCCCCGGCTGCGCGCCATCGTCATCTGCCCGTCGAACCCCTTCATCTCGGTCGAGCCCATCCTCGCCCTGCCCGGCGTGCGCGAAGCCTTCGCCGCCCGCACCGCGCCCGTCATCGCCGTCTCCCCCATCATCGGCGGCCGCGCGGTCAAGGGCCCGACCGCCAAGATGATGGCCGAACTCGCCATCCCCCCCGGCGCCGCCGCCATCGCCCACCGCTACGGCCCCCTGCTCGACGGCTACATCCTCGACACCGGCGACGCAGAAGAAGCAACCGGCCTCGCCCCGCGCACCCGGCTCACCCGCACCCTGATGACCACGCTGGACGACAAGATCGCCCTCGCCCGCACCACCCTGGACCTCGCCGACTCCCTGGCATGACGGGTACGCCCTCGACCGGTATCTGGGCCGTCATCCCGGTCAAGGAACTGCAAGGCGCCAAGCAGCGCCTGGCCGCCTTCCTCACCCCCGAGGAACGCCACCGCCTCGCCGTCATCATGATGGAGGAGGTCCTCGCCGCCCTGGCCGGCGCCACACGCCTCGCCGGCATCGCCCTGGTCACGCTCGACCCGCACGCCACCGCCATCGCCCGCCGCCATGGCTGGCGCGTCATCACCGAAGGCGCGCGCACCGGCCACACCGGCAGCGTCGACGCCGGCAGCGCCATCCTCGCCGCCGACGGTGCCGCCGGCATCCTCACCCTGCCGATCGACATCCCCGCCGCCACCGCCGCAGAGATCGACGCGACACTGGCCGCCCATGCCGCCGTCACGCCCGCCTCCACGCCCGCCTCCACGCCCGCCTTCACAATCGTCCCGGCGCACGACGAACAAGGCTCCAACACCATCATCGTCTCCCCGCCCCGCGCCATCCCCCTGCGCTTCGGCGACAACTCCTACCACCCCCACCTCGCCGCCGCCCGCGCCGCCGGCCTCGAACCCACCATCATCCGCCAGCCCGGCATCGCCATGGACATCGACCACCCAGCCGACCTCGCCACCTTCCTCCGCCTGCCACAAGCGCACGGCACCCGCACCCACGCCCTGCTGGAAGCGCTCGAAATCCCGCGCCGTTTCCACGCTGCCACCTACCCACACGAATCCCCGCGGCGTCCGCTCTAACCCCGCCGGAACGTTTGAATTCCGTTGCCTGCCGATAATATGTGGCACGCCACGCAAATGGAACGTCTTGGAACCTTTCGCGTGGCCTAGCATTCATGCTCCTGCATTTGCAGTGGAGTTCAATGTGGCACCCAGGGACATCGTGGAGTCCGCTTCCGGCAAGTCCAATACTGGCCAGGTCGCGATCTGTTTTTCCCATCTACGATGGGACTTCGTCTATCAACGCCCCCAGCACCTCATCGAGCGACTATCCGCCGAGATGCCGGTGATCTTCTGGGAAGAACCGATCTTCGCCCCCGAGGCCACGCCGGAGCTGTTGCTGGAGCCGCGCTCGCAGCACCTCGTCGTCGCCCGCATGCGCCTGCCCGAAGGAATGCCCCCCGACCGCGCCGAGGCCGAGCAGCGCGAAGCGCTGGACAGCCTGCTGCAGGCCCGCGGCGTCCGCCCCGCCCTGCTCTGGTATTACACCCCGATGATGCTCGGCATCTCCGCGCACCTCGCCGCCGACGTGGTTGTCTACGACTGCATGGATGAACTCTCCGCCTTCCGCGGCGCCCCCCCCGGCCTGCACGAGCGCGAGGCCAGCCTGATGACCCGCGCCAACCTGGTCTTCACCGGCGGCCACAGCCTCTACGAGGCCAAGCGCGACCGCCACCCCGACATCCACCCCTTCCCCAGCAGCGTCGACGTCGCCCATTTCGCCACCGCCCGAAGCGGCCTGCCCGAGCCGGATGACCAGCGCGCCATCCCGCACCCCCGCATCGGCTACTACGGCGTCATCGACGAACGCCTCGACACCACCCTCCTCGCCGCCCTGGCCGATGCACGGCCCGGCTGGCAATTCGTCATGCTCGGCCCGGTGGTGAAGATCGCACCGGAGGACCTGCCCCGCCGCGCCAATATCCATTACCTGGGCTCGAAGGCCTATCGCCACCTCCCCGCCTACGTGGCCGGCTGGAACGTTGCCCTCATGCCCTTCGCACTGAACGAATCGACCCGCTTCATCAGCCCGACCAAGCTGCCGGAATACCTCGCCGCCGGCTGCCCCGTCGTCTCCACCGCGATCGTGGACGTGGTTCGCCAATACAGCGACCTCCCCGGCGTGGTCATCGCCGACGGCGCCGACGCCTTCCTCGCCGGCATCGAATCCTCCCTGGCGATCGCCCGCCATGCCCCCGCCTGGCGCCTGCGCGTCGATGCCATGCTCGCCGGCATGTCGTGGGACCGCACCTGGGCCGCGATGTCCGCCCTGATCGCCCAGAAACGCATGCCCCGCAAAGCCCTGGCCGCCACCACCCTGCCGCACAAGCTGCCGATCCCCCGCAACGCGCACCTCGCCCGCCGCGCCGCCTACGACTACCTCGTCGTCGGCGCGGGCTTCGCGGGCGCCGTGCTGGCCGAGCGCCTGGCCCGCGCAGATGGTGCCAAAGTCCTGGTGGTCGACCGCCGTCCCCATGTCGGCGGCAACGCCTACGACCACCACGACGCCGCCGGCTTGTTGGTGCACCAATACGGCCCGCACATCTTCCACACCAACTCGGCCCGCGTCGTCGAATACCTCTCCCGCTTCACCCGCTGGCGCCCTTACGAACACCGCGTCCTCGCGCGCGTCGGCGACCAGCTCCTCCCCGTCCCGATCAACCGCACCACCGTCAACCGCTTCTTCGGCCTCGACCTCACCGAGACCGAGGTCGAAGCCTTCCTCGCCAGCCGCGCCGTCCCGGTCAAGGACATCCGCACCAGCGAGGACATCGTGCTCTCCAAGGTCGGCCGCGAGCTCTACGAGGCGCTGTTCCGCGGCTACACCCGCAAGCAATGGGGCGTCTTCCCCGACCAGCTCGACAAAGCGGTGGCCGGCCGCATTCCCGTCCGCACCAACGATGACGACCGCTACTTCAACGACACGTTCCAGCAGATGCCGCTGCACGGCTACACGCGCATGTTCGAGAACATGCTCGACCACCCCAACATCACCCTCATGCTCGGCTGCGAATGGCGCGACGTGCAGTCCGACGTCGACCACGCCCACCTCATCTTCACCGGCCCGGTCGACGAATACTTCGACCACCGCCTCGGCAAGCTCCCCTACCGCTCGCTGAAGTTCCAGCACGAGACGATCGATCGTGACATCTTCCAGCCGGTCGGCGTGGTCAACTACCCCTCACCCGACGTGCCCTACACCCGCATCACCGAATACAAATATCTCACCGGCCAGAAGAACCCGCGCACCAGCATCACCTACGAAATCCCCAGCGCCGAGGGCGACCCATACTACCCCATCCCCCGCCCCGAAAACGCAGCCCTCTACACAAAGTATCAAGCCCTCGCCGACGCCGAACGCAACGTCAGCTTCGTCGGCCGCCTGGCAACGTATCGCTACTACAACATGGACCAGGTCGTGGCCCAGGCACTGACCGTCCACGACCGCCTCCGCGGCCGCAAACCCATCATCGCCCAGGCCGCCTCCAGCATCCAGATGCAGCAGGCCGGCGAATAGCCCACCCCCACGGCCCCGCCGAAACCGCCCCGCAAGGGGCGCGTTTCCCGGGGGGACTCTGGGCCGCCGACTACCTAAGGCCCACCAGCGACTGAAGCCAAGCAAGAAGTTCTTTTTTGTAAAAAAGAACCAAAAAACTTTTATCCATTTACACCGCACTAAATAAGCTGAGCGAGGTGCAAATGAATGAAAAGTCTTTTTGCTTCTTTTTCTTCAGAAAAAGAAGATTCTTTCTCGGGCGTCTGGACGCTTCTGCCGATCGCACCCTCGAGCGGATCATTGCCAGCGTTGCCCAAGGACAACGCACGCCCGCCGGATAAGGTTCAGCCCACCGCCGCCCGCTTGCGCGGCTTGTTCTGCACCACCGGCGCCAACTCCGGCGCATCGAAGCTCGCCACCACCCGCTCCTGCGCCACCGCCCGGTAGTCGGTTGTGCGCTGCTGCGGCACCCGCCCGATCGACCGGATCAGCGCCTCCATCCGCTCCGGCGGAAACTCCTGCCCATGCTCCGTCCCCGCCGCGCGCGAGATGCTCTCGTTCATCAGCGTCCCGCCGAGGTCGTTGGCGCCAGCCTCCAGGCACAGCGCCGCCCCCTGCGGCCCCATCTTCACCCATGACGTCTGGATGTTCTGGATGCCGGGATGCAGCACCAGCCGCGCCACCGAATGCATCAGCACCGCCTCGCGCACCGTCGGCCCCTTCCGCGCCTGGCCCTTCAGGTACATCGGCGCCTCCATATGCACGAACGGCAACGGCACGAATTCCGTGAATCCCCCAGTTTCCGTCTGCAAATCCCGCAACACCAGCAGATGCCGCGCCCAGGAAACCGGCGCCTCCACATGCCCGTACATGATCGTCGACGTCGTCCGCATCCCCAGCCCATGCGCCGCCCGCGCCACCGCCACCCACTCCGCGGTGTTCACCTTATCCGCGCAGATGATCGCCCGAACCTCATCATCCAGGATTTCCGCCGCCGTCCCCGGCAACGTCCCCAACCCCGCCGCCTTCAACCGCGCCAGGAACGCGCTCAACGACAACCCCAGCGTCGCCGCCCCCTGCGTCACCTCAAGCGGCGAGAACGCATGGATGTGCATGCCAGGCACCGCCGCCTTGATCGCCCGGCAGATCGCCTCATAGGTTGCCCCGGTATAGTCGGGATGGATGCCCCCCTGGAGGCACACCTCGGTCGCCCCCCGCGCCCAGGCCTCCTCCGCCCGCCGCACGATCTCCCCCATCTCCAAATCATACGCCGGCCCACGCAACGCCTCGTGCGACTTGCCCTTGGAAAACGCACAGAACGTGCAGCGATAGGTGCACATGTTGGTATAGTTGATGTTCCGGTTCACCACATAGCGAACCACATCCCCTGAAACGGCCTTCCGCAGCGCATCCGCCGCCCGCGTCACATGGGCATAATCCGCATCGCGCGCCGCGAACAACCGCACGATCTCCGGCGGATCAAGCCGCACCCCCCCCGCCGCACGCTCCACCGCCCGCGCCACCGCCCGGTCCACATCGCTCAGCAACACCGCCGGCGCCGTCGGAAGCGTCACCTGCCCCGGCGCCCAATCATCCTCCCGCGCGAACCCCTCGGCATCGGCCATCCGCCGCACCTGGGCCGCCACCGCCGGCCCCATCCAGTCGTCGGCCGCCTGCGCGAACGCCGGATACACCGGCAACCGCCCGACCAGCACTTTCCCCGCCTCCGCCGTCCGCCGCGCCAAATCCCCCAGATGCGGCCACGGCGCCTCCGGATTCACATGATCCGGCGTCACCGGCGAAACCCCGCCCCAGTCGTTCAACCCCGCCGCCACCAGACTCTGATACACCCCCGGCGACAAATTCGGCGGCGCCTGCAAGTTCATCGCCCCCCCAAGCACGATCCGCGCCACCGCCACCGTCCACAGCAGGTCATCAAGGTCCGGCTCCGGCGCCGCCTCCCGCTTCGTCTTCGGCTTCGCGCGAAAATTCTGCACGATCACTTCCTGGATATGTCCATACCGCGCATGCAGGTCGCGGATCGCCACCAAAGCCTCCACCCGCTCCGCCCGCGTCTCGCCAATGCCAATCAGAATCCCCGTCGTGAACGCAACCCGCGCCTCCCCCGCCAGCCGGATCGTCTCCAGCCGCACCGCCGGCGCCTTGTCCGGCGACCCGTAATGCACCTCCCCTGGCAAGCACAGCCGCGCCGACGCACTCTCCAGCATGATCCCCTGGCTCGCACTCACAAGCCGCAGCGCCGCGATTTCGTCCGCCGACATCACCCCGGGATTGGCATGCGGCAGCAACCCGGTCTCCTTCAGCACCAGCGCGCACATCGCCACCAGGTATTCGATCGTCGTCCCATACCCCAGCCCGGCCAACGCCTCCCGCGCCGCCGCATAGCGAAGCTCCGGCTTGTCCCCCAGGGTGAACAACGCCTCCGTGCACCCCGCCGCCGCCCCTGCCCGCGCCACCGCCAGCACCTCCTCGGGCGTCATGAATGGGTTCACCCCCTTCTTCGGCCGCTCGGCAAAGGTGCAGTAATGGCAAACATCCCGGCACAGCTTGGTCAGCGGAATGAACACCTTGCGCGAATACGAAACCACCCGCCCATGCGCCTCGTCGCGCAACGCGGCCGCCTCCGCCATCAACCCGTCCAGCGGCGCCGCCAGCAGCCGCGCGGCCAGGCCGTCCTCCGCCCCAAATGCGTCCATCGAGCCGCTCCCCCACCCGCGCTTGCCCAGCAATCCGCGAAGCCCCATCGTGTCGCCTACGCGCGGCCGATGCAATCGGCCGCAAGAACCGGGGGAAACCACCATGCAGATCGGCTTCAACGCGCCCACCGCCGGCCCGCTCTCCGCCGCCGGCCCGCTCGCCGAACTCTGCCAGGGCGGCGAGGCCATGGGCTACGACTACGCCACCTTCTCCGACCACGTCGTCATCCCCACCGAGATCGACTCCACCTACCCCTACTCCGCCACCGGCGAGTTCCCCGCAGGTGCGCGCGCCGAACGCCACGAACAACTCACCGAAATCGCCTGGGTCGCCGGCAAAACCACGAAACTCCGCCTCGTCACCTCCGTCATGGTCGTCCCCCACCGCCCCGCCGTCCTCACCGCGAAAATCCTCGCCACCATCGACGTCCTCTCCGGCGGCCGCCTCACGCTGGGCATCGGCGCCGGCTGGATGGAGGAGGAGTTCGTGGCCGTCGGCGCCCCCCCCTTCGCCGAACGCGGCGCGGTCACCGACGAATACCTCCAGGTCTTCCGCGAACTCTGGACCCAGCCCGAACCCCGCTTCGCCGGCAAATACACCCGATTCGACAAAATCCTCTTCGACCCCAAGCCCGTCCAGCCCAACATCCCGATCTGGGTCGGCGGCGAATCCGGCCCGGCACTCCGCCGCACCGCCCGCCTCGCCGATGGCTGGTACCCCATCGGCACCAACCCCGCCTTCCCGCTCGACAGCCTCGCCCGCTTCAAATCCGGTGTCGCCCGCCTGCACAAGGCCGCCGACGCCATCGGTCGCGACCCGAAAACCATCACCCTGATCTACCGCGTCTCCGGCTGGCCCACCCCCGGCCCGGCCGAGGCGTCCGACGGCGAACCCCGCCTCTTCGCCGGCAACGCCACCCAAACCGCCGCCGACATCCGCGCCCTGCGCGACGCCGGCGTCACCAGCATCGACTTCGGCTTCCCCGGCACCACGCCGGCCGAAGTCCTCACCGCCATGCAGTCGTTCCGCAACGACGTGCTGGCCAAGGTCTAGGAAGCAAGGAAGCAAGACAAGATTTGCGGGGAGACGGGGAGACGGGGAGGCAGGGAGAAGGAAGAAATAGAAGAAGAAAAGCCAAAAGGAATCTCAAAGAGAGGAAAGGTGTGTGGAAGACGCTGTGCTCATCGAGCGGGTCATAGGCGGTGCGATCGAGGTGCATCGGCATCTCGGCCCAGGCCTCCTCGAAGGCATCTATGAGGACTGCCAATGCCATGAGCTCGCCCTGCGCGGCATCGCCCACCAGCGCCAGGTTCACCTGCCGATCGTCTACAAGGGCGTCCAGCTCGACGCCGCCTATCGGCTCGACCTCGTGGTCGAGGATCGTTTGGTTGTCGAGATCAAGGCCATCGACCGCATCCTCTCCGTCCATGAGGCCCAACTCCTGACCTATCTCCGCATCAGCGGTCATCGCCAAGGACTGATCGTCAACTTCAACCACGCCGTGCTGAAGGAAGGCATCCGCCGCACCACGCTCTAAAACCAGCAATACCGACGTCCGATCCACCTCTCGCCTATCTTCTACCCCTCTTCCACCTTTCTTCTCCCTGCCTCCCCGCCTCCCCGTCTCCCCGCAAAACTTGCCTTGCTTCCTTGCTGACTTGCTTTCGTGCCGACCTGCCCTCCCCCCCCCCCGCCACCCCAAGGAAACGCCCAAAATGAAACTCGGCATGACCCTCGCCGTCGGCGGCCCCAGCCCCCGCATCAACATCGACCTCGTCCTCGAAGCCGAAGCCCTCGGCTATGACAGCGTCTGGACCGGCGAGGCCTACGGCACCGACGCCGTCACCCCCGCCGCCTGGGTCCTCGCCCGCACCACGAAAATCAAGGCCGGCACCGGCATCATGCAGATGTCAGCCCGCACCCCCACCTGTGCCGCCATGACCGCCATGACGCTGCAGGCCCTCTCCAACAACCGCTTCCTCTGCGGCGTCGGACCCTCCGGCCCCCAGGTGATCGAAGGCTGGCACGGCCAACCCTTCGGCAAGCCGGTCGACCGCACCCGCGAATACGTCGCCATCATCCGCCAGATCCTGGCCCGCGAAAAACCCCTCACCTTCGACGGCGAGTACTACCAAATCCCCTACAAAGGCCCCGGCGCCTCCGGCCTCGCCAAGCCGCTCCGCTCCATGACCCACGGCAACCCCGACATGAAGTTCTACACCGCCTCCATCACCCCCGGCGGCCTGCGCGTCTCGGGCGAGGTGGCGGACGGCAACATCCCCATCTTCATGTCCCCCGAAAAAGCCGACCTCATGTGCAAAACCGTGCTCGACGGCATGGCCAAGGCCGGCCGCCCCGTCACGCTCCAGAACTTCGACGTCGCCCCCCACGTGAAAATCCGCGTCGGCAACGACGTCCAGGCGCTCAGGGACTCCTGCAAGCCCGAACTCGCCCTCTACATCGGCGGCATGGGGGCAAGGGGCAAGAACTACTACAACGACTATGCCAAGCGCCTCGGCTACGAGGAACAAGCCATCAAGATCCAGGACCTCTACCTCGACGGCAAGAAAGACGCCGCCGCCGCCCTGGTGCCGGACGCCATGGTCGACGAACTCGCCCTCATCGGCCCCAAGGAACGCATCCGCGACCGCCTCGCCGCCTGGAAGGAAGCGAGCCGGGACCACAAGGTCGGAACCATGATCCTCACCGGCGCCACCAGCGAAGCCCTGCGCGTGGTGGCTGAAGCCATCCTGTGATCAACCGAACCCCAACAAGAATCTTCTTTTTCTGAAGAAAAAGAAGCAAAAAGACTTTTCATTCATTGTCGCCCTGCCACCCCGCCAGTGCCCGGTCCCGAATACAGCTGCGCCTCGCTGCCCCTCTGCGTCATCGATGCCGTATTTTCGATCGGCGTCCGATACGCAGGGGAAGAGAAGGCCGTTGTCTGGTTTGCGTCGCGGCACGACTGAAAGCTTAACCCGGCCAACCGCGACGACGGCGAACCCATGGCTGACACCACGTCTGGCGGACGACATCATCTGGCGCCGCCGCGGATCGGGGCCGGTGTGACGCAACGGACCTCGAACAGCCTTAATTCGCCTTGCTCCACCCTGAACGCGATCGGTAGAGCAACAGCACGGAGAGACTACCCATGCTGACGCATCACCCTGCCCTGACCGAGCGTATCATCGGTGCCGCGATTGCCGTCCATCGTGTCTTGGGTCCGGGCCTGCTCGAATCCGCCTATGCGCAATGCTTGGCGCTGGAATTGCAAGCGAATGGCATCCCAATCCGCAGCGAGGTGCCGATCGACCTCACCTATCGCGGCCACCGCATCCCCGCGGCCTATCGGATCGACCTCCTTGTCGACGATATCGTTGTGGTCGAGGTCAAGGCGCTTGATCGCCTCCTGCCACTCCATGAGGCCCAGTTGCTCACCTATCTCCGCCTGACCGATCACAAGGTCGGCCTCCTCATGAACTTCAACGTCGCCCGGCTGACGGCAGGCCTGAAGCGGATGGTCATCCAGTAACCCTCCGTGCCTTCTCCGTGTCCTCCGCGGCTCCGTGGTAAGTCCTTCCTCCTCGCCACCACACATCAAAGAAATTTTTCTTCCCCCCTTGCCATCCCTCGATCAGTTAGTTATTATCACCTTCATGTCACCCCTCGGAGAAAGACTGGCCTGGATCATCACAACGTTGGTCGCCGCAATCGGCACCTACGGCAGAAGAATCGCGTCCCCACCCCAGCCGGTCTGGCTCGGAACAAAGTGCTTCATGCCCGCCATCGCGCAGGAGCGTCTGCCCCCCCTGCCCGCCCACCTATGGACCCTGTTCCACGCCCGCATCACCCGCACCGCCCGCCGTTTCCAGGCGCTCTACGACGCCTGGCGCGCCGGCACCCTCGTCCCCCCGCGCCCACCCAGGCCCCCCGCCCAGCACCAAGCGGCGAAGCGCACCCCCACGCCCGCCCCCCGCCTGCCGCGCAGCTTCGCATGGCTGAACCTGCGCGCCCGCGAAACCGCCCCCGTTGCCGGCATGCTCCACATGCTGCTGCACGAGGCCCCCGACGCGCGCCGCTTCCTCACCGAAGTCCCCCGCGCCGCCCGCCTGATCCGCCCCCTATGCCAGGCCCTCGGCGTCCCGCAGCCCGAATGGCTCGCCCTCCCCCGCAAGCCCCGCCCCCCACGCCCCCGGCCGCCACGCGCCACGCCGCCCCCCACCACCGACCGCCCCCTCCAGCCCTACGTCCGGGCCGCCGTCCGCGCCTGGAAAAAAACCTATGGCTGAACCAACACCCAACCACGCCCATATCATTGCAAAATCATTTCATTCCGATATAACCCTACTCGCCGACCCCACCCCCCTGTGCCAAACTCCCCCAACCAAGGGAGAACCCGCCCAATGAAAATCAAACGCATCGACGACCTCCACGCCGACGCCGGATGGCGAACCTTCTCCTTCCTGCGCATCGAAACAACAGATGGCATCGTCGGCTGGTCCGAATACACCGAGGCCGACGGCTCCCGCGGCCTCACCCACATCATCCACGGCTTGTCCGACCTGGTCATCGGCCAAGACCCGCACCGCATCCAATACATCATGTCCCACCTCGCCAGCCGCACCATCCAGGCCCCCGGCGGCGTCAACCAGCGCGCCATGGCCGCCATCGAGAACGCCCTGCTCGACATCAAGGGCAAGGCGCTCGGCGTCCCCGTCTACAACCTACTCGGCGGCAAGGTCCGCGACCGCCTGCCGGTCTATTTCTCCCATTGCGGCACCTACCGCGTCCGCAGCCACGAAGTCATGGGCGTCCCGCAACTCCGCACCTACGACCAGGTCGCCCGCCTCGGCGAGGAAGTTCGCGCCCAGGGCTTCAAGGCGCTCAAAACCAACATCCTCCGCCTTGATTGCGACACCCCCAGCGTCTACGGCGCCGGCTTCGGCCGCACCGACGGCCACCCCGAACTCAATGCCCCGCGTGACGTTCTCGAAGCCACACGCCGCACCCTGCAAGCCTTCCGCGACGGCGCCGGCCCGCAAATGGGCCTGCACCTCGACACCAACTACAACTTCAAGACCGCCGGCTACCTCAAGATCGCCCAGGAAGTCGAACCCTTCGACCTCACCTGGCTGGAACTCGACACCTGGGACCCCGACGCCCTGGCCCTGATCCGCTCAAGGGCCACCTGCCCCATCGCCTCGCTCGAATCCGTCATCCACCGCCGCGGCTTCCGCCCCTTCCTCGACACCTATGCGGTCGATGTCGCCATCGTGGACGTCATCTGGAACGGCTACTTCGAATCCCTGAAAATCGCTGCCATGGCCGACGCCTACGAAGTCAACTGCGCCCCGCACAACTACTACGGCCACCTCTCCTCGGCGATCGGCGCCCATTTCAGCGCCGCCATCCCCAACTTCGCGGTCATGGAAATCGACATCGACAGCGCCCCCTGGCGCGACGAACTCGTCACCAACCCACCCACCTTCGAAAACGGCGACTACATCGTCTCCGACAAACCCGGCTGGGGCTGCGACATCAACGAACACGGCGTCGCGAAACACCCGCCGCGAAGCTAGAGAAGATCAAGACCAGGAACCTAATGTTCCTGGACCTCCCATCCAAAAGGAATGGGGGTCTGGGGCCTCAGGACTCCTACCCCAGCCTGCGAATAATCTCCGCCCACCGGTCCAGCTCCGGCAGGATCATATCTGCCGCAGCACTATCGAGGCTTACCACCACCCGCGCCACGCCGAGGTCCCGGTCCCGCTCCATCATCGCCATGTCTTCCTTCGCCCCCCAGATCGTCACCGGCAGCGTCGCCGGGTCGCGCCCCGCCTCCCCCACCATGGCGCGATACTGCGGCATCAGCGCGGACACGTCGGCATAAGCCGGCCGCGCCCGGTGCGGCATCCACCCGTCGCCGTAACGCAGCGCCCGCCGCGGACCATAGGGAAACGCCGCCCCCACCAGAATCGGCGGATGCGGCGCCTGCACAGGCTTCGGCCACGCCATGATCGGATCGAAGTCGACCATCTCGCCGTGATACTCGGCCTTGGAGTGCGTCCAGATCGCCTTCATCGCCTCGATCCGCTCGCGCGCCAGCTTGTGCCGGGATTTGAAATCGGTGCCATGGTTGGCCATCTCGCCTTTGTTCCAGCCGTTGCCGACCCCGAACACGAACCGCCCGCCCGACACCTGGTCGATCGACGCCACCAGCTTCGCCGTCTGGATCGGATCGCGCTGCGGCACCAGGCACACCCCGGTGCCAACCAGCAAGGTCGTCGTCACCGCGGCCGCCGCCGTCAGCGTCACGAACGGATCCATCGCGTCGTAGTATTTCTTCGGAATCGCCCCGCCGCTCGGAAACGCCGAAGCACCCTGCACCGGAATGTGCGAATGCTCCGGCGCCCACAACGAATCGAACCCCCGCTCCTCCAGCGCCCGGGCCAACGCCCCGGGCGCCATGGAATAGTCGGTGAAGAACATCGCCGCCCCGATCTTCATGGGCTCAAGCCTTCTTGTTGCGGTCGGGGTAGCTGCGACCCATGCCCTCGCGCACATCCATCTGGATGCCGTATTGCGGGAACGGATAGCGCAGCCCGTTCTTCGCCAGCGCTTCCATGCCGGCGATCGCCTTGGCGATGTAGGAAGGCGGCAACGCCATCAGCATCTCGTCGTCCAGCACGCCGCCATAGCGCCGCTCGGCGAAGCACGGGATCGACAGCGATGGCGTCCGCGTCGAAAGCGCCCGCCCCCAGCTGTCGGCGCAGGAGCTTTCGCCCACCACGCCCCACTCGAAGTTCTTGTAGCCCGCCCATTGCAGCCCGTTGATGAAATACATCATCGCCCCGGGCGTCGCGTAGAACAGCGCGATGTCCGGCGGATTGAGCCGCCCGCCACCAAGCGGGGAGACCGCCAGCGCCTGATACTTCCCGTCCGGCACCACCGCCATGCTCGCCTGGTGCGCCGCCGCGTCCTCCGGCGTCGAATACCACACGCCCACCATGCTCTGGCCCGACTTCCAGGTGTCGTCCTTGGCCATCCCCAGCCCGACCACGGCGCGGCACTGCGCGCCGACAAGGTTGTCCCCGGTGATCCCCACCGTCCAACCCAGCCGCGCCGCCTGCGCCACCACCTGATCCAGCGTATGCACCTTGTCCGGCCGGCGGATGCGCGGAATTGCCTCCATCTCGGCGGCATCCTCGAACAGCTTCATCCCGAACGGCGCATTGCGCAGCCGCAGCAGGCGCATCAGGTCGTCGGAAATCTTGGCGAGATCGAAAGTCGCAGCGCTGAGGTCGTCGGGCATGTTGTTTCACTCCGGTGGCCTTTCCCCCAGCCTAGGACGGTTGCGCCGCTTCGCCAACGCGGCGAGGCTGGTGCGGCAACGCGCGGAGCACATCATGGCCGATCTCACCGTCACCCTGACCAGTGCGGACTATCCGCGCATGCTGCTGCTGGCGACCGGCGCGGTGCGGCCGCCGGGGATCGACCTGCGCATGGCGCTGGGCCGCCACGGCAGTTGGGCCGACCGGGCGGAGGCGCTGCGCCGCGCCGGACAGGACCCGGCGGTGCAGGGCGGCGAGTTCTCGATGGCCCAGTACCTCTACCGCATCGACAAGGGCGACCGTTCGCTGGTGGGCCTGCCGGTCTTTCCGCTGCGCAACTTCGTGGGCCGGGACCTGTACGTGGCGAAGGAGGGGGGCATCCGCACCGCCGCCGACCTCAACGGCGCGCGCATCGGCATGTATGCCTGGGGGGCCAGCGGCTCCGTCTGGTACCGGCACTTCCTGCGCTTCCTCGGCGTGGACCCCGCCTGCGTGCGCTGGACCATCGGCAACCCCGATGCCGGCTGGGGCAGCGCCGCCGCCCCGGTGCTGCCGGAGGGCGTCGCCCATGCCGGGGCACGCTCGCTGTCCGAGATGCTGCTGGAAGGCGACCTCGATGCCGTCTACGGCCCGCCGCGGCCGAAGCTGTACCACCCGACCAACGGCCCCATCGTGCGACTGCTGCCGGATTTCCGCGCGGTGGAGCAGGCCTATTTCCGCGCCACCGGCGCCTTCCCGCCGCAGCACCTCATGGTCCTGAAGCGCGAAGCGTGGGAGGCGAAAAGCTGGATCGCCAAGGCGCTGACCGAGGCGTTCATCGCCGCCGAGAACGAGTTCGCCGCGGCACAGCACGGCTTCCCCTATTCCACCCCGTGGGAGGAGGCGGAGCTGGAGCAGACGCGGCTACTGATGGGCGAGCGGCACCACGCCCAGGGGCTGGAGGCGAACCGCGCGCAGATCGAGATGTTCTGCGAGGAGGCCCACCGCCTCGGCCTGACCTCGCGCCGCGTGGCGGTGGAGGAATACTTCGCCGACTATTTGGCGAGCTGACCGAAATCGTGGAGAGAGACGTGACCCTCACGCGCCGCACCCTTGCCGCCGCCGCGATCTGCCTGTTCGCACTTCGGACTCATGCCGCCGAACTGCCCACCGCCACCGCCGAGGCGGCCGGCCTCGCCCGTCTCGACCGCATCGATGCGTTCTTCCAGGCAGAGGTGGAGGCCAAGCGCCTGCCCGGCGCGGTGGTCATGCTCGCCCGCGACGGAAGAATCGTTCACCACGCCGCCTACGGACTGCGCGATCCCGCCTCCGGCGCGCCGATGGCAAAGGACAGCATCTTTCGCATCTACTCCATGACCAAACCGATCACGGCGGTGGCCGTGCTGATGCTGATGGAGGAGGGTCGCCTTCGCCTCGGCGACCCGGTGTCGCAGTTCCTGCCGGCCTTCGCAAAGCCGAAGGTTCTGGTGGAAACCACCGACGCCCAGGGCCAGAAACAGACCGCGGAGGTGCCGGCGACGCGCGAGATCACCATCCTCGACCTGCTGCGCCACACCTCCGGCATGACCTATGGCGTGTTCGGCAACACGGCAGTGGACCGGATGATGAAGGAGGCCGGGCTCAACGACGCCGCAATGAAGCACAAGCTGACGGACATGCAGGTGGCCGATGCCATGGCGAAGCTCCCGCTTCTGCAGCAGCCCGGCACCCAGTGGCAGTACGGCCGCTCGACTGACATCCTGCTGGCGGTGGTGGAGGCCGTGAGCGGGCTGCGGGGCGATGCCTTCCTGCAACAGCGCATCTTCGGCCCGCTCGCCATGGTGGACACGTTCTTCAACCTGCCGCCCGACAAGCGCGACCGCATGGCCGAGCCGGGGCCGGACCCGGCGACCGGGCAGACCCCCGTGCTCACCGACGTGCGCCAGCCACGCCTGTTCCTCGGCGGCGGCGAGGGGCTGCTCTCCACCGCGGCGGACTACATGCGCTTCGCCCAGATGCTCGCCCAGGGCGGCAGCCTGGACGGCGTTCGGCTGCTCTCGCGCAAATCGGTTTCGCTGATGTCCGCGGACCACATAGGCCCCGAGATCGGCCGCGGCCCCGGCTACCTGCCCGGCCCCGGCCACGGCTTCGGGCTGACCGTGGCGGTGCGCACGGCCGAGGGCCAGGCGAGCGTGCCTGGCAGCGTCGGCGAATACTACTGGGGCGGCTTTGCCGGCACCCAATTTTGGATCGATCCCGCCGAACGCCTGGTGCCGGTGATGATGATCCAGGCGCCGCTTCAGTCCCGCCGGGTCCGAGGGGCATTCCGCGCGCTGGTCTACCAGGCGATCGAGGACTGATGCCAACCCCTGGAATGGCCGACTCTTCCGGCCATTTCAGGGATTGGTATCGCGCGCGGGGATGGCCGGCGGCCGCGCGCAACACCTAGACTCATACCGCCCCGCGTAGACCCATTCTTCATGGGTCAACGCGGGCCGGTATGAGCTTGCGCCGGCGGGCGCGCGCCGCGACACTGAACCCAACCGAAATGAGGAAACCACCATGCTGCACGAACTGCGCACCTACACCTTTTTCCCCGGCAAGCTGCCGGCCTACCTCAAGGTCGCCGCCGAGATCGGCCGCCCGGTGCGCGGCAACGACTACGGCGTGAACCACGGCTACTGGACCACCGAGTTCGGCCCGCTGAACCAGGTGTGGCACCTCTGGAGCTACGAGAACATGGCCGAGCGCGACCGGCTGCGCGGCGAACTGGCCAGGAACGAGCGCTGGACCAAGGAATACGTGCCGGTGATCCGCCCGCTGATGGAGCGCCAGGACATCCGCTTCCTGAAACCGCTGAAGCCGCTCGGCGCGCCCGCGAAGGACGGCGGCATCTACGAGCTTCGCATCTATCGCCAGCGCGTCGGGCTGACCACGCCGATGGGAAAGGGCTACGCCGAGATCATGCCGGTGCGGGAGAAATATTCGCGCAACATCGGCCTGTGGACCGGCGAGTCGCCGCAGCCCAACGAATTGCTGCATATGTGGAACTACGAAAGCTTCGAGGCGCGCCAGACCCAGCGCGCGGCGCTGTTCCGCGATCCCGAATGGCTGGCCTACCTGAAGACCATCGACGGCTGGAACGCGGAGATGACGTCGCTGCTGCTGCTGCCGACGAGCTACTCGACCATGAAGTAGGGCGCCGATCCCTCCCTGCCGTGCAGAAAACGTTTCGGCCGGGAGGGAACTGCACACGAGAAGTAACGGAATTGTCATCCATTTTGTCCGGCACACGCCACATTGTGACCTTTCTTCATCGCCACACTGTCCCCATCCTAAGGGTGCCGGTCCTTCACCGAGGGCATGCAACACCATGCGACGGGCAGGGAGACGCCGACGATGTGCCCAGACCAGAACTGCCGCATGGACTTCGACGCGTTGCTGGCCGACCCGCTGACGCACGCGGTCATGGCCAGTGATGGCGTGAGCGAGTCGGACCTCATCGCGGTGCTGGAACTGGCCCGCGACGCCCGCCTCGCCGAGGGTGCCGCCGCCGGCTAAGTCCAATCGATTGCATCGCGCCGGCGGCCGCCGCATATGTTTCGGCCATGCTCCCGCTCCTTCGGATCGAAACCCTTGCCGCTAACCGCGTAACCGCGCTGCTGCCGGCGCTATCGCGGCTGCGAATCGCCGTGTTCCGCGACTGGCCCTACCTCTACGACGGCACCGCGGCGCAGGAAGAAGACCACCTCGCCCCCTTCATCCGCAGCCCGAGTGCGGCCCTGGTGGTGGCCTTCGACGGCGACATGCCAGTGGGCTGCTCCAGCTGCCTGAAGCTGACCGAGGCGGACGACGGGATCGCCGCACCGTTCCGCACCCAGGGCCTCGACCCGGCGGAGCACTTCTATCTCGGCGAGTCCGTGCTGCTCCCGCCCTATCGCGGGCGCGGCGCCGGGGTGGCGTTCTTCACCGCGCGGGAGGCGCATGCGCGCGCCGCCTCCGACTGCCGCTACGCGACGTTCTGCGCAGTGCGCCGGGCGGACGACCATCCGATGAAGCCGCCCGGGGCCGCCACGCTGCACGCCTTCTGGCGCCATCGCGGCTACGCGCCGGTGCCGGGCCTGGCCTGTTCGATGCGCTGGAAACAGGTGGACAGCGCCGGCAAGGTGGCCAACACGCTCGATTTCTGGCGCAAGGACCTGCGCGCGTGAGTGCCGTAAAAATCGGCGTCCTGCCCTGGCGCATCGGCCGCGGCGGCTTTAACCGCTGGGCCAAGCGCCTGGACCGCGAGGTGGCGCAGGCCGCCTGGGGGGGGGCGCGGCTGCTGGCGATGCCGGAATACGCACCGCTGGAACTGGCGCTTGGCGACGCACCGGACCTGGCGGGCGAACTGTCCCGTGGCATCGCGGGGGCAGAGGCGGCACTCGGCGTGATGCGTGAAGTCGCCCGCCGCCACAAGGTCTGGCTGGTGCCCGGCACGCTGCCCTTCGCGCTGGATGGCCGCGTGGTGAACCGCGCCCCGCTGGTGGCCCCCGACGGCACGCTGGCCTTCCAGGACAAGCACGTGATGACGCGCTTCGAGGCAGAGGAATGGGGCATCTCCCCCGGCGCGCCCCCGTCGGTGTTCGACACGGAGTTCGGGCGCATCGGCATCGCCGTGTGCTTTGACGCCGAGTTCCCCGCCCTGGTGCGGGCCCAGGTGGAGGCCGGCGCCTGGCTGGTGCTGGTGCCGGCCTGCACCGACACCGCGCACGGGTTCAGCCGGGTGCGGATCGCCGCACGCGCGCGGGCGATGGAGAACCAGTGCTTCGTGGCCGTGGCGCCAACCGTGGGCGATGCCCCGTGGTGCGGGGCGCTGGACACCAATGTCGGGCAGGCCGGCATCTACGGCCCCGTCGATCGCGGCTTCCCCGCCAGCGGCATCCTGGCGGAGGGCGATATGAACGCCGCGAATTGGGTGTTCGCCGAGTTGGACCCGGCACGGCTGGAAGCGGTGCGCCACGACGGCGCGGCGCGCAACCACCTGAGCTGGCCAGAAGCCCCGCCGCCCGCCGCCCTGGCCCGCTTCGCATGACGCTGGTTTATCTCGTCGCCGGCGAGGAAAGCGGCGACGTGCTCGGCGCGAAGCTGATGGCGGCCCTGAAGGCCATGCGCCCGGGGCTGGACTTCGCCGGCATCGGCGGGCCGCGCATGCAGGCCGAAGGGCTGGTGCCGTTGTTCGCGCAGCGCGAACTGGCGGTGATGGGCCTGCTCGAAGTGCTGCCGCGCATCGTGCACCTGCGCGCCCGGCTGCGCGAGACGGTGGCCGACATCCTGGCCCGCCGCCCCGCCGTGCTGGTCACGATCGACAGCCCGGGCTTCACCCTGCGCGTGCTGCGCGGCGTCGCCGGCCACGGCATTCGACGCGCCCACTATGTGGCACCCCAGGTCTGGGCGTGGCGCGAAGGGCGGGTGAAGCATTTCCCGGGGCTGTGGGAGAAGCTGCTGTGCCTGCTGCCGTTCGAGCCGGCGTTCTTCGCGCGGCACGGCCTGGCGGCGACCTTCGTCGGCCATCCGGTGCTGGAGGCGGGGCTCGCCGACGGGGACGCCGCCCGGTTCCGCGCCCGCCAGGGCTTGCGCGCCGACCAGCGCCCGCTGATCGTCATGCCCGGCAGCCGGCGCAGCGAAGTCTCCCGCCTGTTGCCGGTGTTCGGCGAGACGCTGGCGCGCCTGTCCGCCGTCGTGCCGGGGCTGGTGCCGGTGGTGCCGGTGGCACATTCGGTGGCCGAGGCGGTGCGGGCGGCCACCGCCGGCTGGGCGGTGCGGCCGATCCTGGTGGCCGACACGGCGGAGAAGCACGACGCCTTTGCCGCCGCCGCGGCCGCCCTGGTGAAATCCGGCACCTCCACGCTGGAACTGGCGCTGGCCGGCGTGCCGATGGTGGTCGGCTACCGCGTGAACCCGCTCACGGCGATGATCGTCAGGCGACTGGTGAAGGTGAAATACGCCGCCCTGGTGAACCTGCTGGCGGGACGGGAGGTGGTGCCGGAGCTGATCCAGGATCGCTGCACGCCGCCCTTGCTCGCCGAGCATCTGGCGCGCCTGCTGACCGATCCGCAGGCGGCGGCGGCCCAGCGCATGGCGTTCCGCGACGTCGCCGCCGGGCTGGCGGCCCCGGCCATGGCGCCATCCTTCTCCGCGGCGGCCGAGGTGCTGGGGTTGATCGACGGCGGCCGATCACGGAACCAGCCGGCACCCCTGGCGTTGCCCGGCCATGACCGACGATTCTAAGCCCGTTCCTGAAATCCCCCCCGCCGCCGGCTCCGCGCAGGCGGCGCGCGGCGGGCGCATCAGCCCGCAGGTGATCCTCGTGCTGGCGGTGTCAACCACGCTGGCCGTGCTGGGAATGATCGCAGCGTGGTTCCTGTGGTGACGGCCAGCCCTGCCTGAGCCGCATCTCGCCCGCGCCAACGGCGCCGGCTAGGTTCGCCGCATGTCCTCCCGATCCCCGTCCGAAGCATTGGGTTCAACCGCCACTGCGCCTATGCCTTGGGCACTGCTGGCCGCCGCCTGCCTTGGCATGTTCGCTGCCTCCTGCAGCGGTACCACCCGCGCCCCCTTCCTGCTGGACATGTCGCGCGACCTCGCCACCAGCCTGGCGCTGGTGGCGAACCTGATGGCGATGACCTCGATCGCCTGGGGCGTCGCCTCGATGGCCGCCGGCGCGGGGTCGGACCGCTGGGGCCGCAAGCCGTTCATGATCGGCGGGCCCCTGGGCCTGGCAGTGTGCATGCTGGGTGTCGCGCAATCCGACTCCTACTGGACGGTCGCGGCCTGGGCGACGGCGGCGGGCGGCTGCTCCGGCGCCTTCACCGGCGTGATCATGGCCGAGGCCTCGGCACGCACGGTCGACCGGCAGCGCGGGCGGGCGCTCGGCTGGGTGATGGCGGGGCAATCCCTGACCCTGCTGGTCGGCGTGCCGCTGGCTGCCTGGATCGGCGCCTATGTCGGCTGGCGCGGGGTGAACGTGACGGTGGCGGGCATCGCGCTGCTGGCCGCCATCGGGCTGCTGGCCACCACCTGGGGCAGCAGCGGCGGGGCGCGGGCGGCCGGCAGCAAGCCGGCCTCGCTGCGCAGCGCGATGTCCGGCCCGGTGATGCGACTGTTGGCGATGGGGATCGCCGAGCGCATCTGCTACGGGCTGACAGCGGTGTATTTCGCCACCTTCCTGCAATCCACCTACGGCCTGTCGCTGCGCGGCGTGGCGCTGCCGCTGGCGCTGTTCGCGGGCGGCAACATCCTGGGCACCATCCTGGGCGGGCAGATGGCCGACCTTCTGCCCAACCGGCTGCACACCTTTGCCGCCGCCATGGCCGGCTCCTCGGCGGTGGCGATGGCGCTGTTCCTCTACACGCCGGGGCTGGCGGTGTCGGTGGCGCTCGGCTTCGGCTACGTGTTCGTCAACGCCATCGCGCGGCCGAGCCTGATGGCCGCCCTGGCCAACGTGCCAGACGAGGTGCGCGGCACCGTGCTGGGGCTGAACGTGACCTCGGCGAGCTTCGGCTGGCTGGGTGCCGCGTCTCTGGGCGGCTGGATGATGACGCAGTTCGGCTTCGGCAGTTTCGGCCCTCTCGCCGCCGTTGTCGGCGTATTCGGCGCGGCGCTGGCGCTGGTCGGCCGGCGCTGAGGGCTATTCCCACCCAACTGCGTGCGCCATGGAGCCTTCACCGCGCCACCACGTTTCAGACACGAAGCGTCGGCATCCTTGCGCCATGCGCCGGATGATGCCGGGTGCATCTGCAACATGAGGGACACGCGATGAAAACCTTTCTGGCCATCCCGCTGCTTGCGACCCTGGCCCTGGCCGGCTGCGGCCAGACCACCGGCGACCGCGCGATCTCCGGCGGCCTGATCGGCGCCGGCACGGGTGCCGCCGTCAGCGGCCTTACCGGCGGCAGCCTCGGCACCGGCGCCCTTCTGGGCGGGGCGGTCGGCGCAGCCGGCGGCGCGCTGACCTCCGGGCGCAATGTCAACCTCGGCCGCCCCATCTGGCGGTAAGGCTCGGTCAGGCGGCGAGAAGGTGGATCATGACATCCAGTCCGCTCGCCGCCGCCAGTTCGGCGACGTGCGGGTGGTGTGTCAGCACGATCACCTGGGCCCGCCGGTTCAGCTCCGCCAGCGCGATGAGCGCACATGCCGCGCGGCGGTCATCGAAGGTCTGCAGGATGTCGTCGGCGATGAACGGCAGCGGTGCTGCGGTGCGCACATGGTCCTCGATGGCGACGAGCCGCAGCGCCAGGAACAGCTGGTCGCGCGTGCCTTCCGATAGCTGGTCCATGCGCTTGGGGTCGTCGGGCACGCCGGGCTGGCGCACACGCAGCACGGCGGTGCCGTCCGGCGCTTCCTCGGTCGTCACCTGGTCATAGGCGCCGTCGGTCAGCTGCCCGACATGGGCGGCGATGCGGGCCAGCAAGGTACTGGTGCCGGCGGCTTCCACCTGGGCAAGGCCTTGTTCCAGCATGAGCCCGGCGGCGTGCAGCACCAGCGCCTCCTCCAGCACGCGGCCGAGCGTCGCCAATGACGCCTCCTCCTCGGCGCGCGCGGTGACGGCGCGCAGATCGGTGGCCAGGCGCTCCCAGCCGGCGGCGATCCGCGCGGCCTCGCTGGCGGCCTCCTGCGCGGCGCGGTTGGCCTCGGTGGCCTGGTCCCGGGCGAGGGCCATCTCGACGGTCAACTGGTCGGCCGGCAGGGCATCCGCCTCCGCCCGCAGGTCGGACAGCGCCCGACCGTCGCCGGCCTCGCGCAGGGCGGCTTCGGCCTCCTCGCGCCGTGTCGCATGCCCGGCGCGCGCGACGGCCAACGCGATGGCGGCCTCTGCACTGGCGACATCCACGGCACCCGCGGCGGCGACGATCTCCCGCAGTCGCACTTCGGCAGCGGCCAGCGCCTCGCCGGCCTGCGTCAATTCCGTCGCCGCCGCATCGCGCGCGCCGGCTAGCAGCGCATGGCGCTCGGCGGTCGCCCGGGCGGCTTCGAGGCGGGCGCGCAGGTCGCGCAGCAAAACGAAGGGATCACCGGCATCGGCCCGCGGCGACAGGCGGGCGGCAAGCCCGGTCATCTCGGCGGCGAAGCGGTCGCTATCGGCGCGCATGCCATCGACGCGGGTGCGCAGCGCAGCCTCCTGCGCGGTGGCGGCGGCGAGGTCGGCATAGAGGCCCAGCACCTCGCCAACCAGCGCGGGCGCCTCGCCCGGCGGACGGCCGAGGGCGGCCTGGCTCGCGATCCAGAGCGGCTGCCAGGCGGCGTGCGACGCGGCCTGCGCCGCCTCGGCCTGGGCCAGTTGCGCGAGTTGCGCCTCGGCGGCGCGCAGCCCCGCGGCGGCCTCGGCCCGCGCCGCCATCTGCGCCTCGCGCTGTTGCAGGCGCAGCTCGGCCACGGCCAGAAGGGTGGGAAGGCCTTCCCCATCGGCACCGAGGGCGGTGGCCAGACGACCCCGCCAGCCGTCATGGCTGGTGGACAGCGCCGTCGCCGCGTGCACCACCAGCGCCGCCTCGCGCTCCGCCGCCAACGCCGCGTCCCGCCCCTGGAGGAAGGCGCGCAACGCGGCGGCCCCGGTGTCCGGTGGCAGGCCCAGCGACGTGCAGGCCGCGTGCCAGCGCCCCTCCGCCTCGGCCTCGGCGGTGTCGGCGGCCGTGCGGTCGGCGGTGGCAGCGGCCACAGCCTCGGCGGCAAGCCCGTCGGCGCGATCGGCGGCGGCAGCATCGGCGATGCGCGCGGCCATCGCGGCGCGACGATCGGCGAGCCCATCGGCGGCGGCGACGGCCGTGCCATAGGCCAGCGGCAGCGCCGCACCGCCCGACCACGCGGCGATCTCCGCCGGCGTCGGCGGTTCGGCGGTGAAGCCCCGGCGGAACACCAGGTCCCAGCCGCGATCGCGATGGCGGCGCGCGGCGGCGACGGCATCGGGATCGATCAGGTCTCGCAATTCGCCCAGTTCCTCCAGCCGCGCCCGCGATGCGGCCAGTGCGGCAGCGGCGCGGACCTGCGCGTCGCGGGCCAGCGCGCTGCGCTGCCGGGCGGCGGCATGGGCGCCGTCCAGCGCCTCGAACGCGGCGGCGGCCGGCACCGCGAGGGCGGCGAGTGCTTCCGCGGTGCCGCGCCAGCCGGGCAGCACGGCCAGCGCCGCCTCGGCCTCCGTGCGGCGGCGGCGCAGCGCCTCGGCGGCGGCTTCGGCGCGCGCGGCGGGGTCACCGGCGGCGCGGATCTCGCGCACCAACGCGGCAAGCCCGGCGGTCTCGTCCGGCGGCGGCAGGGCGGCCAGGGCAGCACTTGCATCCTCGGCATCGCGCTGCCGGGCGGCGTGCAGGGCCGGCAGGCGGCGCGATTCGGCGGCCAGGCGCTCATGCTCGGCGATCAGCCGGCGCGCCTCGCGCAGCGCCATCGGCGGCGGCAGGGTGGCGGAATGGCCCAACTCATGGCGCAGCCGGGCGGCTTCGGCCTCCGCCAGGCGGTGTTCCGCCGCCACCCCGGGCAGATCGAGCATCGCCTTGCGCACCGCGCCGGCATGGTCGACCAGGGCGGCGATGGCATCGGCCTCGGCCAGGGCGTGGGGGTCGGGGGCCAGGGCCGCGATGTCCTCGGCGATCCGGGCGTGGCGCGCCAGGGCGGTGCGCGCCGCCTCCGCCGCGGCGGACAGGGCGGTGCGGGCCTCGTCCAGCCGGCGGCCGAGATCGGCGGGCAGTGCCTTCGCGTCGGGGTGGGCCGCAAGCCAGTCGGCGGCGGCGTCGTGGGCGGCGAGCAGCGGGCGCACGCGTCGCAGACGTTCCAGCTGGGCGATGCGCAAAGCGGCCGCCTGCGCGGCACTGTTGGCGGTGGCGCGGCGTAACTCGGCCTGTTCCAGCGCCGTCTGTTCCCCGGCCCAGGCCTGCGGCGTGAACACCGCCTCCTCCAGTGCCTTGCGCGCGGCGGCAAGCTGGTCCAGCGCCTGGTGGAACGGGCGGGCGGCCATGCGCCGTTCCGGGGCGAGCGCGTCGCGCTCCTCGCGCAACGTGCCCAGCAGCCCGCGCGCCGGGCGCAACCCGCCCGCGGCACTCACCAGCGCATCGGCCAGCGCGCCGCCCGAGGCCAGCAGCCCCTCCCCGCCCCGGCGCAGCAGCGCGGTATCGAGCGCGAACAGCCGCTCCAGCAGCGCGCGGTCCACCGGGCCGGTCGCCGCCTCCAGCACGGCGCGGTCCAGCGGTGCGCCGTCGGCATCGATCAGCGTGTTGCCCTGGCCCTTGCGCCGCCCGAAGGCAAACCGCCGCCCATCCGGCAGCACCGCCTCGGCCATCAGGCGCATGCCGGCCACGCCGAAGCGGAAATCCATCGGGCTGCGCAGCGGAATGCCGCACAGCAGGTCGGCGAAGGCCTGGCGCAGCACCGACTTGCCGGCGCCGTTCGGGGCAAGCACGAGGTTCAGCCGCGTCGGGTGCAGCACGAGGTCGGCCGCCTCGAAGCAGCCATAGCGCAGCAGCGTGAGGCGGCTGAGGCGCATCAGCCCTCCCCGAGCCGGGCCAGCACCAGTGCCCGGGCACGCTCCAGCAGGTCGGGCGGCAGCTCCCCCAGGGCCAGCCGCCGGGCGGGATGGTCGGCCGGCAGGCGGCGGCCAGCCGCGCCATGGCCCAGCATTTTCTCGGCATAGGCCTGCAAAGGCGGCAGCAGGCCGGGTGCGGCGGCTTCGTCGATGGCGCGCAGCAGCGTGCCCAGCGCATCGTCGCGCGCCCGGGCGGCGGCGGGTGCCGCGGTGACCAGCCGCACATCCTCCAGCCACATCTCCTGCCCGGCGGCAGTGGCCAGCGCCTCGGCACGAAGCTTTTCGCGCAGCGCCGCAGGATCGGCACTCAGCGCGGCATGCGCGGCGCAGGTGCCGGACAACACCAGCCGCAGCGCCAGCAGCCGCCCCTGCGCCTCGCCCAGTGCCGCTTCCAAGGCCGGGCGCAGGCGGGACAACGCCGCCTCCTCGTCCGCAGCCCCGGCCAGGTCAACCTCGACGCGAGCCCAGCGCACCACATCGAGCGCGCGATGCTCAAGCCCGGCAATCCCGCCATCGCGCACGGAAACGAGGCTCGCCCCCTTGACCCCGGCCTCGTTCACGTCGCGGCCCTGGAGGTTGCCGGGAAACACGATCCACGGCCGCTCGGCGATCACCTCGCGGGCATGGACATGGCCGAGCGCCCAATAGGCATAGCCGTGCGCCGAGAGTTGCGCCGCGGTGCAGGGCGCGTAGTTCTCGTGCCCGCCACGCCCGGCCGCCGTGTGCAGCAGCCCGATGTTCAGCCGCCCCGGCAGCGGCGCCGGATAGCCGAGGGCGAGGTTGTCGGCCACGTCGCGGCGATGAAAACCCTGGCCGTGGATAGCAACGCCGAGGTCATCCCACTCCACCGTCGCCGGTCGGTCCACCGGCAGCATCACCGCCCCGGTGGGCCAGCGCAGGTGGCGGGTGATCTGGCTGGCCGCGTCGTGGTTGCCGCTGATCGCCACCACGCGGATGCCGGCACCGGTCAGCCGCGCCAGCTGGCCGATCAGGAACTGCCCGGTGCCCCAGTCGCGCCAGTCCCCGTCATAGAGGTCGCCGGCCAGCAGCACGAAGGCCACGCGTTCCTGCAGCGCAAGCTCGACCATGTTGGACAGCGCGTCGCGGGTGGCACGGCGGATGCGCTCCACCGGCGCGTCCGGGTCGCGTGCCAAGCCACGCAGCGGGCTGTCGAGATGCAGGTCGGCCGCGTGCAGGAAGCGAAACGCCGTCACGAGGTCTCCGGGGTGGGCACCTGCCCATGGTGCCCTGCCCCGGCGCGCAGGTCCACCGGCTCATGCAGTGGATGGCATCGGCTCGGCGCCCGCTTCCTGCCTGGCAGCTTCGCGCACCGCCTGGGCGACGATGTCGGCCACCAGGACGGGCTCGGTATGGTGGGCCATGTGCCCGTCGGCCTCGATCGCATGCAGCCGGCTGTGCGGCAGGAGCCGGTGCAGCCAGCGCGACTGCGTGTCGAAATCCACCACCCGGTCCCCGGTGCCGCCGACGATCGCCACCGGCAGGGTCAACCGCTCATAGCGCCGAACCAGCGCCGCGGTGCCAGGCAGCATGTTCGCTATGTCCATGGCGGTGGCACGCAGTTGCGACGGGCGCACCGACAGGCCGAACGGGAACAGCGCATCGAACCGCGAGGTGATGCCGGCCGGCGCGAACAACACACGCAGCATCTGCCGGCGCAGCAGCCAGCCCAGCGGCGGCAGCACGGTATGGCGCAGCAGCCCGCCCAGCAGCGGCACCGCGGCCAGCGACATCAGCGGCACGTCCAGCCGCAATGTCGGATGGTAATATCCGCCCACCAGCACCAGCGCCGACACCCGGCCAGGATGCTCCAGCGCCAGCTCCAACGCCGGCAGCACGCCCCAGGAATGCCCCACCACCACGGCCCGCTCCACGCCCAGGCTGTCCATCGCCGCGGCGAACAGCCGCGCCTGGGACTTCGCCGTCCATAGCCCGCGCGGGCGCGGTGAATGGCCAAAGCCGGGGCGGTCGGGCACGATCACGTGGTGGCCGACCGCCAGGCGATCCACCAGCCCGCTGGCGACGAAATCCTGCGCCATCGCGCCGTTCCCGTGCAGCAGCAGCACCGGCGGCCCGCCACCGCGCTCGATCACATGCAGCGTCGTGCCGTCCACGGCGATGAAGCGCCCGCGCGGCGGATGGCGGCGTTCCATGGCGCGCGCCAGGACATCATTGGCCACGATCGCCGCCGCCACCCCCAGCAGTGCCGGCAGCAGCCAACCGCCGGTCCGGGGGCGACCAGGTGTGGGGGCAGGGGTGGAGGCGGGAGCGACGGCGGACGGCACTCGCCCGCGCGCAGGCGCCGGCATGGCCCGGGACGACATCTTCGTTCTCCTGGTACAAATCTGGCACCTTGCCAGGACAGGCAAATGCCGCCGCCCGCGTACGGTTGCCGTCAGCGAGGCACGTCCTCCGCGATGATGCCGCAGGCCGCGAGCCCCTCCGACAGAAGGTCGCCCAGCATCTCCATGCCCATCAGGTAATCGGCCACCGGCCCCTCGGCGGCGCGCTCACGGGCCAGGGTGACCACCTCGGCCCATTCCCCGGGCTCTCGGTCGCCGCGGCCAATCCAGACGAGGGCCACCAGCGCTGCCTGGTCATCCTCGTTCAGGTCCTCGATCAGGCCGCGCAGCAACTCGCTTCCCACCCCCGCCGCATCGTCATCGTCGGGCGACTCGGGGTCCTGGACGTCTTCGTTGATGTCCTCCTCCTCCATCTCCTCCGCGGCGCGCGCGGCATCGATGATGCCCACCACCACGTTGATTCCGATCGGCAGTTCAAACTCGCCCTGTTCCGCCCGGTCGCTCATGAGTGTCCCTTCATGCCCTGCGCCATCGAGCGGTTGCCCAATGCAACCGGGGCAACGCCGAAGGGCGCGCGAAGTTTCGCCGCGGCAGCGAAATCACCGCTCGCCGCCTTGTGGCCGGGCCGGACAGGCGCCCGCGCGGCATGGCCTGCCCCGCCGCCGTGCTGGCCCATTGCGCGCGCGCCGCGGCGGCAGCACACCTGCCCGATGCCTCGCCCAATTCCCATCGCGGCCCTGCTCGCCCTGCTGGCCGCCCTCGCCGCCTGCGCCGCGCCAGCGCCAGCGCCCGCCCCTGAACTGCCGCCGCCGCCCTACCCCGCGGAAACCCGCACGCGAATGCTGCGCCTGGTGCTCGGCGAGTGGCAGGAATGGGGCGGGCGCGTGCTCGATGCCCGCACCGCCCCGACCTCGGATGCCGACGAGGGCCCGGTCGCCGAGCAGCACCCGGCTGCGTTCTCCAAGGTGCTGGCCTACTGGTCCGCCGTCGGGTGGAAGGCGGAGATCGCCCGCAACCGTCGCGCCTTCACCCTGGGCCTGCCCACCGAATGCACCCCGGGCGAACTCTCCTCCGGCGGGCGGGCGGCGCTGTGGGGCTGCCAGCCCTGGTCGGCGGCGTTCCTCTCGTTCGTGCTGCGCGCCACCGGGGTGGACGCCGTCGATTTCCCGTCCTCCGCCGCCCATTGGGAGTATGTCGACGCCCTGCTGCGCACCAGCGACCGGTGGGGCCCGCGCGCACCCTTCCTCGCCCACGACGCCGCCGACCACCCGCCCGCCCCCGGCGACATCGTGTGCGCCGACCGCAGCCGCACCCCGCTCCCGAGCCTGGCGGCACGGCGGGCGGAGTCGGGCCGGCCGCGGCCGATGCATTGCGACATCGTCATCGCGACGGCGGCCGGCGAGGTAACGGCGGTGGGCGGCAACGTCGCCCAGGCCGTCACCGCTGTGCGCCACGCCACCGACGGCCAGGGCCGGCTGTCGCGCGTGCTGCGCCCCTGGTTCGTGGTGTTCGAGAACCGCATGGGCCGCCAGGCCGACCCCGCGCCCTGAGCGCGACCCCCGCCATGCAGCGCACCGAACGCCCGCGAAGGCCCGCCACCCCCTCTCTGGAAACGCACGCATGTCCCTCGTCTTCCTGCTGAACGGCCCCAACCTCAACCTGCTCGGCCGCCGCCAGCCGCACATCTACGGCGCCGAAACCCTGGCCGACCTGGAGCGCGACTGCACGGCGCTGGCCACAACGCTCGGGATTTCGCTGCGCTGCCACCAGAGCAACCGCGAATACGAGATCGTCGACTGGATCCACGAGGCGCGCGACGTGGCGGCGGCGATCGTCATCAACCCGGCCGCCTTCAGCCACACCTCGGTTGCGGTGCTGGACGCGCTGAACACCTTCGACGGCCCGGTGATCGAGGTGCACATCAGCAACATCCACAAGCGCGAGGAATTCCGCCACCACTCCTTCGTCTCCAGCCGCGCCGAGGGCGTGATCGCCGGCTGCGGCACCCAGGGCTACCAGCTCGCCCTGCACCGCGTCGCCACCCTGCTGAAGCCGGCCTGATCCGGCGCCTCACAGCCCCAGCCGGTCCGCCAGGCGCGCGCGCAGCCACGCCGCGCCCTCGGCTGGCGTCACCAGCGGGGCGGTCGGGTCGCGCCGGCGCAGCACGGTCATCAGGCTGCACTCGCGCCAGGTGATCTCCCGCGCCCCCAGCGCCACGGCCATCGCCCGCCGGTCCAACGTCACGTCGTAGTGGTCGCCCTGATACAGGCGGCGGGCGATGCCGATGCGCGCGGCCATGTCGTGCAGCTGCGCCTCGGTGTCGGCGATCATGTGGCACATGATGTGGCCGCGGAACTTCGCGCGCATGTCGTCGACATAGACGGTCACTGGGTCACCCCGGGGCATCGGCCACTCATCATGGCGCGCCGCCCGGCACGTGGGAATGGCGTCGCCGGGAGGCAACGGCTAACCATGCTGTAACGATTTTGTACGCAAGATAGGCTAGGTTTGACTTGGTCTCTGTTGCGGAGCGCGTCGCGGTGCGAAAGTTTCTTGTCGGCATCTACTGGGGCGGGCTGCTGGCATGTGCGGTCGGCCTGCTGCCCCTGCTGCTGCTTCGGCCGGCCATCCTGCCCGATGCATACTTCCTCCACCTGCACGACCTGGTGCCAGTGCTGTTGCTGGCCGGCTTCGCCCTGCTGACTTCGGCGCTCGCCGCCGGCACGATGCTGATCCTGCGCGAACTGGCGGCCCTGCGCGCCGTGCTGGACCGCGCTGTCGCCCTACCCGCCGCGCTGCCGGCCAGGCTCTCGCACTGGACCGGGATGTCCCATCTCGGGCCGGACAAGGCCACCCATTCCTGCCCCGCCTGCCGGCGAACCAACTGGACCAACGCGCTGGCCTGTGTCGACTGCGGCACCACCCTGGCCCCGAGCGGCTCGGCCATCGCACATTGAAGCCGGCGCGCGAACCCGACCAATGCGCGAACACGCCGCACGCGTAAGCCGCCACCGCCGCGCAACGGCGAGGCGCATCGATGCTTGCAGAATGAAAAACTGGCCGAATGAAAAGCCCTGGCGTCCCGTAGGGGATTCGAACCCCTGTTACCGCCGTGAGAGGGCGGTGTCCTAGGCCTCTAGACGAACGGGACAGCAGCGAGGCAGGCGCGCCTTCTAAGCCGATTGGTGCCCGACATCAAGCGGGTCCGGCACAAATTTCAGCCGCCGCACCCACCTATCGCGCCAGCGCAATCCGCCCCAGCACGCGCCCCGTGCGCGCCTCCACCATCACCACGCGGTCCGGCCCGCCGCCGCGCAGATGCAGCGCGACCGCATCCCCCGCCGGCACCGCCGCCACGATCTGCGTCCCGGCCGGCTCATCCAGCGTGGCACTGCCCGCCACCGCCACCGTCCCCCCCACCGTCCCCCCCACTGGCGGCCCGCCCATCTTCTGAGCCAGCAGAACCACCAGCGTGACCATGCCGCCCACGATCATCACGCCCATCACCACCACGAGAATCCGCAGCGCCTGCATGTCGTCCCCCATATCCGCCGCGCCGCCATCCGCGCTATCACGCGCCATGTCCGCCGAATTGCCCACCGACGCAACCGTCTTCACCCGCGTCGCCTCCCATGAGCAGGCGGGCCAGCGCGTCGACCGCTTCCTCGCCGAGGCAATCGGCGGCCTGTCGCGCTCGCGCGTGAAATCCCTCATCGAGGACCACCGCGTCCGGCGCGACGGCAGCGAGGTCAGCCAGCCCGCCGAGCCCGTGCGCGCGCAGGCCACCTACACGCTCGATTTCCCCGCCGCCGCCCCCTCGGTGCCGCAGGCGCAGGACATCCCCTTCCCCATCCTGTTCGAGGACCGCGACGTCCTGGTGCTCGACAAGCCCGCGGGCCTGGTCGTCCACCCCGCCCCCGGCAACGAGGACGGCACGCTGGTCAACGCGCTGCTCGCCCATTGCGGCGAAACCCTGACCGGCATCGGCGGCGAGCGCCGCCCCGGCATCGTCCACCGGTTGGACAAGGACACCTCCGGCGTCATGGTGGTGGCCAAGACCGACCTGGCCAGCGCCGCCCTCACCCAGGCCTTCGCCGCCCGCGACATCGACCGCTTCTACCTCGCCCTCTGCTGGGGCCTGCCCAACCCCACGTCCGGCGACATCGAGGGCGCCATCGCACGCGACCCGCGCGACCGCAAGCGCATGGCCGTCCGCCCGGACGGCGGCGGCGGCAAGGAGGCGCTCACCCGCTACCGCACCCTCGCCCACCACGCCGGCGCCGCCAGCCTGCTCGAATGTCGCTTGGCCACCGGCCGCACCCACCAGATCCGTGTCCACCTCGCCCATCGCGGCCACCCCATCGTCGGCGACCCCGTCTATCTCAGGCGCCTGCCGGCGACCGCCAAGGGCCTCGACCCCGACAGCCGCGCCCTCCTGCTCGACTTCCCGCGCCAGGCCCTGCACGCCGCCCGCCTCGGCTTCCGCCACCCCCGCAGCGGTGCAAACATGAGCTTCACCACCCCGCCGCCGTCCGACATGCAGGCCCTGCTCGACCGGCTGAACCTTGCACCAAGTTAATCCCGACTTCACCGGTCCGGTATCTTGACCCTGGCAGTGTGATTGGGTAGAAAATACCCACGGTTGCAATGAAGCTGATTCGCCGAACGATCCCGTCTCGGCAAGCCCAGCCACTTCAACCGCTGCCGGAAGCCCGCAATGGGGACCGGCACCGTCAGGACGGGTTGTGCCCATCCGGGGCAACCAATCCAGGCCGGTGGAGCTTTGTGAACCTGCGCCGCAAACGATTGTGGCGCGCATAATCCGTCGCATGCCCGAACGCACCGCCCCGCGGCGCCGCAAGGGTGTATGGATGGAAGGAGCCTGAAGATGGTTGCCGCCGTGATCAACGTGGCCCCCGAAGGAAACCTGACGCGGTATCTCCAGGAGATCCGCAAATTCCCGATGCTGACCGCCGAGGAGGAACTGTCCCTTTCCAAACGCTGGCGCGACACCGAGGACATGGAGGCGGCGCACAAGCTTGTCACCTCCCACCTGCGCCTCGTCGCCAAGATCGCCATGGGCTATCGCGGCTACGGCCTTCCGCTGGGCGAGCTGATCAGCGAGGGCAATGTCGGAATGATGCAGGCGGTGAAGCGATTCGACCCGGAACGCGGCTTCCGCCTGGCCACCTACGCCATGTGGTGGATCCGCGCGGCCATCCAGGAATACATCCTCCACTCCTGGTCGCTCGTGAAGATGGGCACCACGGCGGCCCAGAAGAAGCTGTTCTTCAACCTGCGCCGCCTCAAGGGCCAGATGCAGGCCATCGACGACGGCGACCTGCAGCCCGAGCAGGTGGCCAAGATCGCCCGCGTGCTCGCCGTGCCGGAGCAGGACGTGGTGAACATGAACCGTCGCCTCGCCGCCCCCGACCACAGCCTCAACGCCCCCGTCCGCGCCGACAGCGAGGGCGAGTGGCAGGATTGGCTGGTGGACGACAGCGAGAGCCAGGAAGATTCGATCGCCGAGCGCCAGGAACTGACGGGACGCAAGGCATTGCTTGCCAACGCCCTGAAAACGCTCAACGAACGCGAACGTCACATCCTCATCGAACGCCGCCTCAAGGACAACCCGACCACCCTTGAGGAATTGTCGCAGCAATACGCCATCTCGCGCGAGCGGGTCCGCCAGATCGAGGTCCGCGCCTTCGAAAAGCTGCAGAAGGCGATGCACACCGAAGTCTCCGAACAGCGCCGCGCCGCCGCCGCCCGCGCCGCGGCCTGAAACCAGGGCCCCTCCCCGCAAGGGGAGGGGAACCTCGCCCGACAGGCCGGCACGCAGAAAAACCCGACAGGTCCTGGCGCAGCAGAACCGGTCGCGATCAGGCCTCGCCCTTGCCTTCCTCCGCCAGGCCCCATTCCACCTGCAACCTCCCGCGCGCCTCGCGCAGCCGGGCAATTCGGGCCCGCACCCGCGTTTCCAGCACCAGGCGCGACACCATTGGGATGCCCTCGGCCAGCAGCCATCCCGCCGCCTGCGCGCTCCAGCAGATGCCCACCAGCCGCATCTCACCCAGCAGGTCGAGGCAAGCCGCCCAATCCCGCGCCGCGTTCCACAGCGTATCCAGCCACGGCAGCGCGGCGGCCAGCGCATACACCAGCAGCACCCCCGCCATCCGCCGCCCGTTCACCGGCGCCAGAACCAGCGCCGCGGCAGCCGGCGCGAACAGCACAGCCAGCGTCACGGCCAGTGGCGCCGCAGTCGCTACCAGCAACCCGCACGCCAGGCCCTGCGCCCAGATCCACGACCGCGGCTTGCCCGGTGCCACCACCCTCGTGCCCGCCATCACATCGCCCCTCACATCACCAGTGTAGCGATCAGGCTGAGCGTCAGCGCCGTCATCCCCACGCCCAGCACCACCTCATGCCCCGCCTCGCGCGCACTCGCCGCGCGTCCGGCGGCGCCAGCCTGCAACTCACCGATCTCCGCCTCGATCCGCGCCACCAGCCGCGCCGCCTGCGTCGCCTCGCCGGCATCGCGCTGCTTCGCCACGCGGTCGTCCAGCAGGTCCAGCAGCCGCGGCAGGGCGCCAGCCTTCACATGCACCGCCAGCGCCTCGGCTATCCGCGCCCGCAGCGGCCGGTTGTGCCAATCGTCAAGCAGCTTCTCCAGCCGCGACCCGAGCCAAGCCGCCAGGTTCGGCAGGGCCGCGATCCGCTGCCGCTCCTGCAGCCACGCCAGCATCCGCAGCAGCACCAGCGCCGCCGCCTCGGGCGTGCGCGCCTCGCCCATCCGCGCCAGCTCGCCGGCCACCGGCATATCGCTCCGCGCCACCATGAAGGCGGCAATCTCCGCGTCCATCGGCACTCCCTCGCGCCGCCGCTCATCCGCCGCTATCGCCTCCAGCGCCGGGACCAATTCGGCCAGCCGCGCCACCAGCGCCTCGCCCACCAGCGGGCTGCGGCACGGCAGCAGCGGATTGAGGCCGTAGCGCAACCGCGCCGTGCCGCCGCCCAGCCCCCGCGCGCGCTGCATGTGCATGTTCTGGTGGGCTTCCACGCGCAGCAGCACGGGGTCGCAGCGCTCCGGCCGCATCGCCGCCCAGCTGCCCATCGCCTCCGCGGCCACCATCTCGCCCAGCAGCCGCTCGCCCTCCTGCCCCGCAGCCCCCGCCAGCGCCCCTCCCAGCCCGTCCGGGAACAGCGCCACTCCTCGCCACACCACCGGCGCCAGCGGGTCCAGCAGCGCGATCGCCCGCGTCGCCATCGTCGCATCCGCCACCACGTCCTCGGCCGGCTGCTCGGCGGCGCGGCGACGCACCACCTCCTCCAGCTGCACCGCCGTCGTCGAATCGCCCAACGCCCGGCGCAGCCAGCGATCGACGGCGCCAGCGCGCATCTGCCGCACCCCCTCCTCCGGCGTGGTGGCAATGGCCAGCGCCAGGGTGCGCAGGTTCACCGCCGTCACCTTCCCCACCTCCAGCGACCGCTGCGCCCGCGGCGGCGGCCGCGCAGCCACCCGCCGCGCCCGCGCCGCCGCCGGATCGGCCAGAAGCACCGGTGGCGGCCGGTGGTCGGGGTCCTCGGCCAGCATGCCGCGGATCAGGTCGCCAATCGCCGGGCTCAGCCGCTCCTCGCCCGCCAGCGCCGCGAAGCTGCCCACCTCCAGCTTGCGCCGCACGATCGCCGCATCATCCATCCCGGCCATCGGCTCGCGCCCGGTCGCCAGCACCAGCAGCGTCACGCCCAGCGCATACACGTCGTCGCCGATTGTGCCCTCGCCGCGCCCACCCGGCAGGCACATCGCGGCATAGGGCGGCTCGAAGATCGCCGGCTGCAGGCTCGCCGCCGGTGCCGCCCAGGCACAGCCCAACGTCACCGGGTCGCCCGGCCGCGCGCGGAACAGATTGGCCGGCCGGATGCCCCGATGCGTCACGTGCCGCGCCTGCAACCGCTCCAGCGCCTGGGCGATCGGCCGCAGCACGTCGCGCAGCAGGTCCTGCTCATGCCACGCCACCGAAGCCGGCGCATGCGGCCCCCACAGCGGCGGACCCGGTGGGGCATGCGTCACCACGAACCACGCCGGCACGCCGCGCGGCCCCAGGGGCGGCCCCAGCGCCGGCCCGTGCGCCACCGGCGTCAGGATGCCGTCGATCGGCATCGTCGCCAGCGAGTTCACCGCCTGCACCCGCAGCGGCGCGTCGCGGCGCACCAGCAGCGCCATGTGGTCGGCCCGACCGCTCTTGGTGTCCGTCGCACCGAAACACTCCTGGCCGCCCCCCCATGCCGGCATGGGGCGAGCCAGATCGACAGCAAACTGTCCGGCAATCAGCGGGGGAGGGGCCATTCTGGTCCAGCGGCAATCGTCAGCCGGCGATCCTGGGGCCCAAGTGCTGCGGGACGGTTAACGCAGCACGACAGAAAGAGCCTTCTTTTTGTGAACAAAAAGAAGCAAATAAACTTTAACCACTCGCCAACGTCCGACGCTCGCCACAAAAACACGCGGAGCGACGCCACAAATGTATAAAAGTCTTTTTGCTTCTTTTTCTTCAGAAAAAGAAGAATCCTACCCTTCGAACGGATCCCGAACCAGGATCGTGTCGTCGCGCTCGGGGCTTGTCGACACCAGCGTCACCGGCGCCTCCACCAGTTCCTCGATGCGGCGCACATACTTCACCGCCTCCGCCGGCAGCTGGGCCCAGCTGCGCGCGCCGCGCGTCGAGCCGGACCAGCCCTGCATCACCTCATACACCGGCTCGGCCCGCGCCTGCGCCCCCATCGCCGCCGGCAGCCGCCGCACCACCTCGCCGTCAATCCGGTAGCCGACGCACACCTTCAACTCCGCCAGCCCGTCCAGCACGTCGAGCTTGGTCAGCACCAGCCCCTGCACGCCGCCCACCTTCACCGCCTGGCGCACCAGCACCGCATCGAACCAGCCGCACCGCCGCGGCCGCCCCGTCACCGTGCCGAACTCATGCCCGCGCTCGCCCAGCAGCTTGCCCACGTCGTCCATCAGCTCGGTCGGAAACGGCCCCGACCCCACCCGCGTCGTATACGCCTTGGCAATCCCCAGCACGAACCCCACCGCCGACGGCCCGATCCCCGAACCGCTCGCCGCCGTCGCCGCCACCGTGTTGCTGCTGGTCACGAACGGATAGGTGCCATGGTCGACATCCAGCATCACCGCCTGCGCGCCCTCGAACAGGATGCGCTTGCCCGCACGGCGCAGATCGTCCAACCGCTCCCACACCGGCTCCGCGAACGGCAGGATCTGCGGCGCCAGCTCCAGCAGCCGGTCCAGCATCGCCTGCTTGTCGAACGTCGCGGCCCCCAGCCCGTGCAGCAGCGTGTTGTGATGCAACAGCAACTCGTCGAGCTTGTGGGACAGCGTCTCCGGCTCGGCCAGGTCGCACACCCGGATCGCCCGCCGCGCCACCTTATCCTCATAGGCCGGGCCGATGCCGCGCCCCGTCGTGCCGATCTTGCGCTCGCCCCGCGCCGCCTCGCGCGCCTTGTCCAGCGCTGCATGCACCGGCAAAATCAGCACCGCATTGTCAGCAATCCGCAACGTCTCCGGCGAAACCATCAACCCCTGCCCCCGCACCCGCGCGATCTCCGACAGCAACGCCTCGGGGTCGATCACCACGCCGTTGCCGATCACGCCCAGCTTGCCGCGCACCAGCCCGCTCGGCAGCAGGCTCAGCTTGTAGGTCTCGTTGCCCACCACCAGCGTATGGCCCGCGTTATGCCCACCCTGGAACCGCACCACCACGTCGGCGCGGCTGGCCAGCCAGTCCACCACCTTGCCCTTGCCTTCGTCGCCCCACTGCGCGCCGATGACGGTGACATTGGTCATGATACTACTCCGCAACCGCGACGGGTTCGCCGTCGGACAGAACATGTGTGCAGGCCTGGGCACGCGCCGCGGCCATGGCATCGCCGGGCTCGAACCCCGCCACGGTGGCGAACCCTGCCGCCCGCAACGCCGCCGCCCGCGCCGGATCGGTCCCCGGCGGCAAATAGAGCCTCGGCCGGGCCGCCGGCCGGGGCAGCGCGCGCAGCACCGCGTCGGGATACAGCGTCACCCCCGTCGCCGGCTCCGCTTCGCCACAGACGTACCGCCCGCCCCGCCCCAGTTCCTCGTGCCGCCCCGGCGCATAGACCGACAGGCTGACCCCGGTGTGATACTTGAACCCGCGGAACTCCACCGGATCGACCGTCAGCTTCAAGTCCGGCGCCCGCGCCTGGATCGCCGACACCGTCTCCGCCAGCCGCTCCGCATGCCGCCGTGCGCCGGGCGACAGCCGGGCCGCCATCAACGCATCCAGCGCCCGCCGCGCCGGCCCCGCCGCCAGCAGCAGGTCCGTCAACGTCCCGGCCAATGCACCGCCCCGCGTCGCCACCGCCGCCGCATCCTTGCGGTCCAGCGCCCGCCCCAGCGCGGCACGCTGGCCCGGCTCGAACCCCGCCTCGTCCAGCAGCGTGGGCACCAGCGGCGGCATCGTCAGGTCATACGACAACCGCCCCAGCCCCAGCCGCGCCAGCGCCTCGGCCGCCACCAGCACGATCTCGGCGTCGGCCTCCGGCCCATCCGGCCCGATCAGCTCGATCCCCGCCTGCGCCACCTGCCGGTCCGGCGCGATCTGGCTTCCCTGCACCCGCAGGCACTGCCCGGCATAGGAAAGCCGCAACGGCCGCGCCGCTTGAGACAGCCGCGTGGTCGCGATGCGCGCCACCTGCGGCGTCATGTCCGCCCGCAGCCCCATCATCCGCCGCGTCTCGGGGTCCATCAGCCGGAAAGTCTGGTCCGCCACCGCAGCACCTGACCCGGCCAGCAGCGAATCCTCGAACTCCAGCAGCGGCGGCTTCACCCGCTGGTAGCCATGGGCGGCGAACGAATCCATCAGCCCCTGCACCGCCACCGCCTCCGCCTCGGCATCGGGCGGCAGCAGGTCGCGCAGGCCGGCGGGCAGCAGGGCCGGGTGGGGCGGCGGATCATCGGTCATGGCCGGGATGGAGCCCCTGGGCAGCGAGGGTCAGCGAAAAGGCCCGTGCCTATAGCACCGGCTGTCCCAAGGGGAAAGGAACCGCGCCACCCCACGTCAGCGCGGCAACAGCCGCAGCACGTCCGGAACTCCCGCCCCGCCCCCAGGCCGCGGCGCGGGCGCCGGTGCCGGGCTCGCCGGCCGCGCCTCCCCCAGCCCGCCGCACGGATTGGTCCGCGACGCGCCGGGATCCAGCACGATCGCCCCAAGCGCCGCCAGCGGATTGCCCCGCGTCGCCCCGCGCCCGCCCAAAACCGCCACCTTCGGCACCAGCAGCGTCCCGCGCACCTGCACCGGCACCACAACCCCGCCCGACAACCCGCCCGCCGCGATCTTCACCCGCGGCGCCAAATCAAGCGCCAGCGTCTCCGTTCCCAGGTTCACCGTCCCGCTGCCGATCAACGAAAGGTCCCCGGCATCGGCCGCCAGCAGCCTCGCCGTGGCCACCCCCCGCGCGATATCGAAGCGCGCAATCCCGCAATTCAGCCGCGACTCCGCCAACCGCTGCAACTGCGGTACCGCCGCGCGCAGCCCGCCCAGCCCCAACGAGTCGACATAGTCGCCCTTCAGCGTCCCCTGCCCCACCACCAGGCTCGCGCTCCCGGCCAGCGACGCCGCCACCGCCCGCGGGCTCTCCCCCTGCCCCCGCAGCGCCAGCACCACGTCGCCCTTCGCCTCCACCGGCACCGCCACGCCGGCCAGCGCCAACAGCCGCGGCACGTCCACCTGCTGTGCGGCCACATCCAGCACCATCGCCGGCGGGCGCGCCCTGGCATTCACCCGCGCATCCCCCGCCACCTGGCTGCCCGCCACCGTGAACGCATACGGCCGCAACGCCAGGTCGCCATCCTCCAGCACCAGCCGCAGGCTCACCTCCGACAGCTCCACCCCCGCCATCGCCAGCACGCCCACCCGCACCGACACATCCGCGTCCAGCCGATCCAGCGCCGCGAAGTCGAACGCCTCGGTGCCAAACAACCGCCGTTCCGCCGCCGGCACCTCCGCCCCGTGCGCCATCTCGGTGTTCGCCGATCCGAGCTGCGCCGATCCCCCGGGCGCCGATCCCGTGGGCGCCGATCCCGTGGGCGCCGATCCGGGGGCCGCCACCGCACCCGAACCGCCCGCCTGCCCCGGCCGCGCCTCCACCCAATCAAGCCGCGCCGACTCCAGCACCGCCCCCAGCCGCGGCCGCACCCCCGACACATCCAGCGTCCCCGACCCCACCACGTCCGACCGCCCCAGACGCAGCTTCACCGCCTCCGCCCGCATCGCCCCGCCCAGGTCGCCCTGCACCCGCGCCGACATCTCGAACCGCGCCACCGGCAACGTCACCCCCAGCATCTCGTCCAGCGCATTCACCGGCTCCGCCTCCGCCGACACGCTCACATCCAGCCCCGCGCCCGCCCGCGCATCGGCCACCCCCCCCACCAGCTTCACCACCGTCCCCGGCAGCGTCACCGTCATCTGCCCCACAAACGGCCCACCCGGCGCCAGGAACCCGGTCGGCAGGTCGATATCCCCCACGAAACCCACCGCCTGCTCGCGATGCACCAGCCCCCCCGCCACCGCCAGGCGCCCTTCCGGCCGCGCCCGCAGGCGGAGCTCCTTCCCCCGCACCGCCCGCCCCTCCCCCGCGGCGCGCGCCGCCCG
>JANPIH010000091.1:0-17438 GCA_031424895.1 Rhodospirillales bacterium
CCTGGACCCGGCCGCCATAGTCGCGCCCGGCCGCGCTGAAGGCGATCGCCTCGCCGTTCATGCGCCCGTTCTCGATCGGCACCTCGCGCCCTTCGAGGACGAGGGTGCCGCGCAGCATCTGAAAGATCTGGACCAGGCGCAGTTCGCCCTGCGGCAGCGTCCAGGCGCCCTGAACCTTGGCCGGGACGATCCAGAGGAAGGCGCGGCAATATGCGCTGCAGTCGCCGCCGGCATCGATCTTGTTGTCGTCCACCCACTCGCCCATGGTGAAGGTGTTCGAGACAACGCGCGTGCCCGGCTTCATGTCGAGCAGGATGGGGCGCAGGCGCAGGTTGAGATGCGGCATCAGGAACAGCGTGACGACGGTGGCCTTAGAAAAATCGCTCTCGAAGATGTCGCCATGGACGAAGCGGGCCTTCTCGGCCACGCCCTCCTGCAAGGCGGCCTCCTGCGACAGTTTGACCAGGTCGGGGTTGTATTCGATGCCGAGCGAGGGCGTGCCGCGCTTGGCCGCGGTGATGACGGTGCGCCCGTCCCCGGAGCCGAGGTCGATCAGGTAGTCGTCAGGGCGCAGGCCGGCCATGTCGAGCATGCGGTCCACCAGACCCTGGGGGGTGGGAACCCACACCACGTCCTTCCCGGCCATGCCGGAGTGCGGCGTGAAGGTAGTGGGCGCCGGAGCCTGGGCGCAGGCGGCGGGCAGGAGCCCGGCGGGGGCGGCGAACAGCGTGGCGGCACCGAGCAGCGCGCGGCGGGATATCGGGGGCATGGGCTCGTCTCCTTCGGGCAGGCAACTCGACATTCCAGGGGGCGATATGCCGACGGCAGGGCTTAGTCGAGCGTGATGAACACGGAATGGCGAATCTGCCCGCCGATCGCCTGGGAGATGTGGCCCTTGCCGCTGGTGTCCTCGACCAGGAGGATCTCGCCGGCGCCGATCTCGCGCACCTCGCCGTCGCTGGCGGTGACGCGCACGCCGGCGTCGAGGTTGATGATGTACTGGCGGCGCGGGGCGGGGTGCCAGTCGTAGTCGTAGCTGCCGGGGGTCTGGCGGAAGACGACCCCGGTGGCTTTCTGGGTGGCGGAGAGCTTGCCGCCGGGACCTTCGCGGGTCCATTCGACCTCGATGTCGCGGAAATGGGTTTCGCCCTGGTCGTCGACGTAGAGGTTGTGGATGCGCATGGCGGCTCTTCCCCGGTTCGGATGCCGGTGAGTGTGCCCGCGGGCGGGGCCGGAGGGAAGATCAGGAAGAGGCGGGGTCGTCGTTGGGGTGGCGGCGGGTGGGGTCCATCGCGGCGTGGAGGATGCGCAGGACCACGATGGTTCAACGCATGCCGGTCTGGACAGCGCGAAAGTAAAGGACGTGGCGGGTACGTTGGCCGCCATCCATAACCGGGAGGCTGCGGACCAGATAAAGGGCGGGGGCAGCCTGCGCCAGGACGGTAGTCGGTCCGGCTTCCAGCTTGCGCAAGGCCGCGACGATGAGCGTCTCGTATTTCAGGGCCCGCCGTTCCGTATTCCGTCGCCGTCCACTGGATCACATTGTCAAAGTCGAGCAACGCGGGGCCGGAAAGGGTGACGCGCCAGGCCATCACCCCCCGGCGCGGCGAATGGCGGACTGGGCACGCTCCCGCAAGTGCCTGGCCATGTCGTCTGGCGAGTCGAAGTCGATATAGTCGCCGGCTTCCACGGCATCGATGCCGATCTGCACTGCGGCGCGCAGCGCGGCCAGCTTGGCTTCATGCTCCGCCTCCTCGTTCTCCACGGCGCGCAGCCCCGCCCGCAGGACCTCGCTGGCGTTCTGGTAGCGGCCGGAAGCGACCAGGCGGTCGATCAGGGCGGCCTGGTGGGCGGTGATCACGACATTGCGGGTGGGCATGGCGGCCTCCGACGCAAAGAGGACGATGGCAGATTATGCCATCGCCCCCCCGCCGGTGCCAGCGAGGCGTTTACTGCGGTTGGGAGTATTTACCGGTCAGCTGTGGCGCGGTGGCCGAGAGGCTTTTCTCGGCGCGCTCCAGGCGGGTGTCGCGCCCCCAGCTCCGCTTGAGGTCGTCGCGCACCTTGAAGCTCAGGCGGCCGAGGCCCTCGGTTTCCAGCTCCACCGTGTCGCCGTCCTGGAAGCTGGACAGGCCGCGATGGTTGGTGCCGGTGGCCAGGATGTCGCCCGGCTCCAGCGTGTGGCAGTGGCTGACCCATTCGATGCAGCGGGCGATCTTGTGCGCCATGTCGTCGGTGTTGAAGTCCTGCTTCAGCGTGCCGTTGACCCACAGCTTGATGCCGAGCTTCTGCGGATCGGCGATCTCGTCGGCGGTGACCAGCCAGGGGCCGATGGGGGCGAAGCTGTCGCGCGACTTCATGTGGAAAAAGCTTTGCGGCGCCAGGCCGCGGGCGGAGCCGTCGATGAAGTTGATGTAGCCGAAGATGTGCTTCATCGCGTCGGCGGCGGCGACGTTCTTGGCGCGCTTGCCGATGACGATGGCCATCTCGGCCTCGCCCTCGAAGATGCTGGCGGCAACGTCGGGCAGCACCATGGTGTCGCCCGGGCCGATGATGGCGGTCGGCGCCTTGTGGAAGGCATTGATGGGGGCCGCCTCCTTCAGGGTGCCGTTCTCCATGTAGTTCACCGCCATGCAGACGATGTTGCCGGGCTTGGGCAGCGGGGCGCGTAGCGAGACGGATGCAAGGGCAACGCCAGGGCCGGCATCGGCCGCAGACTGGAGCTTGCCCTTGTAGGCATCGAAGCGCGCGATCAGGCCGCTCATCAGGTCGCCCGGGCCAGTGTGGGGAATGTCGGCCACGGCGGCGGAGACATCCACCACCGACTCGCCCTTCAACACACCCATCCGGTAGTCGTTGAAAAACACCAGCTTCATCGCGCGTCCTCCCGCTCGGTTGCGGCCACCGTGCCGCAGGCAGGGGCGGGATGCAATCGCGAGCGGGACGTGCGCGGGGCGAGAGGGGGTAGGGAGGCCAGGGGCCCTGCCGCTGGTGGGCTCCAGGGGCAAGGCGCCCGGGCCGTGTCTTCCTACCCCACCCGATGCGCCGCCAGGAAGCCCTCGTCGAACCGCAGTCCCAGCCCCGGCCGGTCCCACAGCCGCATCTCGCCGTCGATCACCTCCGGCGTGTCCTCGAACAGCGCCAGCGTCCAGGGCATGTATTCCACGGTCAGGCCATTGGGCGCGGCGGCGACGAGGTGGCAGTGAAGTTCCGGGGCGAGGTGGCTCACCACCGGCAGGTTGAACGCCTCCGCCAGTGCGGCAACCTTCATCCAGGCCGTGATGCCGCCGACGCGGACCAGATCCACCATCGGGATATCGACCGACCGCGCCTCGATCATGTGGCGGAACGGCACCATGCCCCACACGTATTCGCCGCCGGCGATCGGCGTGGACAGGGCGGCGTTCACCCGCGCCATGCCGGCGTAGTCGTCATGCGCCACCACGTCCTCCAGCCAGAACAGGCCGAACTCCTCGCAGCGCCGGCCGATGTCGATCGCCTGTTCCGGGCGCCAGCGCTGGTTGATGTCGCACATCAGCTTGATGTCCGGCCCGATCGCCTCGCGCACCACGCGCATGCGGCGCACCTCGTCGGCCGGCGCTGGGTTGCCGGGCAACGCCATCTGGGTCTTCATTTCGCGGAAGCCCTTGGCCACCAGCCGGTGGGCGGCGATCTGCGCCTGGTCGTCGGTCAGCCCGCGGCGTAGCGAACCGCTGGCGTAGCAGGGCACCCGGTTGCGATACCCCCCGAGCAGCTTCCACAGCGGCAGGCCGAGTGCGCCGCCCTTGATGTCCCACAGCGCGATGTCGATCGCCGAGGCCGCCAAGGTGAAGATGCCGCCCGGCCCGCAATGCGCCCCCACCGCATTCATCAGCTTGCGCCCGATCCGTTCGATATCCAGCGGGTCCTCGCCGAGGCACAGCGCGCCCAGTTCGTCCACCGCCGTGCGCAGCGATCCGGTCATGGCGTCGCCATACAGGGTGAAGGCGATGCCCTCGATCCCTGCATCGGTGCGCAGCTTGAGGGTGACGAAGGGGCGCAGGCGGCGGCCATCCTCCGGCATGTCCGCCAGCGGGTCCGCCTCGGGGATCCGCACGATCGATGTTTCCAACCCCGTGATCTTCACGCCACTTCCTCCAGAAGCTCCGGTCCGTTGTTTCGGACGTTGTTCACCTTGGTCGCCACCCGCCAGACCCGCAAGGCGGCCTGGGAGGGGCGCAGAAGCTCGCCGTACGGCCCCTCCTCCTCACCCAGCCACAGCGCCCAGTCGGGTGGCTCCAGCACCACCGGCATGCGTTCATGCAGATGTTCCAAGGCCTTGCACGCCGCGGTTGTCAGCACGGTGAAGGTCCGCAGCACCTCGCCCTCCGCCCCGCGCCAGCCTTCCCACAGCCCGGCAAGCGCCATCGGCGCCCCATCCTCGCGGGCGATGGCAGAGGGCTGCTTGCCGCCCTCGACCGCTTGCCACTCGTAGAACGCGTCGATCGGCACGATGCAGCGCCGCCGCACCAGCGCGTCGCGGAACAGCGGCGAGGTGGCCGCCGTTTCGCTGCGCGCGTTGATCGGCTTGCGCTCCTTCTTCGGGTCCTTGGACCAGTGCGGCACCAGCCCCCACTGCAACAGGTCGAGGTGCCGCACGCCCTCGGCCGGATTCCGCCGCACCACCGGGGCGAGCTGCGTCGGCGCCATGTTCCAGGTCGCCTCGAAATTCGGCGGCGCGTTCACGGTGGCGAAGATGCGCCGAACCTCGTCCACCGACCGATAGGCCGCATAGCGCCCGCACATGCTCCGCCTCCCTCCCCTGATCCTCTTCCGGCGCCGCGCGCCGCACAAGCCGCGGGTTTCCTCCGGCCGCGCACATGGTAGCGTGCCGGGGCAACTACGGAGTCCCCCGGATGCGTCTGCTCGCCCTGTTGGCCGCGCTCTGCCTCGCCGCGCCCGCATTGGCGCAAGAGCGAGTCGTGAACGTCTACAACTGGACCGACTACATCGATCCCTACGCCGTCCAACAATTCCAGGCCGAGACCGGCATCCGCGTCCGCTACGACCTCTATGACAGCCTGGAGACGCTGGAAGCCAAGCTGCTCGCCGGCCGCTCCGGCTACGACGTGGTGGTGCCCACCAGCGAGCCCACCTTCTCCCGCCTGGTCCGCGCCGGCGCGCTGCAACGGCTCGATCCCGCGAAGCTCCCGTCGCTGGCCGGCATAGACCCCGCGCTGGTCAGGCGCGTCGAAACCTCCGACCCCGACGGCCTGCATGGTGCAATCTACCTGTGGGGCACCATCGGAATCGCCGTGAACTCGCTGAAATTGAAGCAGTTCGCTGCCGACGCGCCGGTCGACTCGTGGGACCTCCTGCTCAAGCCCGAGCACGCGAAGCGCATGGCCCGCTGCGGCATCGCGATGATCGACAGCGCCATCGACGTGGTGCCCACGGTGCTGAAATACCTCGGCCGCTCCCCCGACAGCACCGACGCCGCCGACCTCGCCGCCGTGGAGCGCACGCTGAAGGCGTTCCGCCCGCATATCCGCAGCTTCTCCAGCGCCGGCATGATCGAGACGCTGGCCTCGGGCGAGACCTGCCTCGCCATTGCCTATTCCGGCGACGCCATCCAGGCCGCCGGCCGCGCCGCCGAGGCCGGGCGCGGCGTGGACGTGCGCTACATCGCGCCCAGGGAAGGCGCCCAGCTTTGGTTCGACGTGTTCGCCATCCCCGCCGACGCGCCCAACCCCGCCGAGGCGCACGCCTTCATCGACTTCATGCTGCGCCCGAAGGTAATCGCCGCCGTGACCAACCACACAAGCTACCCCAACGCCGTCCCGGCCAGCCGCGCCATGATCGATGCGGCCATCCTCGACGACCCCGGCATCTATCCGCCGGCCGCCGTCCAGGCCGGCTTCTTCACAATCGGCCCCGTGCCGCAGAAGGCCACGCGTGCGCGCAGTCGGATGTGGACGCGGTTCAAGAGCAACAGATAAGGCAAGAGAGATGTTCTTTTTTCAAAAAAAAGAACCAAAAAACTTTCACACCATGGCGCCGCGCACACGATCAAATTAGATGAAAGTCTTTTTGCTTCTTTTTCTTCAGAAAAAGAAGATTCTTGCTTCTATTCACCAGGAATCTCAATGACCCAGCCCCTGCTGTTCACCCCGCTGACCATCCGCGGCACCACGCTCAAGAACCGCATTGTTGTCGCCCCCATGCACCAGTATTCGGCGATCCAGGGCCACGCCACCGACTGGCACCTGATGAACATCGGCCGCTTCGCCACGGGCGGTGCAGGGCTGGTGTTCATCGAATCCACCAAGGTGGAACGCCGCGGCTGCGGCACGGTCGGCGACCTCGGCATCTGGGACGACGCCTTCATCCCGCATTTCCGCCGCATGGCCGATTTCATGCGCGCGAATGGCTGCGTGCCCGGCCTGCAGATCGGCCATTCCGGCCGCAAGGCGCGCATGTTCCGCCCCTGGGAAGGCGGCAAGCCGCTCACCCGCGAGGCCGCCGAGGCAGAGGGCGTGACCGACTGGGAAGCCTGGGAACTCGTCGCCCCCAGTGCGCTGCCCGGCGGCGAGGGCGAGCCCATTCCCCGCGCCCTGACCCGCGCCGAAATCCCGGACGTGGTCGCCAACTGGCAATCCGCTGCCCGCCGCGCCCATGCGGCCGGCATCGAGGTGCTGGAGATCCACGCCGCCCATGGCTACCTGCTGCACCAGTTCCTCTCCCCGCGCGCCAACGTGCGCAACGACGAGTACGGCGGCAGCGAGGCGAACCGCATGCGCCTGGTCATTGAGATTGTGGAGGCCATCCGCGCCGTATGGCCGGCCGAGAAGCCCTTATTCCTGCGGCTTTCGGTGCAGGACGACGCCGGCTGGGGGCCGGAGCAGAGCGTGGCCCTCGCGCGCATCGTCGGCCCCAAGGGCGTCGATGTCATCGACTGCTCCGGCGGCGGCATCACCGGCCGCCCGACCGCCGGCCCCGGCGGCTATGGCTACCAGGTGCCATTCGCCGACCAGCTGCGACGCGAGGGGGGGATCATGACCATGGCCGTCGGCCTCATCGTCCATGCTGACCAGGCCGAGGCGATCCTGCAGGAGGGCCGGGCGGACCTCGTCGCCCTGGCGCGGGAGATTCTTTACAACCCGAACTGGCCGCTCGATGCCGCGCGCAAGCTGGGCGCGGCCATCGGCTACGATGCCATTCCCCCGCAGGGCGGCTGGTGGCTGGGCAAGCGCAATCGCGAGGTTATCCCCTCTACGTTCGGCCAAGGGATCGACGCGTGAGCGCCCCGATCCGCTTCGCCGACCTGCCGCAATCGCGCTGGCCCAACGGCGCCGGCCGCCGCGCCGACGTCGCCGCCGGGCCAATGGGCGACGATGGCAAGCCGGAATGGCTCGTCTCCTGGGCGTGGCTGGAAGGCAACGCCGCGTTCTCCGACTACACCGGCCACGACCGCACCATCACCCTGGTCAGCGGCGTCGCCTTCGCGCTGGATTTCGGCGAGGCGGCACCGCCGCTGGTGCTTGACGCCCCGTTCCGCCCGACGCCGTTCGACGGCGGGCTGGCCACCAGCTGCCTGGTGCCGGCCGGCAACTGCCTGGTTCTGAACGCCATGTCCCGCCGCGGCCGTTGGCGCCATCGTGTCACCACCGTCACCAGCCGCGTCGGCCTGCCGGCGGTGGAGGGGGAAAGGGTGATCGTTGTGCTGCGCGGCCGCTGCGCACGGGCCGGCGTGATGATGAACCCGCGCGATGCATTGCGCACCACCGAGGCGATCCAACTCGCCGCCGCGTCGGACTGCCTGTTGGCGGTGATGCAGTTCGAGCCCGCCGCCGCCTGACGATGACCGATCCAACCTCGTCGGGCCCCACCCTGCCAGCCATCGCCGCCGGCCTGCTGGCCGCCTTCGTCGGCTTCGCCAGCTCGTTCGCCGTCGTGCTGCGCGGCTTCACCGCTGCCGGCGCCACCCCGGAACAGGCGGCCTCCGGGCTGATGGCCGTCTCGGTCGCGATGGGCATCGGCGGCATCTGGCTCAGCCTGCGCACCCGCATGCCGGTCAGCGTCGCGTGGTCCACCCCCGGCGCGGCCCTGCTGGCCACCACCGGGGTGCCGGAGGGCGGCTTCCCGGCGGCGATCGGCGCCTTCATGGTCACCGGCGGGCTGATCGTCGCCGCGGGCCAGTTCCGCCCGCTCGGCCGCGCCGTTGCCGCCATCCCGGCACCCTTGGCCAACGCCATGCTGGCCGGCGTGCTGCTCAGCCTATGCCTCGCCCCGGTCCGTGCCGTGGCCTTCGAACCTGCGCTGGGCCTGGCGATCGTCGGTACCTGGGCGATCGTTGCCCGCTTCAACCGGCTGCTGGCGGTCCCCGCCGCCGTGCTGGTCACCGCAGTCGTCGTGATCGCCACCGTGCCCGTGCCATATCACGGCGTTGCGTCGTTGCTGCCCGTCCCGCAGCCGGTGATGCCCATCTTCGTGCCCGCGACCCTGCTCGGCATCTCGCTGCCGCTGTTCCTCGTCACCATGGCCTCGCAGAACATCCCCGGCATCGCGGTGCTGAACGCCAACGGCTTCCGCCCGGAGCCCGGGCCGCTGTTCACCCGCACCGGCATCCTGAGCCTGCTGGCCGCCCCCCTCGGCAGCCACGCCGTGAACCTCGCCGCCATCACCGCGGCCATCTGCGCCGGGCCCGATGCCGGGCCGGACCCCGCCCGCCGCTATTGGGCCGCGATCATCGCCGGCCTCGGCTATATCGGCTTCGGCCTGCTGGCCGGCGGCGCCACCGCGCTGATCGCCGCAGCGCCCCCCGTGCTGATCGAGGCCGCCGCAGGCCTGGCGCTGCTCGGAGCCTTCGGCGCCGCCCTGATGGCCGCCGTCGCTGACCCCGCCCGGCGCGAAGCCGCCATCATCACCTTCCTCGTCTCCGCCTCCGGTCTCACCCTGTATGGCATCGGCGGCGCCTTCTGGGGCCTGCTGGCAGGGGGCGCGATGCTTGTGTTCGGGCGAAGAGGGTAATAACAACCCTCATTGACCTCGACCCATAGAACGAAAGCAAGGTTGGGCTCTGCCCAAGCCCGCCAGGGGCCAAGCCCCTGGACCTTAACCTATTGAAAAATAAAGGGGGATCAAAGGGCCGCCGGCCCTTTGCGGGTCCAGGGCAGAGCCCTGGCCTTGTCTGCTTTCATGGGTTGAGGTCCAGAGGCTCGGCCCCTGGCGGGTCTGGGCAGAGCCCAGTTTTAACTTCGGTATAGGTCGATCATTCGGCTGATCGGTGCTTTGCGCGGCAGGGCTTGACGATCCGCCTGCATACGATGTCCGCCTGCTTCTCGGCCGGCCGCCAATCAAACGTCAATGACGACGTAGTCCTGTTCGACAGCAACGGGAAAAGTTTCGGCTATGAACGGCCCCTGCACCAGCGCCTCGCCGGAAATGACCGTTACTGGATAAGCACGCACCTTGGTGTCGTTGGGGTCGCACCAGGACTGGCCGGTGCGGATGTCGTATTCCCAGCCGTGCCAGGGGCATTTCAGCATCTCGCCGCGGCGGGTAAGCTCGAAATGGCCGGGCCCGCGCGAGGTGGCAAGCCCGATCAGCGTGCCCTTGCATAATTCGGCGCCCTGGTGCGGGCAGCGGTTCAGCAGGGCGAAATACGCGCCGCCCTGGTTGAAGATGCCGATCTCGCGGCCGCGGACGGTGACCAGCTTGCGGCCGCCGGGGGGGATCTCGCCGGCGGATGCGACGATATGGCGCGCCATCGTCAGGCCAGCCCGTACACCGCGCGGGCATTCTCGGCGAAGACCTGGCGCTGTTCGGCCTCGGTCATGCGGAACTTGAAGGCCTGCTCGGGGCTGTCCATGTCCCAGTGCGGGTAGTCGGTGGCGAACAGCAGGCGGTCCCAGCCCAGCCAGTCGAGGCTCTGGCGCAGGTATTCCGGCTTTTCCGGCTCGTCGGCGGGCTGGCTGGTGTACCAGATGTTGCGGCGGAAATACTCGGACGGCTTCATCGTCAAATGCGGCACCTCGCCGCGCATGCGCGCCCAGTGCTGGTCCAGCCGCCAGGCGACGGAGGGCACCCAAACGAAGCCGGCCTCGACGATCACCGCCTTGAGCGCCGGAAACCGTTCGAAAACGCCCTCGCAGACCAGCGAAATCGCCAGGTTCTGCTGCGACAGCGCGACGTTGTGCTGTTCCTCTACATAGTAGCTGCACCAACCGGCGCTGGTGACGGCATGGCCGTTGTTGCCGGAGCTGTGCAGGCCGATCGGCAGGCCGAGGGCGGCCGCGGCCTCGTAGATCGGCCAGTAGCGCCGCCGGCCCAGCGGCTCAATGGCATGCGTCACCAGGCTGACCTGGGCGAAGTCGGGGTTGCCGGCCCAGCGCTCGATTTCGCGCACGGTGGCCGGCGGGTCTTCGCCCGGCACCACGATGGCGGCCTTCAGGCGGCGGTCCTTCTGCGTCCAGTGCTCGTGCTGCCAGTCGTTGATGGCGCTGCAGGTGGCGTTGCCGAGGTCCTGGTTGCGTTCGTCCATGCCGCTCATCAGCAGGTGCAACATGCCGTATTCGATATTGTAGGGGTCGAGCAGCTGTTCCTGGAGGAAGACGAGGTCGGAGCCCGGCGGCCCGCCATTGGGCGGCCAGGAATCGGTGCGCGACAGCGCCGGCGCGGTTTTGGGATAGGGCGAGGCGGCGGTGAACGGCACCGGCCGGCGGCGGCCGAAATCCTCCAGGTGGCTGTGCCAGCGCGATGCCATGTACGGCAGCAGGTCCTTCGAGGAGCGCAGCGCGTGATGCACGTCGCAATCGATCAGCTTGAGCCTCGCGCGCGAAGTGGGGCTCGGCGCCGCGGCCGCGATGGTGTGGCCGTCCTGGGGGGTCATTGCAGGGCCTCCTTCAACCTCGGGTAGGCATTGCGCGGATTGTCCAGCAGCACGCGGCGCTTCAGCGCGTCGGAGAAGCCGGCCGGCCAGACATTCTGGCCGTCGAACTGCCAGTGGGGATAGTCGGTCGAGAACAGCAGCATGTCGTCGCGGCCGATCTGCTCCAGCAGCCGCTCCATGTCCGCGCCGGTGGGCGGGCTGTCGGTCGGCTGCAGGGTGAAACGCACATGGTCGCGAATAAGGTCCCCCGGCGGCCGGTCCACCCACGGCACCTCGGCGCGAACGCCCCGCCAGGTCTTGTTGGCGCGCCACATGAAGGCCGGCAGCCAGGTGAAGCCGCTTTCGATCAGCACGAACTTCAGCGCCGGGAACTTATGGAACGCGCCCTCGTGCACCAGGCTCAGCAGGTTCGACTGGAAGGCCTGGGCATGCGCCGCATAGTCCTCCAGGTGGTAGGAGGGCCAGCCGTTCGAGGTGGTGGCGTGGCGGAACGTGCTGCCGGCATGTACGCCGATCGACAGCCCGTGGCGCTCCGCGGCGGCGTAGATCGGCCAGTAGCGGCGGTTGCCGAGCGGTGCCTCGTCCTGCGCCAGCAGCAGCACCTGCACGTAGCGCGCATCGCCGGCGCGGCGCTCGATCTCGTCCACGGCAAGCTCGGCGTTCTGGGCGGCGACCGTGATGGAGGCGCGCAGGCGCGGCTCGCGGTCGAGCCATTCGGCGGTGATCCAGTCGTTGATGGCGCGCGCCAGGGCGGCGGCGAAATGCTCGTTGTAGATCGCCAGCACGCCATACAGCGGATTGCAGATCGCCAGGCGGGAGCCGAAGCCGTCCAGCGCGTCGCGTTGCAGGCGCTCCAGCGAGGTGCCGGGCTTGGCGCCGGACTCGCGCCAGTCGCGCCTTCCATTGGCCTCCATCTGCGGCGGGAAGCTCGCCAGGTCCAGCCCGTCGATGCCGCGCACCGTCACCTGTTCCTGCCAGTAGGGGTCGAGATACGGCATCAGGGCAGACATTCCGGGCAGCGCCGGATGGACGTCGCAATCGATGCCGCCGGGCAGCGCGGTGTTCATGGTAATCGTTCAGTCCCAAGGCGCGCAAAACGCTACAGCAGGTCAGGAAGGCCGTCCATGGCGGCGTTGGGGCCTTCCCGCACGCAGAATTCCGCTGGCCTTCATCGTGGGCGTCGGGAATAGTCGCGGGCAAGAACAAAATGGGGGTGATGATCGATGGCCGACCACGACAAGCCGGGCTTTGGCCGGCGCCCGCTCATGGCCGGAACGGCCGGGCTTTCGCTCATGGCCGGAACGGCCGGGCTTTTGGGCAGCATCCTTGCCGGCGCGCGGCCGGCGGATGCGCAGACGGCCGCGCGGCGCGGCGCGCTGGTGATCGGGCTCGACGTCAGCGATGCGCTGTCGCTCGATCCGTTGCGCGTGTTCCAGTATTCGAACCCGCTGCCGACCCGTGCGGCCTATGACGGGCTGGTGACCTACGATGCCGGCGACAACATCAACATCAAGCCGGCGCTGGCCACCGAATGGGCATACCTGCCCGACGGCAAGACCATCCGCTTCAAGCTGCGCCCCGGCGTGAAGTTCGCCTCCGGCAATCCGGTGACGGCCGAGGACGTGCGCTTCTCCTTCACCCGGCACCTGAACGTCAAGGACCAGCCGTTCCAGTATATCTCGCATGTCGAATCCGTCGCGGTGGTGGACGAGACCACCGTCGACATCGTGCTGAAGGACCCCACGCTGCCGGTGATCTCGATCATCGCGACCCCGGCCTTCGGCATCCAGGAGAAGGCGCTGGTGGTGGCCAATGGCGGCTCCGACGCGCCCGATGCCAAGGAAAAGGACAAGGCGACCGAGTGGCTGAACAACAACTCTGCCGGTGCGGGCCCCTACCGGCTGGTGGGCTGGCAGCGGAACCAGCAGATCCAGATGGTGCGCAACCCGCATTACTGGCGCGGCACCCCGGGCTATGAGCGCGTGCTGATCCGCCACATGAGCGAGAGTGCCGCCCAGCTTCTGGCGATCCAGCGCGGCGACCTGGACGTGGCCTTCAACCTGATCCCCGAGCAGATCGCCACGCTGCGCAGCGACCCGAACATCCAGGTGATGGGCACGCCCAGCCTCGACTTCATCTACATGGCGGTGGCCGAGGCGCCGACCAATCCGGCGCTGCAGAACAGGAAGGCGCGCCAGGCGATCGGCTATGCGATCGATTTCGACGGCATCATCAAGAACCTGGCGGGCGGTGCCGCGGTGCGGCCGGTCAGCTTCCTGCCGGTCGGCACCAACGGCTCGACCTCCGAACTGACCAAGGAGATCGGCTTCAACGAGGACCTGCCGCGCGCGCGGCGGCTGCTGGCCGAGGCGGGCCTGCCCAACGGCTTCAAGTTCCAGCTGGCCTACGGCAACGCCGCGATCGCCGGCGTGACGTATCAGAACCTCGCGCAGAAGATCCAGGCCGACCTCGCCCGCGTCGGCATCGTGGCCGAACTGGCGCCGATGGACCAGGTGAACCTGCGCACCATGTTCCTGGGCGGCAAGGGCGAGGCGGTGCTCACCTTCTGGAACCCGCCAGCGCCGGAGAACTGGCTGTGGACCTCGGCCACCGTCAACCGCGTGGCCAGGCGGGTGGTGTGGACCGTGCCGCCCGAGATGCACAAGCTGGTGGCCGATGCCGGCGCGGAGCGCGACCTCGTGAAGGCGGCCGCGCTGTATCGCAAGTATCAGGAGGCGATGGTCGATGCCGCGCACCACTTCGTGCTGATCCAGCCGGTCTATCAGGTGGCGGTGCGCAAGAGCGTGGCGGGGCTGAACCTCACCGCCGCCGGCTGGATGGCCGATCTTGCCGGCGCCAAGCCGGGCTGACGACGTGACGCAGGCCGGAGCAGGAATGTCCGCTGATACCAACCGCCCGGAATGCCGACTCTTCCGGCATTTCGGGCGGTTGGTATCGCGCGCCGGGCTGGCCGGTGGCGGCGCGCAAAGCAAAGAGTCATACCGACCGTCGTCAGCCGATTCTTCATCGGTCGACATCTAAGGCGGTTGGTATAAGTGATCCGCTACGTCATCTCCCGCCTGGTTACCGCTGCCGCGATGGTGTTGCTGGCCACGCTGGTCATCTTCCTGATCGCCAACACGGTGCCGGGCGACCCGGCGCTCGCCGCGCTGGGCGACATGCAGGCGTCGGACCCCGTGCAGGTGCGGGAGTTCCGCGCCCGCTGGGGGCTCGACCTGCCGCTGTGGGAACAGTATTGGCTGTTCCTGCAACGCATCGCCCACGGCGACCTGGGCATCTCGATCTCCTCGCGCCGCCCGGTGCTTGACGACATCGTCGACTACGCGCCGGCCACCATCGAACTGGCGACCATCGCCTTCCTGCTGTCGCTGGCGGTCGGGCTGCCAATGGGGGTGCTGGCAGCGGTGCGGCGCGATTCCTGGGTGGACCACCTGGCGCGCGGCGTGTCGCTGGTGGGCGTATCGGCGCCGACCTTCTGGCTTGCCTTCATCATGCTGGCGATCTTCTACGGCCAGCTGGACTGGGCGCCCGGGCCGGGCCGGCTCGACGCGATCGCCTTCCCGCCCGACCGCATCACCGGCCTGCTGCTGGTCGACACCGCGATCACCGGCGACTGGGAGACCTTCCGTGACGCGGCGGCCCATCTCGTACTGCCCAGCATCGTGCTCGCCGCCTCCACCCTGGGCCTGATCACCCGCACCACGCGCGCGGCCATGCTGGAGGCGTTGAGCCAGGACTATGTGCGGGTGGCCCGCGCCAAGGGGCTGCTGGCGCGCGTGGTGGTCACGGGCCACGCCCTGCCCAATGCCATGCTGCCGGTGGTGACCCTGGGCGGGCTCGCCTATGCCAACCTGCTGACCGGCGCGGTGATGACCGAGACGGTGTTCGGCTGGCCGGGGCTGGGCCGCTACACCTTCCGCAGCGCGGTCACCGTCGATTTCCCGGCAATCATGGCGATCACCGCCATCGTGGCGGCGGTGTTCGTGCTGGTGAACCTGCTGGTCGATCTGTCCTATGCGCTGCTCGACCCACGGGTGGTGCGCAAGTGAGTTCAGCTGTCGAGCCGCTTGCCGTGCCGCGCCCGCGCTCGGCCGGGCTGCGCTGGCTGCGGCGCTACGGGCTGGCGACGCTGGGCGGGGCGATCATCGTCGCCTGGATCCTGATGGCCGGGCTGGCGCCTTGGGTGATGACCTACGACCCGAATTTCGTCGACGTGGCCAACCGCCTGCGGGCGCCTTCGGCGACGCACTGGCTGGGCACCGACGCGCTGGGGCGGGATGTGATGACGCGCATCGTCTATGGCGCGCGCATCTCGCTCAGCGTCGGGATGGTGGTGGTGCTGGTCGGCGGCCTGTTCGGCACCGTGCTCGGCGCCGTCGCCGCCTATGCCCGCGGCTGGGCCGAGGAGGTGCTGATGCGCACCACCGACCTGGTGTTCTGCTTCCCGCCGATCATCCTTGCCATGGCGATCGCCGCGGCACTGGGCATCGGCACGGTGAACACGGTGATCGCCATGCTGGTGGTGTGGTGGCCGAAATTCGCCCGCCTCGCGCGCAGCCTGGTGATCGCGCAGCGCTCGCTGGAATACGTGGAGGCGGCGCAGTCCGTCGGCTTTGGGCCGGTGCATATCCTGTCGCGCCAGATCATCCCCAACGCCGTCGGCCCGCTGATCGTGCTGGTGACGCTGGACCTCGGCAACGCGATATTGGTGTTCGCCGGCCTGTCGTTCCTCGGCCTCGGCGTGGTGCCGCCCACCGCCGAATGGGGTGCCATGGTGGCCGAGGGGCGCGAGCTGGTGCAGCACTGGTGGGTGGCCACCTTCCCGGGCCTGGCCATCCTGACCGTGGTGATGGGCTTCAACTTCGTCGGTGACGGCATTCGCGACTGGCTGGACCCGCATGCCCGCACCCGCTGACGTGCCGGTGACCGAAACGCGGCCGGACCTGCTGCTGCGCGTGCGCGACCTGCGCACCTGGTTCCTGACCGACAGCGGCACCGTGCGTGCGGTCGACGGCGTGAGTTTCGACCTGCATGCCGGCGAGACGCTGGGGATCGTGGGCGAGTCCGGCTCGGGCAAAAGCGTGTGCGCCAAGTCGATCATGCGCCTGCTCGACGAACCCGCCCGCATTGTCGGCGGCTCGATCGAGTTCCGCGGCCGCGACCTGGCCACGCTGGACGACGAGGCGCTGCGCCGGGTGCGCGGGCGAGAGATCGCGATGATCTTCCAGGACCCGATGACCTCGCTGAATCCGGTGCTGCGCATCGCGAAGCAACTGGTCGAGGCGATGACGGCGCATGGCCGGTTCACCCGCACGGCCGCACGGCTGCGCGCCATCGACCTGCTGCGCCGGATGGGCGTGGGGCGCGCCGAGGCGGCGGTGGATTCCTATCCGCACCAGTTCTCCGGCGGCATGCGCCAGCGGGTGATGCTGGCGATGGGCTTTTCCAACGAACCCGCGCTGCTGATTGCCGACGAGCCCACCACGGCGCTCGATGTCACCATCCAGGCGCAGATCCTGGAACTGCTGCGCGAACTGAACCGCGACCTCGGCACCGCCGTCATCCTGATCAGCCACGACCTCGGCGTGATCGCCAATGTGTGCCAGCGCATCCTGGTGATGTATGCCGGCGAGGTGGTGGAGGAAGGGCCGCCGGAGGAACTGCTCTCCGACCCCCGCCACCCCTACACCTGGGCACTGCTGCATGCAGCACCCCGCATCGACACCGAGGCGACCGATCGGCGGCTGACCACCATCGACGGCCAGCCGCCAGACCCGCGCGCCTGGCCGGAGGGCTGCCGCTTCCGCGCCCGTTGCCCCTTCGCGGTGGAGAAATGCGCCGAGCATCCCGCCCTGCTGCCGATCGACGACACGCGCAGCGCGCGCTGCTGGGTCACCCAGGCCGGCGGCGCGCTGCACGTGCCGGGCCGCGTCCACGCCCAGGCCGCCGCACCCGCCACCGCGCAACCCACGGTCCCCCTGCTGGAAGTGACCGCCGTCACCAAGCATTTCGCCCTGCCGAAGGAGAGTTGTTTCGCGCCCGCCCGCGTGCTGCGCGCTGTCGACGGCGTCAGCCTGTCGGTCACGCGCGGCGAGACGGTGGGGCTGGTCGGCGAAAGCGGCTGCGGCAAGTCGACCCTGGCCCGCCTGGTCACGCGCCTGCACGAGCCGACCGGCGGCCGGGTCATGTTCGACGGCACCGACATCACCCATGCCTCGCAGGCCAGTATCCGGCCGCTGCGCCGGCGGATGCAGATGATCTTCCAGGACCCATACGCCTCGCTCAACCCGCGGATGTCGGTGGGCGAGATCCTGTCCGGCCCGCTGCTGCTGCACCGCATCGTGCCCGGCGAGGCTGCGGCGCGCGCCCGTGTCGGCGAGTTGCTCGACCTCGTCGGCCTGCCCGCCGCCGCCGCCGGCCGGTTTCCGCACGAGTTCTCCGGCGGCCAGCGCCAGCGCATCTCCATTGCCCGGGCACTGGCCGTCGGCCCGGACCTGGTGGTGGCCGACGAGCCGATCTCGGCGCTGGACGTGAACATCCAGGCGCA
>JANPIH010000092.1:0-1706 GCA_031424895.1 Rhodospirillales bacterium
GACTGGAGCAGCGGTGGCCACCGGAATCCAACCGTCGCTGAGGTCCATGAGACGGGTCTCGCCGGATGAGAGCGCTCGGCGGTTACGCGCCCGCCTGACGCGGCCCGCGCCGGGACTGGAGATGCCCCAAAAGCGCCTGCACTCGTGCGGGCCGCAAGCGGTCGCGCGCAAACACTGCGTAGAGAGACGGCCCGTCAAAGCGGTATTGCGGCAGGACACGTATCAATTGTCCGGCGGCGAGATGCGGTTCGATCAGCATAAGTGGCAGCCTGGTTACTCCGACGCCCGCCAGCGCCCAATCGCGCACCTGGATGGCCGAGGACGTTCGCACACGGCAAGTCAGCGCGACCTGGTGCGGCCGGTCACTCTCGTCGGTCAGCAGCAGTGTCTGGCGTTCCCCACCGAACCCTGCATAGCCGATCCAGGCGTGGCGCCCGAGATCCGCAACGTTGCGCAGCGGACCGCCCGCTGTAGCGAGGTGGGTGGGGGAGGCACAAAGCACACCCTCGAACGTTCCGATGCGGCGGGCCACCAGGCCCAGTTCAGCGCCCCGCAACCAGCCGAAGCGGAACGCGACGTCGATCCCCTCCTGTCGCGGATCGACGATGCGATCGGTGGCCGCGATATCGAGCCTCAGGGCGGGATGCTCCCCCAGAAAGGACGCAAGCAGCGGTACCAACACCGCATCGGCCATGCCGACGGGACACGAAACACGAAGTGTTCCGGCCAGGGCGCCCTCATCTCCCCGCGCGGCGGCAAGGGCGGCTTGTGCCTCATCGCGGAGACGGCGACCCGCCTCAAGCAGGCGCACACCCGCAGGCGTTGGCCGTGTGCCACGGCTCGAGCGGACGAGAAGGCGCAAGCCGACCTCCGCCTCAAGCGCCGCGATTTGCGCGCTGACTGAGGACTTGGCCGTGCCGAGCGCAGCTGCGGCGGCGCTGATGCCGCCGGCTGCCACGACTCGCTCAAGCAGCGCGAGGTCGCCGAGAAGGGTGTTGCGGATCGTCATCGTTCGATTTGGCAGAACGATGCGTTCCAAATCAAGAACGCCAACACGCGCGGCGCTTGTCTATGTTCAGCGTCGAACCCTCTACTGGAGCCTGGTGCCATGAACCTCTCCCGCCGCGCCCTACCGGTGCTGCTTACACTCGGTGTGCCCTTCATCGCGCGGGCCGAAGCCTTTCCGACCCGCGCGGTCCGGCTCGTAACGCCTGTCCCTGCCGGCGTTGGCGCGGAAGCGACGCTTCGGCTCTTTGCCGACGGCTTGTCGCGCCGTTGGGGGCAGCCCGTCACAGTGGAAAATCGCCCAGGCGGGGACGGCGTGATTGCTGCCATGGCCTTCCTGGGCCACCAGGACGATCACAAGCTGTTTCTCTCTTTTGCCGGGCCCTTCACGGTAAATCCGTCCACCATTCCGAACCTGCCATACCGCACGGAACAGTTTGCGCCTGTTTCCACCGTCGCCATCGACCACATCGCCGTCGTCGCCAACCCTTCTTTGCCGGCCGAGAACCTGATGGATGTGGTGAGGCTCGCTCGCGCGGGAGCTGGAACGCTGGCCTGGGCATCCTCTCCGGGTGGCATCGCCATCGCCTTCGCAGCCTTTGCAGCGGATCAGCGTGTCGTCCTGACTCGCGTGCAGTACCGCGCCGTTCCCGACATGCTGAACGACCTCTCCGAGGGGCGGATCCAGCTTGCCGTCGTGC
>JANPIH010000093.1:0-23255 GCA_031424895.1 Rhodospirillales bacterium
CCGCGCCGCCGCCGGGCAGCCCGGCCACCACCCCGCTCGGCCCGCTCGACACTGCCGCGAAGTTTGCCGTCATCATCGACCATGTCACCGGCGCCGTCCTGCTGGAGAAGGACGCCGACGCGCCGATGGTCCCGTCCTCCATGACCAAGCTGATGACCGCGTATCTTGTCTATGAGCTGCTGCGCGCCGGCCGCCTGACGCTGACGCAGGAACTGCCGGTCAGCGAGCGCGCCTGGCGCATGGGCGGCAGCAAAATGTTCGTCCAAGTCGGCACCAGCGTGAAGGTGGAGGACCTGATCCGCGGGGTGATCGTCCAATCCGGTAACGACGCCTGCATCGTGTTGGCTGAGGCGATCGCGGGTTCGGAGGAGCAGTTCGCCGAGATGATGACGGCCAAGGCGCGGGAACTGGGGCTGGAACGCACGGTGTTCCGCAACTCCACCGGCTGGCCCCACCCGGAGCACCGCAGCACCGCACGCGACATCGCGCTCCTGGCGCGGCGGATCATTCGCGACTTCCCCGAATACTACCACTACGATTCGGAGAAATCGTTCAGATACAACGGGATTGATCAACAAAACCGCAATCCGCTGGTGCAGAAGAACCTCGCCGACGGCCTCAAGACCGGCCATACCGAAGACGCCGGCTACGGCCTGGTCGCCAGTTCGGAGCGCGGCGGGCGGCGGGTGATCCTGATGATCAACGGGCTGAACACGATGCGCGAGCGCTCCGAGGAGAGCGAGCGGCTGCTGGAATGGAGCTTCCGCGAGTTCGAGAACGTGACCCTGTTCACCGCCGGCGACGTGGTGGAGCAGGCGCCGGTGCATCTGGGGGCGAGCCCGACCGTGCCGCTGGTCGGCGGGCGGGACCTTGTGGTGACGATGCCGCGCGGCTGGCGCAACCGGGCGAAGGTGACGCTGGCCTACAACTCGCCCGTTCCCGCCCCGGTGCAGCGCGGCACGCGGCTCGGCCAGTTGAGCGTCAGCGGGCCGGGCGTGCCGGAACTGGAGGTGCCGCTGCTGGCCGGGGCCGACGTGGCACGGCTGGGGCTGCCGGGGCGGGCGGCGGCCGTCGTCACGCGCTTCCTGACTGGCGGCTGACCTTGGGCCAGGTGAGCGTGGGCGAGGTGAGCTTGGGCGACGGGAACTTGAGCGGGGGGCGGTTCATCACGCTGGAGGGTGGCGAAGGGGGCGGCAAGTCAACCCAGGCGCGTCTTCTGGCCGAGGCGCTGTCGGCCATGGGGGTTGCGGTGCTGCTGACCCGCGAGCCCGGCGGAGCGCCGGGGGCGGAGCATCTGCGCGGCCTCCTGCTGGGCGGGCCGATCGACTGGTCGGCGCCGGCCGAGACGCTGCTGCACTTCGCCGCCCGCGCCGAGCATGTGGAGCGGACCATCCGCCCTGCGCTCGACGCCGGGATGTGGGTGGTGTGCGACCGCTTCGCCGATTCGACCATGGTGTACCAGGGCTGGGGGCAGGGGGCGGACCGGGGCACGATCGCGACGCTGACCGGGCTGTTGAGGGCGCGGCCGGACCTGACGCTGGTGCTGGATGTCTCGGTGGCGACGACGCTGGCGCGGCTCGTGCGGCGCGGGGCGGCGGCAGACCGTTACGAGCGTCTGGGCGCGCCCTTCTTCGCCACCATCCGCGACGGTTTCCGCGCGATCGCCGCCGCCGAGCCCGAGCGGTGCACGCTGATCGACGGCGAGCCGGACGAGGGCGCAGTGGCGGGCGCGATCCTGGCCACGGTGCGGGAACGGCTCGGGGGGGCGACGTGAGCGCCCCTGCACCGCGCGCCAACCCGAATCTGCTCGGCCACGGCGCCACCGAGGCGATGCTGGCCGAGGCGATCCGGTCGGGCCGGCTGCACCATGCCTGGCTGGTCACCGGGCCGCAGGGGATCGGCAAGGCGACGCTGGCGTTCCGTTTCGCGCGCCGCCTGCTGGCCGGCGGCGACCCCGGGACGGACCTGGCGCTGCCTGCGAATCATCCAACGTTCAAGCGCGTCGCTGCTTCGAGCCACGCAGACTTGCTGACGGTCGAGCGTTCGCTGAACGACAAGGGCAAGCTGCGCAGCGAGATCGTGGTCGACGACGTGCGCAAGGTCGGCGATTTCCTCCGCCGCACCCCTGCCGAGGGCGGCTGGCGCGTGGTGGTGCTGGACGGGGCGGAGGACATGAACCGCAATGCCGCCAACGCCTTGCTGAAGGTGCTGGAGGAGCCGCCGCCGCGGGCGATCCTGCTGCTGGTGTGTTCGGCGGCCGGGCGGCTGATGCCGACGATCCGCAGCCGTTGCCGCCGGCTGGCGCTCGGGCCGCTGCCGGAGGAGGCGATGCGCGCGCTGTTGGCCCGCTACGCCCCGGACCTGCCGCCCGACGACGCGGCACGGCTGGCGGGGATTGCCGAGGGCTCGATCGGGCGGGCGCTGACGCTGGCCGCCGCCGGCGGGGTGGTGCAGGCGACGCTGGTGGACGAGGTGCTGGCCAACCTGGACAAGCTTGACACCGGCCGGGCCCATGCGGTGGCCAACGCGCTGGGGCGGGACGAGACTGCGTTCGCGACCTTCATGGAACTGCTCGCCGCCGGCATCGCCGCCGCAGTGCGCGATGCCGCGCGGGGGCATGGCGACCCCGACCAGGCAAGGCTGCTCGGCGATCGCCCCCTTTCCGCCTGGGTCGATTTGTGGCACGCGCTGCGGCGCATGCAGTACGAGACCGAGGATGCCTATCTGGACAAGCGCCAGGCGGTGGTGAACTCCCTGCGCATGCTGGCGACCAGCGCGACGAAAGCATCATGAAACCAAAATACTACATCACGACCCCAATCTACTACGTCAACGGCGCGCCGCATATCGGCCACGCCTACACCACGATCGCCTGCGACGTGATGGCCCGGTTCAAGCGGCTGGATGGGTTCGGTGTGTTCTTCCTGACCGGCACGGACGAGCACGGCCAGAAGGTGGAACAAGCCGCCGCCGCCGCCGGGCAGACGCCGCAGCAATTCACCGACGGCACCTCCGAGCTGTTCCGCGCCATGACGCAGCGAATCGGCATCTCCAACGACGACTTCATCCGCACCACTGAGGAGCGGCACAAGCTCGCCTGCCAGGAGTTGTGGAAGCGGCTGGTCGACCGGGGGGAAATCTATCTTGGCGGCTACGAGGGCTGGTACGCGGTGCGTGACGAGGCCTTCTACGACGAGGACGAGCTGACCACCCGGCCGGACGGCACCAAGGTGGCGCGCTCCGGCGCGCCGGTGGAATGGGTGGTGGAGCCGAGCTACTTCTTCCGCCTGTCGGCCTGGCGGGACCGGCTGCTGGCGTTCTACGACGCCAACCCCGATTTCATCCTACCGAACACAAGGCGCAACGAGGTGACGAGCTTCGTGAAGTCCGGGCTGCGCGACCTGTCGGTCAGCCGCACCAGCTTCAAGTGGGGCATCCCGGTGCCGGGCGACGAGGCGCATGTGATGTATGTGTGGCTCGACGCGCTGACCAACTACATCACCGCCGCGGGCTTCCCGGACGAGGCGGCCGACCGCTGGAGTTTCTGGCCGGCCGATTTGCACATGGTCGGCAAGGATATCCTGCGCTTCCATGCCGTGTACTGGCCGGCCTTCCTGATGGCCGCCGGGCTGGCTCCGCCGCAGCGGGTGTTCGCGCATGGCTGGTGGACCGTCGCCGGCGAGAAGATGAGCAAGTCGCTCGGCAACGTGCTCGATCCGCAGGAACTGGCCGACACGTATGGGCTGGACTCGCTGCGCTATTTCCTGCTTCGCGAGGTGCCGTTCGGCAATGACGGAACCTTCTCGCGCAAGGCGTTGGTTTCGCGGCTGAATGTCGAGCTGGCCAACGATCTCGGCAACCTCGCCCAGCGCTCGCTGTCGCTGATCGCGCGCAACTGCGAGGCCATGCTGCCGGAGGCCGGGCCGCGCACGCCGGAGGACGAGGAGATGCTGGCCGCCGCGTCGTCGCTGCTGGCCTCGGTGCGGGCGCAGATGGACCGGCAGGCGTTCGGCGAGGCGCTGGAGGAAATTTGGCGGGTGATCCGCGCGGCCAACGCCTATATCGACCGCCAGGCGCCGTGGGCGCTGCGCAAGACCGACGCGGTGCGGATGGCCCATGTGCTGCGGGTACTGGCCGACGTGATCCGCACGGTGGCGACCCTGCTGCAGCCGTTTATGCCGGAAAAAACGGCGGCGATGCTCGACCAGCTCGGCGTGCCTCCCGACGCGCGGGAATTCGCTCACTTGGCCGGCCCGCTGGCGGCCGGCACTGCGCTGCCACCGCCGCAGGGGGTGTTCCCGCGCTTCGTGGACGAGGCCGAGTAGCGTGCTGATCGATAGCCACTGCCACCTCGACTATTTCCAGGGCGAGGACCTCGACGGGGTGCTTGCCCGCGCCGCTGCCGCCGGGGTGGGGGAGATGGTGACGATCGGCACCCGCCTGTCGCGCTCGGCCGAGATGCGGGCGCTGGCCGACGCCCACCCGAACGTGTGGTGCACGGTTGGTGTCCATCCGCACAATGCCGGCGAAGGCGAGGTGCCGACGCCCGAGGCGATCGTGGCCGAGACGCACCATGCCAGGGTGATCGGCATCGGTGAATCCGGCCTGGATTATTTCTACGACAAGGCGCCGCGCGACCGTCAGCGTGCGGGGTTCCGGGCGCATATCCGCGCCGCCCGGCTGTCCGGCCTGCCGCTATGCATTCATGCGCGCGATGCCGATGACGATATTGCCGCCATTCTGCGCGAGGAGGCGGGGCAGGGTGCCTTTCCGTTCCTGCTGCACTGCTTCAGTTCCGGCCGTGGCCTCGCGGAGGCGGCACTGGAACTCGGCGGCTACATCAGCTTCTCCGGCATCCTGACCTTCCCAAAATCGCAGGAGATCAGGGACATCGCGCGCGACGTGCCCAGGGGCCGGCTTTTGGTGGAGACCGACGCGCCCTATCTCGCCCCGGTGCCGTTCCGTGGCAAGCGCAACGAGCCCGGGCATGTGGCGCACACGGCGCGCGTGCTGGCGGGGGTGCATGGGATGGGGGCAGGGGAGATGGCCGACCTGACCACGGCGAACTTCCGCCGCCTGTTCCCGAAGGCGGCGTGATCCGCGTCACGCTGCTCGGCACCGGCGGCTCGGCCGGGGTGCCGATGCTCGGCGGCGCCGACGGGCGCGGAGACTGGGGCGAATGCGACCCCATGGAGCCGCGCAACCGACGCACCCGCACTAGCATTGCCGTTCAGTCCTGTGGTGCCACACTTCTGGTGGATACCGGGCCGGACATGCGCGCGCAGTTGCTGGCCGCCGGCATCGGGCGGGTGGATGCCATTCTCTACACCCACGCCCATGCCGACCACATCACCGGGCTGGACGACGTGCGCATCCTCAACCGCCTGCTCGGCCGGCCGATCGAGGCGTTCGGCACGGCGGCGACTATGGAGGACATCACGGGGCGCTTCCCCTATGCCTTCCGGCCCTGGAAAGCGCCGGGCTTCTATCGCCCGGTGATCACGCCCGTGGTGGTGGTGCCCGACGCCGCGATCGCTCCGGCCGGGATTCCCGTCGGGCTGTTCGACCAGGACCACGCGATGGTGCGCACGCTGGGGCTGCGCATCGGCGGCTTCGGCTATTCGACCGATGTGGTGGCGCTGGACGAGCGGGCGTTCGCGGTACTGGAGGGTGTGGATACCTGGGTGGTCGGCTGCTTCCAGCGCGGCCCGCACCGCACCCATGCGCCGCTGGCCCAGGTGCTGCGCTGGGTGGAGTGGCTGCGGCCGCGCCGGGCGATCCTGACGCATATGGGCACCGATCTCGACTGGGCGTGGCTGCGCGCCAACCTGCCGCCAGGGGTGGAGGCGGGGTACGACGGGATGGTGCTGGAACTGGGGTAGAGCCGGTTTTGCCTTGGAGTGCCACCGGCGGCAGGGCATGCTGCGCCGCAACGACCCCGTCACGGAGCCCCGCATGGACACGCTTGCCGCCGCCACGATCCGCCATCCGCTGGACCCGCTGACCGAAGGCGAGATTGCCGCGGTGCAGGCTCTCGCAGCGGGGCATGCCTCGTTCCGCGAGACCATGCGCTTCACCCTGGTGGAACTGCGCGAGCCTGCCAAGCAGTTGGTATTGGCGTTCCAGCCCGGCCAGGCGGTGGCACGAGGCGCCCGCGTGGTGCTGCTGGACACGACATCGGGCGGCATCTTCGAGGTCCTGCTGGACCTAGCGGCCGGGCGGGTGGAGCGCTTCGACCCGGTGGACACGCAGGGACAGCCGCCGATCATCCTGGACGAGTTCATGAAGCTCGACCGGATCGTGAAGTCGGACCCGCGCTGGGTGGCCGCTGTGAAGCGGCGCGGGATAACCGACGCCGATCTTCCGCTGGTGCAGGTGGACCCGTTCTCGGCCGGCAATTTCGGCTACCCGGAGGAAGTCGGCAAGCGCCTCGTGCGGGCGGTGGCCTATTGGCGGGAGGGGCCGCAGGACAACGCCTATGCCCATCCGATCGAGGGCGTGGTGGCCGTGGTGGACCTGATCGGCGAGCGCATCCTGACGCTGGTGGACGACCCGGTGGCGATCCCGGTGCCGCGCACCAAGCGCAACTACGACCCGGATTCGCTGCCGCCGATGCGCACGGACCTGAAGCCGCTGTCGATCGTGCAGCCGGAGGGGCCGTCATTCACGGTCGATGGCTGGGACGTGGCCTGGCAGAACTGGCGCTTCCGGGTGGGATTCACGCCGCGCGAGGGCCTAGTGCTGCACCGGCTTTCGCTGCTTGACCAGGGGGTTACGCGCCCTGTCATCCATCGCGCCTCGATCGCCGAGATGGTGGTGCCCTATGCCGATCCCACCACGAACCACTACTGGAAGAACGCCTTCGATGCCGGCGAGTACGGGTTGGGAAAGCTCGCCAACTCGTTGGAACTGGGGTGCGACTGCCTTGGCACCATCCATTATTTCGACATCCCGGCGGCCGACGATTTCGGCGCGCCGTTCCTGATGACCAACGCTGTCTGCATGCATGAGGAGGATTACGGAACCCTATGGAAACACACTGCACTTCGCAGCGGTGTGCGCGAGGTACGGCGCTCCCGCAGGCTGGTGATCAGCTTCTTTGCCACCGTCGGAAACTACGACTACGGCTTCTACTGGTATCTCTACCAAGACGGTACGATCCAGCTGGAGGCCAAGCTGACCGGCATCATCCAGACCGCGGCGGTGACGCCGGGCGAGGCATATCCCTGGGGTGGGATGATCGGCGAGGGGCTGGGCGGGCCGACGCACCAGCATTTCTTCTGCGCGCGGCTGCACATGAGCGTGGACGGAGAGGGAAACACCGTCAGCGAGCACGAGTTCGTGCCGCGGCCCTGGGGGCGCGACAACCCGCATGGCAACGTGTTCGACACCACCACGAAGGTGTTGGCGCGCGAACGCGACGCGGCGCGGGAGGCCGACGGGCGGACGGGGCGCTACTGGAAAATCTCCAATCCGAACAAGCGCAACGTGGTTGGAAATGCACCGGCGTACAAGCTCGCGGTGCAGGCCTCGCCGCTGTTGCTGGCGCAGGAAGGCAGCGCGATCCGGGGCAGGGCGGGCTTCACGACCAAGCATGTGTGGGTCACGGCATATGATCCGGCGGAACGCTTTCCGGCCGGCGAATTCCCGAACCAGCACCCCGCCGGTCCGAACTTCGGAGGGGAGGGATTGCCAAGCTGGATCCAGGCGAACCGTCCGATCGAGAACGCCGATGTCGTGGTGTGGCACAATTTCGGCCATACCCATGTGTGCAAGCCCGAGGACATGCCGATCATGTCGGTGGAATACGCGGGCTTCATGCTGAAACCAAACGGTTTCCTGTCGGCCAACCCGGCGATGGACCTGCCGCGCGATACCGAGGGCCGCGCGGCGGCCTCGTGCTGCGATGAGTGAGGCCAAGCCCGCGATCCTGCGCCACGGAGGGCATGGGCATCATCGGGTGGGCTTCGCCGAACTGTTCTTCGACCTGGTTTTCGTGTTCGCGATCACGCAGCTTTCGCACGGGCTGCTGGCGCATCTGTCTCCGCTTGGGGTGGCGCAGACCGCGCTGTTGCTGGGGGCGGTGTGGTGGGTGTGGATCTACACCACCTGGGCGACCAATTGGCTGGACCCCGAGAACCCAATGGTGCGGCTGGTGCTGTTCGCGATGATGCTGGGCGGGCTGGCGATGGCCGCTGCGATCCCGACCGCGTTCGAGGGGCGTGGGCTGGTGTTTGCCGGCGCGTATGTGGCGATGCAACTTGGGCGGACGGCGTTCCTGGTCTGGGCGGTCGGGGCGGGGGAGGTGGCGCTGCGGCGCAATACCGTGCGGGTGCTGCTGTGGTTCGCCGCCGCGGCTCCGCTGTGGATCGGCGGCGCGCTTCTGGAGGGCTGGCCGCGCATGGCGCTGTGGGCGTCGGCGGTGGCGCTGGAGATGGCAGGGCCGGCGATGCGGTTCCATGTGCCGTGGATGGGAGCGTCACGGGTGCAGGACTGGGCGATCGAGGGTGCGCACATGGCCGAGCGCTGCGGGTTGTTCGTGATCATCGCGCTGGGCGAATCGATCCTGGTGACCGGGGCGACGATGGCGGGCATGGCCTGGACGTCTTCGGTGCTGGCCGCGTTCGGCGTGGCGGTAACCGGCAGTGTCGCGATGTGGTGGCTATATTTCCATCGTGGCGCGGTGCTGGGGGTGGCGCGGATTACCGGGGCGGCCGATCCGGGGCGTCTGGGGCGGCTGGCCTATACCTATCTGCATCTGCCGATCGTCGCCGGGATCATCGTGCCCGCGGGGGGCGACGAACTGCTGCTGGCGCATCCCGTGGGGCGGGCCGGGGTTGGGGCGGTGTTCGGGCTGGTGGGCGGGCCCATGCTGTTCCTCGGCGGGCTGATTGCGTTCAAGCACGCGCTGCGCGGATGGTGGCAGCAATCGCATCTCGGCGGGTTGGTGGCGCTGGCGGTACTGGCTGCGGTGGGCGGGATGATGTCGCCGCTGGGGCTGGCCGCTGCGGTGGCCGGCGTGCTGGTGGCGGTGGCGGCGGTGGAAACCTGGGCGCTTCGGCTGGAATGATCGCCGTGTTTCTCTGTTTCTCTTTCCATAATATATCTTATGCGACTTTCGTGCGCGCGGATCAAACCGCCCTATCCCTGGGGCGCCAGCCGCTTTTCCATCACCGGCTCGCCGTTCTTGGTGGCGCCGGTGGGCGCGTAGCCGAGGGCGAGGTAGAGCGATGGTGCGGCGGCGCTGAGCAGCAGGCGCGTCGCACCCAGGCGCGGTGCGGCCCCTTCCAGCACCGCCATCAGCCGCGTCGCCAGGCCGCGGCCGCGATGCGAGGCCATGACATACACGCCGCCGACCCATGGCCCGAACTCATCACCCGGCCGCTCGACGTCCATCAGGCTGGCGGTGGCGACGGGAATCGTGCCGTCGAGCGTGATCCAGGCCATCGGCAGCCGGTCGGTATTGGCGCGCTGGGCGAACAGCTCGATCGCCATGGCGGGCGTGCGGCCGGCATAGCGGTGGCCCCATTCCTCGAACAGCCACAACGCGGCGGTGGGCCCTGCCCCCGGCACCTCGGCGAGCGGGTGTGTCGTGATGGTGTCGGTCATGGTTGGGCATTAACCTCGTGTTCCACCTTGTTGCCTACCCTGCCTCGCATGCTCGCCCGTCCGACCGACGGCGTGGCCAACTGGATGCACATGTTTCGCTGGATCGTGAAGCTGATCCGCGACGACTATGGCATCGAGGAGGCACGCCTGACCCGAAATGCCGTGCTGGAAACCGACCTTGGCCTCTCGATCGAGCAGGTCGAGGAGACGGTTGAAATCATCGCCGCCAGCTTCGCGGTGCGCTTCCCGGACGGCACGCTGGACGAAGTGCTGCGGCTTGAGGAATTGTGCATGCTCGCGAGCTGGATGAAGGGTCTTTACAAGCGCCCGCCCTTCATTTCCGACGCGTTCGAGGCCGCCTCTCGCCAGTTGAACCCCGCGGCCGGGGCCTGACCCCCTTTTCCCCGGGTGCACGGGACGAAGCCGATGCGCGCGAACCGGATGATCCAGGTGGTCGGCTGCCATGCCGAGGGCGAGATCGGCGACGTGATCGTGGGCGGCGTGTTGCCGCCGGCCGGGGACAGCGTGTTTGCCCAGCGCGAGGCGATGCAGCGCGATCACGACCATATCCGCCAGATGCTGATCTGCGAGCCGCGCGGCTCGGTGGCTCGCCACGTCAACCTGATCGTGCCGCCGAAGCGCGCCGATTGCGTCGCCGGCGCCATCATCATGGAGCCGACCGAATATCCGCCGATGTCCGGCTCCAACACCATGTGCATCGCCACGGTGCTTCTGGAAACCGGGATGGTGCCGATGACCGAGCCGGAGACGCACCTGCGCCTGGATATGCCGGCGGGGCCGGTCGATGTGCGCGCCTTCTGCCGGGACGGCAAGGTGCTGTGGGTGGAATTGACCAACGTGGCGTGCTTCGCCACGCACCTCGATGTGCCGTTGGAGGTCGAGGGCTTCGGCACCATCGGCATCGATATCGCCTATGGCGGCATGTTCTACGCCATGACCGACGCGACCAGGCTCGGCTTTGCCCTGACGGCCGACGAGGCGCGGGATCTGGCGGTGCTGGGCGAGAGGGTGCGGTTGGCGGCGCGGGCGCAGTATCCGGTGGCGCATCCCGAGAATGCCGCGATTTCAGGAGTTTCGATCGTGCAGCTGCACGCGCCGTTTACCGCGCCGGGCGGTGAGAGCCGCAACACCTGCATCATCGCTCCAGGCCGGTCGGACCGCTCGCCCACCGGCACCGGGCTGTCGGCGCGGCTCGCGGTGCTCGCGGCGCACGGGATGCTCGCGGTCGGCGACCGCTACGACCACACCAGCCTGATCGGCAGCCGCTTCGAGGGGAGGATCGTGGCCGAGGCGAGGGTCGGCGGGTTGCCGGCGATCGTGCCGGCGATCCGCGGCCGGGCCTGGATCACCGGGTTCCACAGTTATATCGTTGAGCCCTCCGACCCCTACCCCGCCGGCTACCGCGTCGCCGACACCTGGGGCGTGACCGACGCAGTGCTGCAGTGATGACGCGGCGTCAGCTCCGGGTTGCATTGTCCTTGCGCTGTTCGGCCAGCAACCGTTTGATTTCGCGCAATTCCACCTTGATCTGCTCCTGCTCCTCGTGGCTGAACCTGTCGCGGTCGTCCATCATGCGGGTGACGAGGCGGGTGACGATAATCGGCGCAATGAACAGCGGCACGGCATGCATCAGCACCACGGCGCAGATGCGGCCGACTGCCGTGACCGGTGCGATATCGCCGTAGCCGACGGTCATGGCGGTGACCAGGGCCCACCACACCGCGTCTTCGAAGGGCTTGTCCTCGGCCCAGGCGAACACCGCCGAGCCGACGATAATCATGGCCGCGTAGAGTGCCGCCAGTTCCTTGAACGTGTCGGTATAGCGGTTGAGCTGCTGCATCGCGCCTGCCCCTGCCCCGCGCGCCCCATGGCGGCGCGCAGGAAAGGTTGCGCGACCAGCGCAGGCGCGTCCAGCCTGGACATTACTTCCAGCGCAACTGTGTCACGTCGCGCACCGCACCGCGGCTGGCGCTGATGGTCAGTGCCGCATAGATCTGCTGGGCCACCGACACCTTGCGAGGGCGGATCTCCGACGGTTGCCAGGCATCCACGCCGCGTGCCTCCATCGCCGCGCGGCGATGGGCCAGGATGGCGCCGTCCACGCGCAGGTGGATGCGGCGGTTGGGGATGGCGATCTCGATGATGTCGCCCTGCTCGACCAGGCCGACCAGCCCGCCCTCGGCCCCTCGTAGCGCACCAGCATCACCTCGCCGGGCTTCAACAGGCCGCGAAGAATGGCCGAGACGGCGCTGTCCTGGCTTTCGAAGACGTGGGCGGGGCCGATGAAGGAGTCGGCGATGAAGGGCTTGTCGAAATCGCTGTCCTTCACGCCGGTGGCGCGCCAGTGACTTGTCCACATCGAGCGTGTGTCGCCCTACGCGGCAACGCCATCGCGCCATTCAGGGCAATCGGATGAACAAGCAAGGCTCCGCGGCGTCGTGCGCAGCACGCTTTCGCGTGACGGGCCGGAGGCGCTTTGATCCCATTCATTTGGCGGTTGGCCCCTTTTTTTTGCGGTTGAATGTACGGCGTTGGGCGATCGGGGACGATCACGCGCCGTTCCATGGCGAGCCGGGATCATTGAATGGGATCAATGGGCCCATGGCCCGTCACGCGAAAGCGTGCTGCGCACGACGCCGGCGGAGCTTTGCTGACTGCCTGAGCCTTCACCCGATTGCCCTGACGCGCCATGGCATGCATTGCCAAGTCCTTCCGCCCGGGTGACATTCATGTCATCCGCCAGGGCAGCGCCGGGCGATGACAAAGGGTGGGCCGAATGGCGATGCGGAATTCGGTGGCGGCGATTATGGGCGCCCTGGCTGTGGCATGGGCGGGTGCCGCGACGGCGGGGCCATTGCCGGATGGCGGCGTCACCGCCGCGGAAGTGGCCGGCGTGATGCGGGCGCTGAAGTTGCAGGTCGACGAGAGGACCGACAAGGAGGGCGACCCGCTGATCAACAGCACCGTCTCCGCCCGCCAGTTCGGGGTGTATTTCTACCAATGCCGCGCCCAGCGCTGCGGCTCGATCCAGTTCTCGGCCGGGTTCGAGGGCGCGTCGAACATGTCGGTGGCCAGGGTGATGGAATGGAACCGCACCAAGCGCTTCGGCCGCGCCTATCTCGACAGCGGCACGCTGTTTGTCGAGATGGACATGGACGTGGAACGGGGCGCGACCACCGAGGCGTTGGCGAACAATTTCGAGCGCTGGGCGGCGGTCGTGGACCAGTTCCCAAAATTCTTCGAGTAGCCGCCGGCCGCCAATTACTGCCGGCGCCAGGCCACGCAGAGATTGTTGGCTGGCATGTCGGTGATCTCCGGCGCGCCGAACCCGGCGGCTCGGGCCAGCCCGTCGACGGAATCCAGGTCGCGCAGGCCCCATTCCGGGTTGCGGGCGCGCAGATCGGCGTCGAACGCCTCGTTACTGGCCGCCGTTGGCACCCCGGCCCGGCGGAACGGACCGTAGAGCAGCAGCACCCCGCCCGGCGACACCACCCGCCCTGCCCCGGCCACCAGCCCCTCGGCGGTCGCCCAGGGCGCGATGTGGATCATGTTGCACGACAGCACGAGGTCGAACGGTCCCGTCGGCCAAGCGGCTCCGGTCGCATCAAGCAAGATCGCCGGGCGGACATTGGCCAGCCCCGCGCACCACGCATCGATGCTCGCGCGCCGCGCCGGATCGGGCTCCGAGGGTTGGATCGTGAGCCCCGGCATGGCTGCGGCGAAATGGGCCGCGTGCTCGCCGCTGCCGCTGGCCACCTCCAGCATGGTGGCACGGTCCGGCACCAGGCGGCGCAGCACCGCCAGGATCGGCTCGCGGTTGCGGGCGGTGGCGGGGGCGTGCTGGCGGGGGTCTTCGGTCATGCGCGCATTTGCAGCGCTTTGGCAGCACCCGTAAACCTTCGTCCGGCATGGAGGCACGCATGACGCAGGATCGGGAAGCGCGGGCAGAGCACGAACTGCGACGCCTGCTGGAAATCATGGCCACCCTGCGCGCGCCCGATGGCTGCGCATGGGACCGCGCGCAGGACTACGGCAGCATCGCCCCCTACACGATCGAGGAAGCCTACGAGGTCGCCGACGCCATCGCCCGGCGAGACTTCGCGGCCCTGCCGGACGAGCTCGGCGACCTGTTGTTCCAGGTAGTCTTCCATGCCCGCATGGCCGAAGAGGAAGGCCGCTTCACCTTCGCCGACGTTGCCCGCGCCATCGCCGACAAGATGGTCCGCCGCCACCCGCACGTGTTCGGCGAAGCTGCGGCGCGTGACGCGGGCCAGCAGCGTGCGGCCTGGGAAGAACAGAAGAAAGCCGAGCGCACTGCCCGCGCTGAAACTGGCACGCTGTTCGGCATTCCTGTCGCCCTGCCGGCACTGACCCGCGCCCAGAAGCTCACCGCCCGCGCCGCCCGCGTCGGCTTCGACTGGCCCGATGCCGCCGCCGTGCTCGACAAGCTGGACGAGGAAGTGGCCGAACTGCGCGCCGAGCTTCCCGGTGCCGACCCTGCCCGCCTGGCCGACGAGGTGGGCGACCTGCTGTTCGTGCTCGCCAACCTCGCCCGCAAGCTCGACCTGGACCCGGAACGCTGCCTGCGCGAGGCCAACCAGAAATTCGCCCGCCGCTTCGGCTTCATCGAACAGGCCCTGGCTGCCGAAGGCCGCCAGCCGGCGGAGGCATCGCTCAACGAAATGGAGGCCCTGTGGGTCGCTGCCAAGCAGAAGGAACGAACATGAAGGTCGGTGTGATCGGGTTCGGCGCCTGGGGCAAGTTGCACGCCCGCGGCTGGCGCCAGGTGGCGGGCGCAGAGCTGGCGGGCATCCTGGCCCACGGCGATGCCTCGGCGGCCGAGGCGGCGGCGGAGTTTCCCGGCGTGGCGATCCACCGGGATCTGGCGTCGCTGCTGCACAGCGGCGTCGAGATTGTTGATATCGTGGCCCCGAACCACCTGCATGCCGGCATGGTGGTCACGGCCCTGGAAGCCCGCTGCCACGTCGTGGTGGAAAAGCCGCTCGCCACCTCCGAAGCCGACCTCGCCCGCGTGCTGGCCGCCGAGTGCGCCACCGGAAGGCTGGTCAGCGTGGTGCACGAACTGCGCGTCTCCGAGCAATGGGGCCTGATCCGCCGCGAGATCGAGCAGGGCGCGATCGGCACGCCGATGGCCGGGCTCTATTCCCTGTTCCGCCGCCCGTTCCGCGGCGGCAGCGGCGGGTGGCGGCACGACCCCGCCCGCGTCGGCTCCTGGATCCTGGAGGAGCCAGTGCATTTCCTCGACCTGCTGTTGTGGTATTTCGCCGCCCACGGCACGCCGGAGACGGTCCAGGCCACCGCCACACCCGGCACGCTGGGCGGCAACGTGGCGATGACGGTGCGCTACACCTCCGGCGCCTATTTCACCGTCTCCCAGCTCCTCGACGGGTTCGAGCACCACTGCGCACTCGACATCGCCGGCACCGAAGGCGCCTTGCGCAGCTGGTGGTCCGCCGGCGACGCGCGCGAGACCGAGAGCGAGGCGGGCCTGAGCATCCGCCGCGCCGGCAGGGACACCCCCGAGACCATCCGCTTCGGCCAGTCGGGCGAGGTGTTCGAACTGGTCGAGCACCTGCGCCGCAGCCACGCGGGATTCGTCGCCGGGACCAGCCCGCTCTCGGCGGCGGCCGCGGCGCTCAGCGTGCGCGTGTGCCTGGCAGCGGAAGAGTCCGTTCGCGTAGGGCACGCGGTGCGGCTCGGCTGATCAGCCGGCCCGGATCATCGCCAGCACCTCCGCCGTCGCCCGCACATCCCCGAAGCTGCGGTAGATCGTGTGCAGCGTGGCGTTGTGAACGGCATCCGTGGGCGCCGCGGTCGCGTCGGCCAGGAACACCACCCGCAGGCCACTGGCCGCCGCGTCACGGGCCGAGGATTCACAGCACACGTTGGTAACCGTGCCCGCGATCAGCACGGTGTCGATGCCGCGCCCCGCCAGCAGGACCGGCAGGTCGGAATTGCCGGGGAAGAAGGCGCTGGCGCCCTGCTTTTCCACCAGCAGGTCGCCGGGCCCTGGCGACAGCCCTGGCCAGAGCCGGGCAGCAAGGTCGCCGGTGCCGCCCGCCCCACGATAGGTCTCCGCCACCGCCGCGCCGTAGAACTCGCGCAGCAGGGCCGGGTGGCGCGGGCGGTCGCCAGGCAGGATCCAGGCGACCACGCCCCCTGCCCTGCGCAGGTCCGCTGCGAGCGCGTTCACGTTCGCCACGATGCCGCGTGCGTGCGCCAGGCTGTCGAGAAAGAACGGCACCATGTCGATCACCACCAGCGCGGTGGCGGACGGCGTCAGCCGCGTGAAGGCGTGCCGGCGCCCGCGTCGTTCCTCGTGGCGCCGATACTCACGCTCGGCGATGTGCCAGGGGTGCGGCGCGTCCGCCAAGGTCGCCCTCAGCCGCCCGCCACCCACGTCACGATCTCGCAGTTGGCGAAGCCGCGCCCGGTCAGCTGGCGAAAGAAGGTGCCGTGCCCCACCACCGCCACGGTCGCGGTCGGGTGCTCCAGCAGCCAGCGCGAAAATCCCTCCACCCGCCCGGCGAACACCTCGTGCGGTTCCAGCGGCAGGCCGCGATGGTCATGCGGGCCGCTGTGCCACCAGGGATCGTCGAGATGGTCGAATGCCAGCCCCGGGAACTCCGCGGCCAAATCGGCCGGCGAACGGCCCACGTCGCAGAACGCTTCCAACTGCTCCCGATGCCGGCAGGTGATCTCCACCGGCACGCCGGTCCCGCCGAAGATGCCCAGCGTGGTCTGCAGCGCCCGGGTCAGCGGCGTGGTGATGACCAGGTCCGGCCGCGGCAGCCCTGCCATCCGCTCCCGCGCCCCAGCCACCTGGTGGTGCCCCAGCTCGGTCAGCCGGGCATCGACATGGCCGGGGTCGGCGCCGGTTGCCTCGTAATGCGCGTTGAAGGTCGATTGGCCGTGGCGGATGAGGAAGATAGTGGCTGCCATGGGGCGCTCCGGTTCAGGCGGGTCGGGCGATCAGGGCAGCGTGCAGCGCGTCCCACCCGGCGCGATCCGGCGCGCAGATCAGGCCGCCGCCGCTGTCGGTCGGGTCGTAGGGGCTGCCGTCGAACCGCGCCGAATACCCCCCGGCCTCGCGGTGCAACAGCCAGCCCGGCGCGTGGTCCCAGGGGTATAGCCGCCCATACAGCAGGTAGTGGCAATGCCCCCCGGCCACCAGCCGATACTCATGCGCGGCACAGCGATACGACATGCTCGCCGCCACATCGGCCAGCCCATGATGCACCCGCGTGCGCAGTGGCTCGGCAAGGTAACGCCAGCTGGCACACCCGCTCATCTCTCCCAGCTTCACGGGTGGCGCCACAAGCAGCGCCGTCTCGCGCCCGTCCGGCGCCAGGATGAACGCACCCTCCCCACGCACGGCCACGGCGCTGTCGTCGCCCAACGGGTCATGGATCACCGCCAGCGCCACCTCCCCGCGCACCACCGCCGCGGCCATGCAGCCGAACAGCGGCATGCCGGCGGCGAAGTTGGCGGTGCCGTCCACCGGGTCGATCACGAAGGCCAACTCCGCACCCTTCAGCCGCTGCAGGATCGAAGGATCGGCCGAAGCCGCCTCCTCCCCCACGATGGCGCAGCCGGGAAACGCGCGCGCCAGCGCCGCCTCGATCACCCGCTCGGCGGCCTCGTCGGCATCGGTGACAAGGTCGAGCGGCCCGGTCTTGGTCCGCACCTGCCCGGCCGCCAGCCGGCGCCAGCGCGGCATGATCTCGGCGGCGGCGGCCTCGCGCAGGATGGCGGCCAGGCGAAGGGCGTCATTTCGCGTGAGGGTCAGCGGTCGCGCCTTTCGAAGCGGGCACGGTCGGCGGCGCGCAGCCGCACCGTCACGTGGATGGAATCCTCGCCGTCGTCGCGCGCCACCACCTCGCCGTGCTGGTACAGCCACGCCAGCCGCTGCCCGTCGCCCTGCGGCAGGTCATACTCGGCCAGCTCCAGCCCGGTGGCGATGCGCCGGTCGATCTCCGTCTTGAGATCCGCGAGCCCCTCGCCCGTCACGGCCGAAACCGGCACGCAATTCGCCCGCGTCGGCACCGCGTCGATGCCGCCTATCAGGTCGGCCTTGTTCAGCACCTCGACGCTGCGCCGCGGCCACTCCTCGTCCATCGTGCCGTCGCGCACCATGCCTTCCAGCACGGCCACCACATCGGCCCGCTGCGCCGCGCTGTCCGGGTGCGACACGTCGCGCACATGCAGGATCACATCGGCCTCGGCCACCTCCTCCAGCGTGGCGCGGAAGGCTGCAACCAGCTCGGTCGGCAGCTCGGAGATGAAACCCACGGTATCCGACAGGATCACGTTGCGCCCGCTCGGCAGCCGCAGCCCGCGCATGGTCGGATCGAGCGTGGCGAACAACTGGTCCTTGGCCATCACCTCCGCCCCGGTCAACGCATTGAACAGCGTTGATTTTCCGGCATTGGTGTAGCCAACCAGCGCCACCACCGGATACGGCACCCGCTTGCGCGCGCTGCGATGCAGTCCGCGCGTGCGCCGCACCTGCTCCAGCTCGCGCTTCAGGCGCACGATCCGGTCGCCGATCAGCCGCCGGTCCGCCTCGATCTGCGTCTCGCCCGGCCCGCCCAGGAAGCCGAAGCCGCCGCGCTGCCGCTCCAGATGGGTCCAGGAGCGCACCAGCCGCGACCGCTGGTAGTCCAGATGCGCCAGTTCCACCTGCAGCGAGCCTTCGCGGGTGCGGGCACGCTCGCCGAAGATGTCCAGGATCAGGCCCGTCCGGTCGATAACCTTGCAGCCCCAGGCCTTCTCCAGGTTGCGCTGTTGCACCGGGGAAAGCTGCGCGTCCACCACCGCCACATCCACGTTCTCGGCGCGGATCGTCTCGCCCTGGTTCTCCACCTGCCCGGAGCCCACCAGCGTGGCGGGCCGGCGTCCGCGCAACGGCACGATGGCGGTATGCACGATCACCAGCCCGATCGACGCGGCCAGGCCCACCGCCTCGGCCAACCGAGCCTCCGCCGCGCGCGCCGCCGCGTCGGGCCGGTTCTCCCACGGCAGGATCACCGCGGCGCGGGTGATCGTGGCTGTCGGCTTGGCGGTCCATCCGGCCCCGTCCGCACGTTCGGGCGGGGTGTCCGGCTCATCCGCCCCGGACACGCCCGACGGATCGTCCGGACCGGTCATGAACTACTCGGCACGGGCCGTCGCAGGCTCCCGGGCGCCCAGCGTCAGCGTGTTGCCGCCGGCGGGCGCACCCGGCGCGGGGGCCGCGCCTTCGGCCTTCACCCCGTCGAACAGCGAGATCGGCGCGCCCGGCATCACGGTCGAGATGGCGTGCTTATACACCAGCTGCGTATGCCCATCCCGGCGCAGCAGCACCGAGAAATTGTCGAACCAGGTGATGATGCCCTGCAGCTTCACGCCGTTCACCAGGAAGACGGTGACGGGGGTCTTGTTCTTGCGCACGTGGTTCAGGAAAACATCCTGAACATTCTGCGACTTTTCGTTTGCCACGAGATCAATCCTTCAAATGCGCCCCGCAGGTGCCCTGCCGGCAGGCGGCGATGTTGTTGTTCTTCCCAACCACCGGCGGCGGACGTGGCTCGGCCGTCCGCCGGTTCCGATCGGGCCTTTCACCGCCGCCCCGTCTCCTTCAAATGGAGTTCCAGGGCGAAGGCGTCGGCGAAGTGCAGTCCCGGCGGGCATTCGCTTCCCTGCATCAAGACGAGGCCGCCATCATGCGCGGCATCGCCCAGCAGCACTGCGGTGCAGCCAGCGGCGTGGGCAGTTTTCATGTCCAGCGCCGTGTCTCCCACATACCATACCGCCGGCCCGGGCTGCACGCCGATCGTGGCCAGCGCATGCCAGATCGGTGCAGGATGCGGCTTGTCAGCCTCGCAATCCCCCGCCCCGATCACCGCCCGGAAACGCCCCTGCCAGCCGAGATGTTCCACTTCGCGCCGAAGAAACGCCCCGGCCTTATTGGAAACCACCGCCAGCGGCCAATCCCGCGCAACATCCAGCATCCCGATCGTTCCGGCGAGCACCGCCACGTGGTCGAGATGCACGCGCTCCATGGCCGGCCCGAACGCCGCCACGGCCACCTCCCACCGCGCCCCGAACAGCTTCGGGAACGACTCGCGCATCGAACCGCGGATGCGCTGCCGCCCCTCCTCCACCGTCCAGGGCGGCAGGTCGAACTGCGCGAACACCTCGTTCAGCGCCGCCACGATCCCCGCCCAGGCATCGACCAGGGTGTTGTCCCAGTCGAAGACGATCGCCCCGGGCACGGTCGCAGTGGCCGCCATCCTCAGTCGCGGAAGCTGGGATCGATCCCGTCCAGCCGCTTCAGCAGCGCCGGCCATTCCAGCAGCCCACGCCGGCGCATCCCGGTCGGCTTGAACAGCCGGTTGGTCTCCAGCACAGCCTCCTGCGACGGCATGTGCAACTCCGTGTTGCACGACAGCGTCATCACCTGAAGCTGGCACGCCCGCTCCAGCCGGAAGATGTTGTTGAACGCCTCGGCGATCGACGCCCCCGTCACCAGCAGCCCATGGTTGCGCAGGATCATCACCTCGCGGTCGCCCAGGTGCTCCACCAGCCGCGCGCGTTCCCCCAGGTGCAGCGCCGGCCCCTCGAACTCGTGGTAGGCGATGTCGATGAACCGCATCGCCGACTGCGCCAGCGGCAGCAGCCCCAACTTCATCGCACTCACCGCCATCCCCGCCAGGCTGTGCGTATGGATCACGCAATCCACGTCGTGCCGCGCCATGTGCACCGCCGAATGGATCACGAACCCTGCCTTGTTGCAGCCAAGCCCGGTCGGGTCGAACAGCACATCGCCCGCGTCGTTCACCTTCACGAAGCACGACGCCGTCATCTGGTCATACAACAGCCCGTACGGGTTCAGCAGGAACGTCCCTTCCTCCCCCGGCACGCGGACGGAAATGTGGTTCGCGACCATCTCGTCCATGCCGTAGTGATGGATCAGCCGGTAGCAGGCGGCCAGGTCCACCCGCACCTGCCACTCCGCCGCACTCACCTGCTCACGCACCGGCCGCGTATCCGCGCTCGCCGGGGCCGACATCGCCTCGTTGCGGTTGATCTCGTTCATGGTGGTCTCCCCCAAAGGTTTCCCGCAGCGCAGCAGCATTTCCCCGCCGTCGCAAGCCATCTTGACAGGCCACGCCCCGCCAGGGCCCCTCCCGCCCACGACGAGGGAGCACCGCAATGGACATCGACCACCTGAAAACCTGGACCGGAAGGCAGGAAATCCTGGACGACCACCTCGGGCTGTTCCCCCCCGCGGCCCTTTCCGCCACGCTGGACCGCGACGACTCCGCCCCCGCCGAAGGCGACCCCTTGCCCCCGCTCTGGCACTGGCTCTATTTCCTGCCCCGCGCCCGCCAGTCCGAGATCGGGCCCGATGGACACCCCAGGCGCGGCGGCTTCCTCCCCCCGGTGCCCCTGCCGCGCCGCATGTGGGCCGGCGGCCGCCTGCACTTCCACGCGCCGCTCCATCTCGGCGACCTCGTCCGCCGCACCTCCGCCATCGCCGATGTCTCGGCCAAGACCGGCCGCTCCGGCACCCTGGTCTTCGTTCTCGTCCGCCACGACATCACCGGCCCCGCCGGCCTCGCCATCACCGAGGAACACGACATCGTCTACAGGGACGCCCCAGCGCCAGGCGAAACCCCGCCGCCCCCCAAGCAGGCCGAAGCCACCTCCCCCTGGCATCGGGCCATTACCCCCGACGACGTCCTGCTGTTCCGCTATTCGGCCCTCACCTTCAACGGCCATCGCATCCACTACGACCGACGCTACGTCACCACCGAGGAAGGCTACCCCGGTCTCATTGTCCACGGCCCTCTGCTCGCCACCCTGCTGGTCGACCTGTTCCGCCGCAACGACACCCGCCCGGTGAAATCCTTCACCTTCCGCGCCCTGTCCCCCGTCTTCGACACCACACCCTTCACCGTCCACGGCACCCCCGACCCCACCGGCGCCAAACTCTGGATCCGCCGCAACGACGGCGCGCTGTGCATGGAAGCGACCGTCGGCGTGTAACCAAAGCAAGGTCAGGGCGTCGCCGTCGCGGCGCGAAGCCGCGCCACGGAGGACCCACCAGGGGCCAAGCCCCTGGACCTTATAAATTATTGAAAATAAAGGAGGTCCAGGGGCTCGGCCCGTCGCGCGAAGGCGCGCGCCGGACCAAGCGGGTTTGGGCAAAGTCCAACCTTTCTCCGCGTGACCTCAACGCCTAATCCACGATGAACAGAGTCGTCGCCACCTTCGTCCGGCTGCGATGCGCCATTGCCCCGTCCGCCACCTGGTAGCTCATCCCGGGCCTCAGCACCGCGACCGACCCGTCAGCCAGTTCCGTCTCCAACTCGCCCGACAGGCACAGCAGGATATGCCCTTTCTCGCACCAGTGGTCCGCGAGGTAGCCTGCGGAATACTCCACCATTCGCACCCGGATCGCCCCGCACTGCCGCGTCCGCCAATGCGCCACCCCGGTCTGGCCCGGATGCTCAGTGCGCGGCACGGCGGGCCAGTCGGTGGTGCCGAAAGGGATGTCGCTCATGTCCATGCGGGCTGTTTCCGAAGTTGAGTGGCAGGGCAAGACCGGCGATCATGCAGCTTGTCCCGGCAAAAAAACATCGCCCATTCCTGCATCCTGCGCAGCACGCGCCGCGTAACGGCTGCAACACCCCGCGATGGAGACGTCGATGCGATCCGTTCTAGTTTTTTGCGCCGCCCTCGTGGCCGGTCCCGCCCTCGCACAGGCAGACGACCTGGCCACCTGGCCGCCACTGCTGCGACGCTTTGGCAGCACCGGCGGAGGCGGCTGGATCATCGACCGCTACGACCCGGTTGTGGTGCAAAACCGTTGCCTCACCGACTTTGCCGCCATCTCGCCCGAGGGCGAGATCAATCTCAACGAAGCCGAGTTCGACGCCGTAACGGTCCCCGGCGGCATCCTGTGCGAGAATGGCCGCTGGCGGGCGAAAGACGGCTCGGGCTCCGGCACCACCCCGCTGCGCGTGTTCATCCGCGCGGACGGGGCGCGGTTCAGGTCGCCCGAAGGCCGCTGAACCCCGCCTCTTGCCTGCGTCGCTCCGGCCTCAGACCCCGAAAGCGCGGCCCAAGTCGGCCAGCACCTTCTCCTCGGCGTCCGAGATGCGGACGCCGATGCCCAGGAACCCGCCGGCGGCCAGTGCCACCGCCCGGGCCCGGTCCATGATCGGCGCCTGCAGCGCCCGGCGGCCGGAATGGTCCAGTCCGGCAGTGATGGTGCCGATGTATTCCTTCCACGAAGCCACCAGGTTGGCCGGCGGCGCCGCCTCCAGCCACTTCTCCAGCATCCCATATCCGGATGCACCCGGCGCCAGCCCACTATCTGCCGCCCCGCGCAGCACCGCTGCGCGTTCCTTGGAATCGATGCTGCCATCCGCCCACGCCACCGCCACCAGCGGCACCAGCGCAATCGCCGCCAGCGTGTCGGCGGAAATGTCGAGCTTCACCAGCGCTTCCAGCACCGCATCGTCGCTGATGCCGGAGACGGCCGAAAACGCCTCCTTCTTCGCGCGGATCTCGGCGGGCTCGGCCAGCCGCTTGCGCAACATCGCATCCTGCTT
>JANPIH010000094.1:0-3700 GCA_031424895.1 Rhodospirillales bacterium
AACAGCGAAGTGGCGAGTGCGTCGGCCACCATCACGCGCCGCGCCCACGAGGCCGTACGTAATGACCCGTACGCTGCCCGCATCATCGACCTATGGACAGGCAATGCCATCGGCGCCGGCATCACCACTCGCTGGCCGGACAAGAAGCACACCGATGCATGGCGGCGCTGGGCCGAGAGCACTGCTTGCGACGCTGAGGGGCGGCTTGATCTTTATGGGCTGCAAGCCCTGGTAATGCGCTCGGTTGTCGAGAGCGGCGAGTGCCTGGTGCGACTACTGATCACCGAGCCGACGCCCATCAACCCGATCGGCTTGCGGTTGCAGGTGCTGGAGGGCGACCATCTCGACGCCAGCCGCACCGGCACGATCGGCGGCGCCATCACGGTGCAGGGCATCACGCTCGATGCCACGTGCGCACCAGCGGCCTACTGGCTCTTCCCGCAACACCCGTGTGCGGCGTGGTATTTGCCGGGCAGCAACCAGTCGAGCACCCCGGTCCCAGCCATCGAGGTGCTGCACGTCTATCGCAAGCGCCGGCCCGGTCAGCTGCGCGACGTCTCCTGGCTGGCGCCCATCCTGCTCCGTCTGCGCGATCTCGGCGACTACGAGGCCGCCCTGCTGATGAAGGCCAAGATCGAGGCCTGCCTGGCCGCCGTGGTTACCGAGGAGAGCGACGAGGTGATGACTGGGGCGGCGGCGGGGTTGTTGCGTGATGCGCAGGGCAGGCCCGTCGAAGCCTTCGAGCCGGGCATGATCCTTTACCGGCGTGGCAGCGGTTCGGTGGAGGTGGTGAACCCTTCCGGTGGTGGCAGCCACACCGCCTTCGCGCGGCGGGCGCTGGAAGCGGCGTCGGTCGGCGCTGGGCTGACTTACGACCAGGTTTCCGGCGATCTGACCCAGGCCAACTACTCCAGCCTGCGGGCCGGCAAGATCGAGTTCCGCCGGCTCTGCGAGCAGGTGCAGTACGGCATGCTGATCCCGATGCTCGTGCGGCCGATCGCCGACCGTTTTCACCAGCAAGGTGCGTTGCTCGGCCTGTGGGGTGCTGAGATGCCCGCCGACGTGGCGCATGTCCCTCCGGCACACGAGATGATCGATCCGTTGAAGGACACCACTGCCCTAATCGCCCAAGTGCGCGCGGGCTTCGTGCCGCAGCCGGAAGCAGTCGGCTCCTTCGGCTACGACTTCCGACAGGCGGTGGAGATGATCCGGGCAGCCAACGCGCTGCTCGATGACGCGGGCATTTCGCTCGACAGCGATCCCCGCCGCGTCGCCAAGTCAGGGTCCGCGCAGGATGCTGCGCAGTTGGCGGCTATTGAGATTGCCGCCACAGGAGCGGCGATGCCGCCGCGGCCCGAGCCCGGTACGACACCCCAGCAAGGCTGAAACCATGACCGAACCCATCGATCCGGGCGGGAGCGATCCCGCGCCGGCGACGACGCATGCCGATGGACTTCCCACCGGTGGGCATTCGATCACCGCCGCGCGGGCCGTTTCGGCACCGGCGACCGTCAATTGTGCCGCTCGCACCGTCGAGGTCGTGTGGTCCACCGGCGCCCGCGCCCGCAACTTCGTCCCGCCCCTCGGCCTGATCACCGAGGAACTCGACATGTCGCCCAACGCGGTGCGCATGGAAGGCCTGCGTGGTGGTGGCGCCCCGGTGCTCAACACCCACCGCAGCGGCGACGCACGCGATGTCGTGGGACGGGTCATCGCCGCCAGCCTCGAAGCCGGCCGCGGCATCGCCACCCTGCAGTTCTCGTCTGCCGCGGACGTCGAGCCGCTCTGGCAGCGCATCGCCGACGGCACGCTGCGCAGCGTCAGTGTCGGCTACCGCGTGCACCGCTATGAGCCGATCCACGATCCCGCCGCCGGCACCGTGCACCGGGCCGTCGATTGGGAGCCTTACGAGATCTCGGTGGTGCCCCTGCCGGTCGATCCGGCCGCCGCAGTGCGTGGCGCCGGAGATGCTGTGCCTGTTCCGGCCATAGAGCCCGCGATCGCTGACCCCACCCTCATCCCCACCCAGGAGACGACCATGCCGAACCCGGCAGATATCGCCACGACCACGTCCACTGCTCCCCAGGAGACCAACCCCACCATGACCACCACCCCTGCCGCACCCGTCGCCTCGCCGGCCACGGCCGTGACGCCGCCCCCGGCGCCCGACCTCGACGCCATCCGTGCCGAGGCCGATCGCGCCGCCACCGAGCGCATCGCCAGCTACGATCCGGTGCTCGCAGCCGCCCGCGGCCTGGTGCCGGACGATCAGATCGACGCACAGCGCCAGGCCGCCGTCCGCGAGCGGGTATCGGCCGATGTGCTGCGAGGCCGCCTGTGGGATGCCTTCGCCCAGCGCGGCCGTGCCGCGGCACCGACACTGCCGGCCAACCCGGTCGCGGGTCCGGCATCGCAGGATCCGGAGGTGATCCGCGATGCCATGGCCGAGGCTCTGGCCGTCCGCGCCATGCCCGGCTACCAAGCACCGTCTTCCGGCCGGCACGCGGAGTTCCTGGGCTGGCGTCCCTCCGAGATGGTGGCCGAACTGATGCGCGCCCGCGGGGAAAGAAACATCCCCCGCGACACCGCCAAGCTGGCAGAACGTGCCTTCCAGACCACCAGCGACTTCCCGCTGCTGCTCTCGGCCGCTGCCAACAAGATGCTGCTGGCGGCATATGCCCCCGCCAGCCCGACCTACCGGCAGATCTTCCTGCGCCGTGACTTCCGCGACTTCAAGCCGCACCGCCACCTTCGCGTTGGAGACTTCCCCAACCTGGTGCCGCTGTCGGAGAGCGGCGAAATCCAGGCTGGCACGATGTCCGAGAGCCAGGAACTGGTGGCGCTCACCACCTTTGCCCGGCGCATCCGCGTCACCCGGCCGATGCTGGTCAACGACGATCTCGGGGCCTTCACCGATTTCGCTGCCATGATCGGCCGGCGCGTCGCCGACTTCGAGAACGTCACCGCCTATGGCCTGCTCAACACTGCCAACGGCGATGGCCCCACGCTTACCACCGGCGCCACCGCGGTGTTCGCCACCGGCGCTGCACGGGCCAACAAGGCGGCATCCGGCACGGCGCTCGACCTGACCAACCTGGCCGCCGGCCGGGCGGCGGTGATGAAGCAGAAGACGCTGGATGGCCTGCCCATCTCGGTCGGCTCCAGCATGCAGCTGGTGGTGGGGCCGAACCAGGAACTGGCGGCTCGGCAGCTGACGGTGTCCGTGCAGGCCAACCAGACCAGCAACGTCAACATCTATGCAGGGTTCATCCAGCCGCTGGTCGAGCCGCTGATCCCGTCCAACCGCTGGTATCTGTTCTCCGATGCGGTGTCCGCCCCGGTCTATGTCTACGGCTACCTCAATGGCGCCGAGGGACCGCAGGTCACCACCGGCCCGGTCTCCGGCGTCGACGGCGTCGAGGTGTCGGTGATCTTCGACTTCGGCGTCGGCGCCATCGACTGGCGCGGCGCCTGGTTCAACCCAGGAACCTGATGCCGGGTTGATCCCACCCGCCAAAGTTTCCTCCCTATCCTCATCCTCTCGCGAATGGGCGGCCCTCGGGTCGCCCTTCGCGTTTCTGGAGCTGCTCCACCATGAAGAATTTCGTCCAACCGGGCCTCTCGGTCCCGCTGCCCATGCCCTACGACCGCACCTCCGGCCAGGGGGTGCTCGTCGGTGCCTTGTTCGGTGTCGTCGCCG
>JANPIH010000095.1:0-2640 GCA_031424895.1 Rhodospirillales bacterium
GCGAGAACACGGGGGAAAGGGGATTCCGGCCGGCGCGGGTCTTCTGAATTGGAAAGGCCATTGTGCCCACCGGCGAGCCACGGGTCTTCATAGACCACGCCGCCCAGCAATTCCCGCGCCTTGGAATAGCTGCGCTTCCACAACGCCGAGAAGGCGCGGGAGGAGCTGACGATAGGGTAGTAATGCACGGCATATTCGCGGGCGATATCGGCAAGGCGATAGGGCATGCCGGCGCCGCAGGTGATGCCGTTGACCAGCCCCTTGGCGCCGTCAAGCACGCCACGAATGACGCGCTCGGCACCGCCCATTTCCCAGAGGATATTGGCGTGGATGCGGGCGTTGGGGCCACCGCGTTCACGTGCCTCCACTGCCTGCGCGATGCCGCCCTTGATACCGTACTCAACGAGCTCCTCGTGCCTGTCACGCCGGGTGCGACCTTGATAAATCTGGCGAATGGTCCGGCCGTCGGCGTCATAATCATCGGCATTGACTGCAGAGAAAGTGCCCACGCCGCCGGCCGCCGCCCACGCACCGGCTGTCGCGCCGTTGGACACGGCCACGCCTTTGCCGCCCTCGACCAAGGGCAGCACGTCCACCCCGCCCATGCGGATCGCATTGATCGCCTTCACGGCAGCACCCTCAGTCGTTGACCGTTAGATAGGCTGGAAGGCGGGGCATTGAACCCCGCCCTGTGACATTCCCGCGACAAACCGCCGTGCGGCTTGCGTTGGCTCAGTCAAACCGGCGGGGGCGACGTTCGCCGTCCCGACGGGGACGACGCTCGGCCTGATCACCGCCGCCGCCTTCATCACCCTCAGGGCGACCACCGCCGCGCTTGGGGCCGACCTCCTCGGTGATATCTGCGCCCGTTGCCTGATCGACCACGCGCATCGACAACTTGACCTTGCCGCGGTCATCGAAGCCGATGACCTTGACCTTCACCGCGTCGCCGTCCTTGACCACGTCGGTTGTCTTGTTGACGCGCTCGGCCGCGAGTTCGGAGATGTGCACCAGCCCGTCCTTCGCGCCAAGGAAGTTCACGAAGGCGCCGAATTCGGCCGTCTTAACCACCTTGCCGGTGTAGATCGCGCCGACTTCCGCCTCCTGTGTCAGGCCACGGATCTTGGCGATGGCCATGTCCGTGTTCTCCTGGCTGGCGGAGGCGATCTTGATCGTGCCGTCATCCTCGATGTCGATCTTGCAGCCGGTCTGCTCAACGATCTCGCGGATTACCTTGCCACCGGTGCCGATCACGTCGCGGATCTTTTCCTTGGGCACCTGGATGACGGTGATGCGCGGCGCCGTGGCGGCGACCGAGGTGCGCGCGCCGCCGATGCCCTTGGCCATCTCGCCCAGGATGTGAATGCGGCCGTCCTTCGCCTGCGCCAGCGCGACATGCATGATGTCGAAGGTGATGGAGGTGATCTTGATGTCCATCTGGAGGGCGGTGATGCCCGCCTCCGTGCCGGCCACCTTGAAGTCCATGTCGCCCAGGGCGTCCTCGTCGCCCAGGATGTCGGACAGCACGGCGAAGCCGCGGTCCTCCTTGATCAGACCCATGGCGATGCCGGCCACCGGGCGCAACAGCGGCGCGCCGGCATCCATCAGCGCAAGGCTGGTGCCGCAGACGGTCGCCATCGAAGACGAGCCGTTGCTCTCAGTGATCTCGGAGACAACACGCATCGTGTAGGGGAAGGCCTCCTTCGCCGGCAGCACCGGGTGCATCGCGCGCCAGGCGAGCTTGCCGTGGCCGATCTCACGCCGGCCGGGCGAACCCATGCGGCCGGTCTCGCCCACCGAATAGGGAGGGAAGTTGTAGTGCAGCATGAAGTTTTCGCGGTATTCGCCCGCCAGCGCGTCGATCATCTGCTCGTCCTGGCCCGTGCCGAGGGTTGCGACACAGAGCGCCTGTGTCTCACCACGGGTGAAGAGCGCGGACCCGTGCGCGCGGGGCAGCACACCGACCTCGGCCACGATCTGCCGCACCGTCTTGGTGTCGCGGCCATCGATGCGCATGCCGGTGTCGAGGATGGCGTTGCGGACGACGTCGGCTTCCAGCGCCTTCATCATGCCCTTGGCGGCGGCGATATCGGCGCCCTCGGCCTCCAACGCGACCATGACGGCCTTCTTGGCATCGCCGACGGCCTTCTGGCGGCTCATCTTCTCAGTGATCTTGTAGGCCTCAGCCATCTGGGCGGTGCCCAGGGCGGCGATGCGAGCCTTCAGGGCGTCGGCCGCCGGGTCTTCCAGCGAGACATCCCAGGCATCCTTGGCGGCGTGCTCGGCCAGTTCGATGATGCCCTGGATGACGCTCTGGAAGCTGTCATGGCCGAACTTCACGGCGCCCAGCATGATCTCTTCCGACAGCTCCTGCGCCTCGGATTCCACCATCAGCACGCCCTCGGCGGTGCCGGCGACGACCAGGTCGAGCTGGCTCAGCTTGCGCTGCGCGGCGGTGGGGTTGAGCACGTAGCCGCCGTCGATCCAGGCCACGCGCGCGCCGGCGATCGGGCCCATGAAGGGGATGCCGGAGATGGTCAGCGCGGCGGAGCAGCCGACCAGGGCGACGATGTCGGGATCGTTCTCCAGATCATGGCTCAACACGGTGGCGATGACCTGCACTTCGTTGCGGAAGCCGGC
>JANPIH010000096.1:0-36007 GCA_031424895.1 Rhodospirillales bacterium
GCCTGGCCGGCGCGGGTTGGGCCAAGGGGGGTTGCGCCAGGGGGGGCGGGGCCGGGGCAGGTGGGGCGGGCGCGACCTGGGCAGGTGCGACCTGGACGGTCCGTCGGTCGGGGGCGGGCGTTTGGGGGAGCAGGACCCAGAGCGCGACGGCGGCGGCAGCGACCGTGGCGGTGGCGCCGGCGGCGTAGAGTGGCCAGCGCACCCGGGCGCCGCCGGGGTTCAGGCGCGCGGAGGATTTGGGCGGGACGGACTTGGGTGGGGCAGACTTGGGCGAGGCCGGGACGGCGGCGCGCGAGGCTGGCGCGTCTGGCGTATGTGCCTCGCGCACCATGCGCGCCATGGCGTCGGCGGAGGCGGGGCGGTTGGTGGGATCGAGCGCCAGGGCTGCGTCGATCACCGCCAGCAGGGCGGGGTCGTAGCGCCCGGCACCGACCAGGGCGGCGGCGGGCATCGGGTTCGGCGCGCGGGTGGAGGCGGCGTGCTGGCGGGTGACGGCATCGGTGACCTTGCCGCCGATCGCCTCGTAGCCGACCACGCCGACGGCATAAAGGTCGGAGAACGGGCCCTGGCGGGTGCCAAGGAGCTGCTCAGGGGGGGCGTAGCCGCCGGAGAAGATCTGGGTGAAGCCCTGGGTCTGGTGGCTGCTGGCCTCGCGGCTGGAGCCGAAGTCGATCAGCACGGGGTGGATGCCGTCGCGCAGCAGGATGTTCGCGGGCTTGATGTCGCGGTGCATGATGCCGGCTTCGTGCACCACGGCCAGGCCCGCCAGCGTGCCACAGAGGATGCGGCGCAAATCGTCCTCGGGCATGCCGCCCGGGTGGTCGCGCATGGCGGCCTGGAGGGTGCGGCCGACGATGTATTCCATGACCATGTAGGCGGTGCCGTTCGCCTCGAAGAAGGTCTGGACGCGGACGATGTCGTGCTGCGCGGCACGGGCGCGGCCGAGGCCGACCAGGGAGCGGGCCTCGTAGACGAAGCGGCTGCGGCAATCGTCGAAGACCGTCGCGTCCTCGCCGGAAGCGGCATGGACCTGGGTGCCGTGGCGGACGGCGAACTGGCGGGGGAAGTATTCCTTCAGCGCGAAGAGCTGGCCCAGAGCGTCCTCGACCAGATAGGTGACTCCGAAGCCCCCGCGGCCGAGCAGGCGCATGATGCGGTAGCCGTTCAGCGAGGTGCCGCGCGCGAGCACGTCGTTGGGCCAGATGCCCTCGTCCTGCGAAACCTGGTCGCTCATCGCGGCGGGGCGTCCGGTCGCGGCATCGGTGCCGGTCTCCTTGGGCGGATCGGGGGCGGATCGGGGGCGGATCGGGTGTGGGGCGGTGATTGGGTGGCGAAGCTGCGCAAGCCTAGCGGATTGGCGCCGGACGCACCACAATGCGCTGGCGCACATGAGCGCGCTGACCCCGGAGGACCTGCGATGATGGACGCGAAGCTGGCGCCGAACATGCCGCAATGGATGATCGACCACGTTCGCCGCTACCAGGAGAGCGGCGGCACGGACGGGCACATGTACCAGTCGAATATACCGGGGCTGGTGGTGCCCTCGCTGCTGCTGGTGACCACCGGGCGCAAGAGCGGGGAGAAATTCATCTTTCCGCTGTACTACGGCGAGGTGGGCGGGGCCTACGTGATCGTGGCCTCGAAGGGCGGCGCACCGGAGCATCCCGGCTGGTACAAGAACCTGCTGGCCCATCCGCTGGCGGAGGTGCAGGTGGGCACGCGGACGCTGGCGGTGCGGGCGCGGACGGTGGCGGGAGAGGAGCGGGCGCGGCTGTGGGAGGTGGCGCTGAAGTTCTGGCCGCCCTACGGCGACTACCAGCGCAAGGCGGTGGGACGGGAGATTCCGGTGGTGGTGCTCGACCCGGTCGGCTGAGGTTTGTCGGGATTTCTTGCACCGTTTGTATGCAAGGCGCGTTGCATACGCGGAACAGGTTGATTTCCAGACCTTGTCGATTCTGGCTTGGATCTTGCTTGGTCTCCATGCGGGGGAATGGTTCTTCCGATGGAGGCGAGTGGATGGCAATCATTTCAGGTCGGGCTGCCGGAACGTTGGCAGGGGTGTTCGCCCCGCTGCTGGCCGGGGCAATTGTGGCGATGCCGCACCAGGCGGCGGCGCTTGCGATCGACACGATCACCAGCGGGGATGCAGCGGCGCAGCTGATTCCGGCGGTGCTGGCCCCGGCGTCGGGGATCAACGTGGTCGGTGGCAGCGCGACGTTCCAGGGCAGCCTGTCGGCGGCACAGTCGGGCACCTATACCGGGTTCAACCTCGTTCCGAGTTCCGGTTCCGGGCCGACGCTGACACTGCCGAATGGCATCGTGCTGACCTCGGGCACTGCGAACCTGCCGCTGACCAACACGGTGAACCAGTTCAACCCGGTGTTTCCCGGCACCGGCGGGAACGCGGCGTTGACCACGCTGGCGGGCACCAACACCAACGACGCCAACGCGCTGGGGTTCAGCTTCACGGTGACGTCCGGCAACTCGGTGCAGGCGCAGTTCGTGTTCGGCACTGACGAGTTCCCGACGCAGAGCGTCACGGACATCTTCGGATTTTTTGTCGACGGGGTGAACTACGCGGTGTTCCCGGGCGGCGAGCTGATCAGCAATACGCCAGGCAACCCGACCAACTTCATCAGCAACCCGGTGGCCAGCGACCCCTATGGCATCGAGTACAACGGCCTGACGCAGGTCTTTACGGTGACCGGCCTGCTGGACATGACGCTGGCGACGCACTCGATCCTGATCGCGGTGGCCGATACCAACGATACGATCTTCGACAGCGGGGTCTTCATCGGCGCGCTTACGGCCGCGACATCGACCGGGGGCGGCGGCATCGTCAACCCGACGGCAACCCCGGAGCCGGCGTCGCTGACGCTGCTCGGGCTTGGGCTGCTGGGTCTGGGGGCCGTGCGGCGGCTGCGGCGCGGCTGATCCGGCACAGGACTGGCGTGAAAGGGGGCGGGTCCGACGGGCCCGCCCCCGTTGCGTGCCGGCGCGTGGACTACTTGGCGCCGAGGCCGAGCTTCGCGATCAGGTCCTTCTGCTGGTCGATCAGCTCCATGGCGTATTTCTGGTAGTCCTCGCTGTTGAGGTAGAGGAAGGGCTGCGAGAGGTCTTCCAGCACCTTGCGGTGGATCGGCTCCTCCATGCCCTTCTTGAAGGCGTCGTGCAGGATCTTGATGTTGCGCGGGTCGACGCCCTTGGGGCCGGCGAGGCCATAAGGCGAGGTCGAGACGATGCGCTGGCCGGTTTCCACCAGGGTGGGAACGGTGGGGAAGCGGGGCGAGCGCTCCGGCGTCCACATCACCAGCATGCGCAATTCGCCGGCATCGATCAGCGGCCCAAGGCCGGCGCCGGAGGCGGCCGCCTCGACATGGCCGCCGAGCAGGGCAGCTGTGGATTCGGCCTCGCCGCGGAACGGCACCTGGGTCCACTTGATGCCTTCCTGCAGCGCAATCTGTTCCATGGTGATGTGCAGGGTGCTGCCGGCGCCGGGGGTGGAGTAGCGGATCTTGCCGGGATTGGCCTTGGCGAAGGCGAGCAGTTCCTGCCATGTCTTCCAAGGTGCGTCGGCCTTCACCGCGGTGCCGAAGGTGTAGCCGGTGAGGTGGATGACGAAGGAGAAATCCTTCGTCGGGTCGAACGATACCTTCTGCATGTAGGGCAGGCGGAACATGGTGATCGGCATCTGGGCCACCGTGTAGCCGTCGGGACGGGCGGTGGCGGCCATGGTCGCCGCACCCAGCGTGCCGGAGGCGCCGGGCTTGTTGTCGATGATGATCGGCTGGCCGAGATGCTTGCTGGTGGCTTCGGCGAGCACGCGCAGGTGGCGGTCGGTCGCGCCGCCGGCTGGCCAGGGGACGATCAGTGTCACGGGGCGGTTGGGGAAGGTCGACTGGGCGTGCACGGCGGGCGCGCTGCCGGCGAGCATGGCCGCGGACAAGCCCGCCGAGGTGAATCCCCGGCGCGAAATGCCGCGCGGGCGTGCAGGTGTGGTCACTTGAATCCTCCCCGGTTTTTGGACGAGCCCTGATATGGCTTGCGGCGGGCGTGAGTTCCAGCCCCCTTGTCGCGCAGGCGCCGGGATGGCATCGGCGTTTGAACCGACGCGGCGCGCGTGATACAGGCGCCGCCCTGGTTGCTCGCTCGACCCGTCTGGAGGAAATGCATCATGCCCATCGCAACGCGCCCGTTGACCCGTCGTGCCCTGATGGGCACCGGCTTGGCTGCCGCCGCTGCGAGCCAGGCTCATGCCCAGGCGGCGTGGCCGGCGCGCTGAGCATGCGCCTGCGCGCCGATACGCTGACCGCGCTGCTCGCGCTGGGCCTTTCCGGCTTCATCCTGTTGCAGGGACGCGAACTGGGGCTGGGCCGGGCGAGCGACCCCGGGTCCGGGTTCATCTTGTTCTGGACCGGAGCGATCATGACTGTGCTGTCCGGCGTGCTGCTGGTGCAGAGCCTGATGGCCAGGCCGGTGGCGGGCGATGGCCTCGCCGATCCGTTCACCGGGCTGCACTGGGGCAAGGTGCTGTATGTGGTCGGGTTGATGGTGCTGTATGCCGCGCTGGTGGAGACGTTCGGCTTCATCCTGACCACGTTCGTGCTGTTGCTGGTGCTGTTCAAAACGGTGGAGCCGCAGAGCTGGCGGGTGGCGGTGACGGGCTCGGTACTGACCACGTTCGGCGCCTGGGCGGTGTTCGTCGCCTGGCTGGGCACGCAGCTGCCCGTCGGTTCCCTGTTTCGGCCGGATTGAGAGCGCAGCATGGACGTATTCAGCAGCCTGTGGCTGGGCCTCGGCGTGGCCATGCAGCCGATGAACCTGCTTTTCTGTTTCGCAGGCGTGTTCATCGGCACGCTGATCGGCGTGCTGCCGGGGATCGGGCCGGTGGCGGCGATGTCGCTGCTGCTGCCGATCACCTTCAACATCACCCCGGAGGCCGCGATCATCATGCTCGCGGGCATCTACTACGGCTCGATGTACGGCGGCTCGACCACCTCGATCCTGGTGAACATCCCCGGCGAGGCGGCCAGCGTGGTGACATGCCTGGACGGCTACCAGATGGCGCGCAACGGGCGGGCGGGGCCGGCACTGGGGATGGCGGCGATCGGCTCGTTCATCGCCGGCACGCTGGCGGTGATCGGGCTGATGCTGCTGGCGCCGACGCTGGCGCGCTGGGCGTTGAAGTTTGGGCCGGCGGAGTATTTCAGCCTGATGGTGCTGGGGCTGACGATCCTGGTGTGGCTGAGCCAGGGCTCGATCATCAAGGCGCTGATCATGGCGTGCCTGGGCGTGGTGCTGGGGATGGTGGGGATCGATTCGATCACCGCGATGCCGCGGCTGACTTTCGACCAGATGCAGCTGATCGACGGGCTGGGCCTGGTGCCGATCGTGATGGGGTTGTTCGGGATCGCCGAGATCCTGAACAACCTGGAGAAGCGGCTGGACCGCGAGGTGTTCCAGGTGCGGGTGGACGGGCTGATGCCCTCGCGCGACGACTGGAAGCGCAGCGCGGGGCCGATCGCGCGCGGGTCGGTGCTGGGGTTCTTCCTCGGCATCCTGCCGGGGGGCGGGGCGGTGATTTCCTCGTTCCTGTCCTATGCGATGGAAAAGCGGCTTTCCAAGACGCCGGAGCGCTTCGGCAAGGGTGCGATCGAGGGCGTGGCGGGGCCGGAAACGGCGAACAACGCGGCCGCTGGGGCCGGGTTCATCCCGCTGCTGACGCTCGGGATTCCGCCGAACGTGGTGATGGCACTGTTGCTGGGCGCGTTCATCGTGCATGGCGTGCAGCCCGGGCCGCTGCTGATGACGCAGAACCCGCAGCTGTTCTGGGGGGTGGTGGCGAGCATGTATATCGGCAACGTCATGTTGCTGGTGCTGAACATGCCGCTGATCGGGCTGTGGGTGCAGCTGCTGAAGGTGCCGTACAAGATCCTGTTTCCGATGATCCTGCTGTTCTGCATGATCGGGGCATACAGCGTGTCGAACCAGGTGTTCGACGTATACCTGATGCTGGGCTTCGGCGTGCTGGGTTGGCTGATGAAGAAGTATGGCTTCGAGCCGGCGCCGCTGGTGCTGGCCTTCGTGCTGGGGCCGATGCTGGAGAACAACCTGCGCAAGTCGCTGATCCTGAGCCAGGGCGATTTCCTGACCTTCCTGGAACGGCCGATCTCGGCGGTGTGCCTGCTGCTCGCCGTGTTGCTGCTGGTGTCGCCGCTGCTGCCGATGTTCAACAAGCAACGCAAGCAACTGGCGACGGAGGAGAGCTGAGGCGCGAAGATAAGCAAGCCTGGGCTCTGCCCAGACCCGCCAGGGGCCAAGCCCCTGGACCTCATACCTTAAGGATTTGGGATCAAAGGGCCGTCGGCCCTTTGCGGGTCCTCCGTGGCGCGGCTTCGCGCCGCGACGGCAGAGCCCTGGCCTTGTCTTTTTTGCTTATAGGGATGCTCTCCGCGCTACTGCGGCTCGATCGGCATGCGCGCGATGCCGCCCCAGGCGATCGGGGCGCCGGCTTTCTCGGCGGCCTGGGCTGGGGGCAGCGTCGTGTCCCAGTCGGCCGCGACGAAGCGGCGGCCGTTCACCGTGGCGGCCTCGTTCGACAGCAGCCAGAGCAGCGGGGGGACCATGATCTCCGGCTGCAGCATGCGGGCCGGGTCGCCGGACTGGTCGCCCACCAGCGCGGTGTTGGTGGTGCCGCCGGGCACGAGCACGTTCGATGTCACGCCGGTGCCTGCGAGGTCGGCCGAGAGCACCGCCATGGCCGATTCCGCGGCGGCCTTCGCCGAGCCGTAGAGCAGGTGCCCGGCGCGCACCATGGTGCCGAGGCTGGTGGTGACGCTGATGATGCGGCCGCGCTTTGCCGCCAGCATGTGCGGCACGACGGCGCGCGCCATGTTGATCGGGCCGGCGCCGTTGATGGTCATGAATTTCCACCACTGTTCCGGAGTGGTCTCCCAGAAGCGGATCGGGTTGCGGCGCTGGTCGGCGCGCACGGCGAACTGGCCGATGCCGGCGTTGTTCACCAGCGCGTCGATGCGGCCGAACCGCACCAGCGCGGCGGCGGCCACCTGCGCGAACGAGTCCGGATGGGCGAGGTCGGCGGTCACCGTGTGCAGCACGCCGGGGGAGCCCTGGGCGCGGGCGACCATGGCGTCGAGTGCCGCGGCGTTGCGGTCGACCGCGGTGACCTGGTGGCCCTGCGCCAATAGCGCGCTTGCCATTGCCAGCCCGATGCCGCTGGCGGCGCCCGTGACAATCACGCTTTTGCGATCCGGCGTCATGGTTGTTTCCTCGCCTTGGTTCGGTTGCGACAAAGCTGCGGCTCATTGCCGCCGCTGTCGAGGGTGTGGCGGCTGGTGGTGGCGGGCGTGTGCCTGGGCGGGGCGCCGGCCAGCGCGCCGCGGACCTGCCGGCCTGGCTCGCCATGTTTTGATCGGTGGCGCGGCGGATGGCCCGGCTGCCGCGGCCGCAAGGCTTGCTTGACCATTTGTCTCCGACAATGTTTCTAGTTGCGCCGCCGCGGTGCAGTCGCGGCTTCGTAGTGTTGCTAGGCCACCGGGATCAGCACAAACATGCCTCAGGCAACCTCCGCCCCCCCGATCAGCGTGCTGATGCCTGCGTATAACGCCAAGGCCTTCATCCGCCAGAGCGTGCAGAGCGTGCTGGCGCAGACCTTCGAGGATTTCGAGCTGCTGGTCATCAATGACGGCTCCACCGACGAGACGCGGGAGATCCTGGCAGAGATCGATGACAGCCGGCTGCGCATCGTGGACAATCCGCGCAACCTGGGCATCGTCAGTACGCTGAACCGCGGGCTGCAGGAGGCGCGCGGACGCTACATCGCGCGGGCCGATGCCGACGATTTCTGCCTGCCGCAGCGTTTCGCGCGGCAGAAGGCGTTCCTGGACAGCCATCCCGACACGGTGATCGTGGCCAGCGAGATGACGCTGCTGGAGGACGGCAACGTCACCTTCACGCGCGAGGGCGGGGATACCGACCCGATGATCGTCGAGTGGCTGCTGCACCTGGGCAACCCGGTGGGGCACACGTCGATGATGTTCCGCGCCGAGACGGTTGCGGCGATGGGCACCTATTTGCGCGAGGAATTCACCTACGCGGAGGATTTCGACTTTTCCCACCGCATGCTGCGGCATGGGCGGATCTCGGTGCTGCCGGAATACCTGATGATCTATCGCCGGCACCTGACCAACCTGACGCGCACGCGCCGGGCGACGATGTTGGAACGCACCGCGCGGGTGCTGCGCGAGGCCTATGTGCGGCTACTGGGCCCGGGCAGCGAGGCCGATGCGGACCTGGTGACCGAGCACCTGATCTCCCGCGCGCCGTTTCCGGACGATGCGGTGCCGCAGCGACTGGCCGCGTTCCTGCTGCGGCTGATAGAGGCCTTTGCCGCCAGCCGGGAGCTGAACCCGGCGCGGCGGGAGCGGATGCGCGAGGTGACCGGGCGGGCCTGGTGGCGGATGATCCAGTCGGTGCTGCGCAGCGGCCAGGCGGGCATCGCGCTGCGTCACCGCAACGACTTTGCGGCGCCGGTGCGCCCGCGGCTGCGCGAGGTGGCGCGCAGCTTCGCGGCGGGGTTCGCAACCGCGCATCTGCGCATGGTACGTTCGGGGCGACGCGTCCGGTCGGAGAATCCAGCGCTGGTGGTCAACGGGGCGATGTTCCGGCCGGAGCCGGTGGAAGCCGACGACCCGCCGACGCTGTACGTGGTGGTGGACACCGAGGCGGAGTTCGACTGGAGCAAGGGATTCGACCGGTCGTTAACGGCGGTGTCGGCGATGCGGCGGCAGGCGCCGGCGCAAGACATCTTCGACTCCTGGGGCGCGCGGCCCGTCTATGTGGTGGACTATGCGATCGCCTCCCAGGCCGAGGGCTACGAGCCGCTGCGCGAGATCCTGAACCGGCACGGCTGCGTGATCGGGGCGCACATGCATGCCTGGGTGACGCCGCCGTTCGAGGAGACGGTGTCCGAATACAATTCCTTCGGCGGCAACCTGCCGCGCGACCTGGAGGAGCGGAAGCTGCGCGCCCTGGTGGCGATGATCGAGCGCAGCTTCGGGGTGACGCCGCTGTTCTTCCGCGCCGGGCGCTATGGCGTGGGGCCGAACACCATGGACCTGCTGGCGGAGCTGGGCTTCCAGGTGGATTTCAGCCTGTTGCCGCACGCCGACCTGCGCGCCCGCGGCGGGCCGGATTTCCGCTTCGCCGAATGCATCCCCTATCGCGTCGGGCCCCATCGCGCCGGGGGGGACGGCATTCTGAGCGTGCCGATGACGCGCGGGCAGATCGGGGCGGTGGCGCCGATGCCGCCGCGGCTGCAGGGGCTGTTGCAGCATCGCCTGGCGGCGCGGTTGCGGCTGCCGGGGGTGCTGGCGCGGTTGAGCCTGGCCAATACCGTGACGCTGACGCCCGAGGGCGTGTCGGCGGAGGAGCAGGTGCGGTTGATCGATGCGATGATGGCGCGTGGCTGCCGCACCTTCGTGCTGCACTACCACAGCCCGTCCCTGGCCAAGCAGACGCCCTATGTGCGCAGCGAGGCGGAGCTGGCGGAGTTCGTGCGGCGCATCGAGACGGTGTGCCAGCATTTCTTTCAGGTGCGAGGCGGCATGCCGGGCAACCCGGCCGACCTGGTGCCGCAAGGGCTGCGAAGCCGGCTGTGGCCCGTGGCGGCGCGGGAGCCAGTGGCGGCAAAGTAAGGAAGCGGTGCTTTCTTGGAAAAAAGAACCAAAAAACTTTTTTACTTTTGGATGATTCCATATAATACCAACCCCTTGAACTTTCAACCCATGAGAGCAGGCAAGGCCAGGGCCCTGCCGTCGCGACGCGAAGGCGCGCCGCGGGGGACCCGCAAAGGGCCGGCGGCCCTTTGATCCCCATTACTTTTCAAAAGGATAAGGTCCAGGGGCTTGGCCCGTCGCGCGAAGGCGCGCGCCGGACCAGACGGGCTTGGGCGGAGCCCAACCTTGCTTTCGTTCAATGAATCGAAGTTAACGAGGGTTGGTATAACAGTGCGGCCCTTGGCGGGCCGCGCTGGATGGGCGGTCAGTTCTTGCCGATGTTCCAGTAGACCATGACGGCGCCGTTGAGCATGCCGGTGACGTTGGTGCGCATGGCCACCGGCTGGTCGTATTGGCCGAGCACTCGGTAGGGCTGGACCTCGGCCAGGCGGCGGTGCAGCCGGTCCAGGGCAGCGGGGCGGTCGGTGTCGTTGGCGTCGAGGAAGGCCTGGCGCAGGCGTTCGGCTTCGGCATCGCAGGGCCAGCCGGCGAAGTTGCGACCGTCGCAGGCCATGTTGGTGCCGATGTTGGTCAACGGATGGTGCATCGTGGGGCCGGAGGAGCCGGTGTTGAGCAGGTGCCAGCCGCCCTGCGCCGGCGTTCCCTTGTTGGACTGGCGGCCTGCGGTGGTGCCCCAGTCGGCGATCACCAGGTCGATGTTCATGCCGGCCTTGCGCATGGCATCCGCCATCACCTCGGCTTGGCGACCGATCCAGGCGATCTCGGTGGTGGCGATGTAGGTGAGCTTCTCGCCGTTGTAGCCGGCCTCGGCGAGCAAGGCGCGCGCCTTGGCGAGGTCGGGGGCGAGGCTCTCGGCGCCGGCGGTGGTGCCGTAGGGGCCGCCGCAGATGTAATAGGAATTGCAGGCCTTCCAGTATTTCTCGTCGCCGAATCCGGCGGCCATCACGTCCGGCTGGTTGATGATGTAGGCCAGCGCCAGGCGCGCCTTCGGGTTGTTGAACGGCGGATGCAGCGAGTTCGGGCGCAGGATTGTCTTGTTGGACATCTCCGTCAGCTTCTGCAGGCGGATGTTGCGGTTGCGCTCCAGCACCGGCAGCAGGTCGAGGGCGGGCTGCTCCCACATGTCGACCTCGCCGGCCTGCAGGGCGGCGGCGGCGGTGGAGGCGTCGGGGATCACGCGCCATTCCACGCGGTCGACCTTGGCCAGGCGTGCGCCGGAGAGGCCGTCGGGCGCCTCCTTGCGCGGCACGTAGTCGGTGTTGCGATCGAACACGGTCAGCGCGCCGGAGACGCGGGCGGCGTGGTTGAAGCGGAACGGGCCGCTGCCGATGGCGGTGGTGACCGGCTTGGTCGGATCGGCCTCGATGTCCCGGGCACGCATGATGACCGGGATCAGCGCGACGCCGGAGCCGAGCGAGAACAGCATCGCGGGGTAGGGGCGATTGAGGCGGATATCGAAGGTTTTGGCATCGATCGCTTCCACCCCGGTGGCGGAAGCGGCAAGCTTGGTGCCCACGAGGTCGCGGCCCATCCAGCGCTTCAGCGAGGCAACCACGTCGGTGCTGGTCACGGGCTGGCCGTCGTGGAACTTCAGCCCCTCGCGCATCACGAAGCTCCAGACCAGGCCGTCGGACGAGGTGGTCCAGCTTTCGACCATCTGGGGCTTGGCCTCGAGCTTGGAGTCCCAGGCGAAAAGCTGCTCGAACACCATCAGCCCGTACTGCCGGGTGATGACGATGGGCGCCCAGCCGGGATCAAGCTGGGTGAGGTCGGCATGCGGCACGACGCGCAGCACATTGGCGGGCGCCTGGGCCTGTGCCAGGGCCTGTCCCGGCAGGAGCGGCAGCGCGGCGGCGACCATGGCGGCCGCTCCCGCTGCCCCCTTGGCGGCATTCTGCAGGGCGCGTGCGACGAACTTCATGCCCGTTCTCCGTTGAGGGCGCCGTTGTGCCGGCGCGTCGGCAGGATGCGCGGTCCGGCGCCGTTCGCCAACCCCGGCGATGCGCGTCGTTCCCTTGGTGGCCCGGGCTGCGTTACGCTGGCGCGCGCGCCAGGCTGGCCGCTTCAGGGGGACGCAGGATGAGACGCAGGGGTATTCTGGCCGGTGCCGCGGCGCTCGCCATGTCTGGGGGGGCGCTGCCGCGCCCGGCCATCGCCCAGGGTGGCGCCCAGGGTGGCGCGCAGGGTGCCGCGCGGGTGCTGCGGTTCGTGCCGCAGGCGAACCTGGCCAATGCCGACCCGGTCTGGACCACGGCGACCGTGGCGGCCAACCACGCGCACATGGTGTGGGACCAGCTCTGGACCTTCGACGAGGCGCTGATCCCGCGGCTGCAGATGCTGGCCGGGGCCACCACATCGGACGATCGGCTCACCTGGCGGCTGGCGTTGCGCGACGGGCTGGTGTTCCACGACGGCGAGCCGGTGCGCGCGGTGGACTGCATCGCCTCCCTGCGCCGCTGGATGAAGCGCGACGGCATGGGCCAACGTATTGAAGCGCAACTCCAGGAGATGCGCGTTGTCGGCGACCGGAGCTTCGATGTTTTGCTGAAGGCGCCGTTCCCGCTGCTGCCGATGGCGCTGGCGAACAACTGCCACATGATGCCGGAGCGGATCGCGCGGACCGACCCGTTCCAGCAGATCACCGAATACGTCGGCAGCGGGCCGTTCCGCTTCCTCCGCGACGAATGGGTCTCGGGCTCGCGCGCCGCCTATGCGAAGTTCGACAAGTATATGCCGCGCAGCGAGGCGCCGTCGAACATGGCCGGCGCCAAGGTGGTGCATGTCGACCGTGTCGAGTGGATCATCATGCCTGACCCGGCGACCGCGGCTGCGGCATTGCAGACCGGCGAGCTGGACTGGGTGGAGCGGCCGCTGGCCGACCTGCTGCCGATGCTGGCGCGCAGCCGCGACGTGGCGGTGGACGACAACGACCTGCTGGGCGAACTGGGCATCGTGCGCTTCAACCACCTGCACAAGCCGTTCAACGCGGTGAAGCTGCGCCAGGCATTGCTGATGGTGGCGGACCAGAAGGACTACCTGGCCGCCGTGATGGGGCCGGACAGCCCCTACACGACGCAGCCTGTCGGCATCTGGACGCCCGGCACGCCGCTGGCCAACGATGCCGGCATGGAGAAGCTGACCGGCCCGCGCGACCTGGCGGCGGCAAGGAAGCTGGTCGCCGAATCCGGCTATGCCGGCGAGCGCATGGTGCTGATGGCGCCGACCGATTTCCCCACGTTGAACGCGCTGGCGCAGGTGACGCGGGCGCTGTGCGACCGGCTGGGGCTGAACGTGGAGTTCGTCGCCACCGACTGGGGTTCGCTGATCCAGCGACGTGCCTCCCGCGAGGGGGTGGACAAGGGCGGCTGGTCGATCTTCTGTACTTCCGGCGGCGGTTTCACCTCCTCCAACCCTGCCGTGTACACGGCGCTGTGGGGCACGGGGGAGAAGGCCTGGTTCGGCTGGTACAATTCGCCCGGCATGGAGGCGCTGCGCGACGCCTGGTTCGCCGCGCCGGACCTGCCGACGCAGCGGAAGCTGGGGCGGGAAATGCAGGTGCTGGCGCTGGAGGAGGTGCCCTTCGTGCCCACCGGCATGTGGCGCTCCCCGCTGGCGCGGCGGGCCAACGTGACCGGCATCCTGCGCGCGGCGCGGCCGTTGTTCTGGAACGTGCGCAAGGGCTGACGGCGTACGCAGAACAGCGCGCGGAGGCAGATGGCGTGGCGCCTGACTGGGACCTGTTCTGGAGCGCGCTGGCGGGCTTGCAGATGCTCGGCGCGGCGGCGGTGACAGTGCATGTGCTGCTGCGCCCGCGCACCCCCGTCACCGCCGGGGCGTGGATCGGGATGTCCTGGCTCGCACCAGGGGGGCCGCTGCTGTATTTCCTGCTGGGCGTGAACCGCATCGAGCGGCGCGGCCTGCGGCTGCGCCGGCGCCAGGTGACAGCACCCGACCAGCCCGCCTGCTGCGCGATCGACCCGCCGCACATGATGCCGCTGGGCCGCGCGGCGACGCGCATCACCGGCCGTCCGCTGCTGGCCGGCAACGACATCGCACCGCTGCTGCACGGCGATGCCTCCTATCCCGCGATGCTCGCCGCGATCGCTGGTGCGCGAACAAGCGTCGCGCTCAACAGCTACATCTTCCGCCATGACCGCATCGGGCGGGTTTTCATCGATGCGCTGGCGGCGGCGCGCGCCCGGGGCGTGGCGGTGCGGGTGCTGATCGACGGGGTGGGCGGCGGGTATTTCAACTCCGGCGCCTATCATCACCTGCGGCGCCTGCGCGTGCCGGCGGCGCGGTTCCTGCACTCGCACCTGCCGTGGCGCATGCCGGTGCTGAACCTGCGGTCGCACAAGAAATTGCTGATCGTGGACGGCGAGCTGGGCTTTACCGGCGGGGTGAATATCGGCGACGAGAACCTGGAGCATCCGCTGCGCGCGCCGCGCCAGCGTCCGGGGCGGCCACGCAACTTCCTGGGTATCCGCAGGCGGGGCATCCGCGATACGCATTTCCGGGTGCGCGGGCCGGTGGTGGGCCAGATGATGGCCGCCTTCGCCGAGGACTGGGCGTTTGCCACCGGCGAGGCGCTGCGCGGGGAGATGTGGTTCCCCCCCATCGCGCCAGCGGGCGAGGCATTCGCGCGGGTGGCCACCTCGGGGCCGGACCACGACCTGGAACGCATCAAGCTGCTGAAGATGTCGGCGATCACCGCGGCGCGCCGGCGCATCCGCATCGTGACGCCATATTTCCTGCCGGACGACGCGCTGGGGACCACCCTGGCGCTGGCTGCGCTGCGCGGGGTGCGGGTAGAGATCGTGGTCTCGGCGCGCAGCGACCACGTGCTGCTGGACTGGGCGATGCGCGACGGGCTGCTGGTGCTGATGCGGGCCGGCTGCCGAGTGATGTGGACCGCGCCGCCGTTCAACCATTCCAAGCTGATGACGGTGGACGGGGCCTGGTGCCTGATCGGCAGCGCCAACTGGGACATGCGCAGCCTGCGACTGAATTTCGAACTGGATGTGGAACTGCTGGACCCCGAAACCACCGCCCGCATCGACAGGCTGATCGACGCGACGCCGACCCGGCTGGCGACACTGGGCGACTTCCTCGGCCGGTCGGTGCCGGTGCGCCTGCGCGATGCGGTGGCGCGGTTGTTCCTGCCATATTTGTAGTACACCTCGTTAATACCAACCGCGTTAACGACTGTCCGATGCCCAGCTCCGATATCCGGTTGATCGGATGCGATCCGGGTCTTCTGTCAGAAACCTCCATGCCTCTGCGCATGCAGCGAGCATGGCGTCGCAGGTTTCCCACACGAGGTTTGCGAGCTTGTTGCTGCGCAGATAGGCCCAGACGATCCCCATCGGGTTAAGCGCGGGCGCATAGGGCCGCAGCCGGAGCAGCGAGGTGTTGTCGGGCCGGTGCAGGCGCTTGCAGGGCTGGTGCCAGCCCGCGCCGTCGCAGACCACCAGGGCATGGGCACCGGGTGCGACGGTCGGTCCATGCCAGCGTTGGTATAACTGTCGCGGCCGGTGGAAGGGGGTTCTTGGGGGAATTCTGACGAGGGGGGTGGGCGCATCAGGATGGAAAGGAAGGCTTCTATTCGTTCACACGAGAGGCTTCTTTCTTCCCCTGTCTCATCGTCCCTTGAAGTCCGGCGCCCGCTTTTCGATGAAGGCCGCCATGGCTTCCTTGGAGTCCTCGGTCTTGCCGAGTTCGACGGTGAGGTTCTGTTCGAAGCGGTAGCCGTCGCGCAGGGTCATGAATTCGATGGTGCTGGCGGCGTGCTTTGCCATTCGGGTGGCGATGGGGCTTTTGGCGGCGATGGTTCGGGCCATGTCCATGGCGGCGGGCATTAGTTCCTCGGGTTTGGTGCAGGCTTCGACGATGCCGCGGCGATAGAGTTCGGCGCCGGGCACGCGGTATCCGGTGAGCATCATGCGGCGGGTGAGGGAGTGGCCGAACAGGCGCATCGTGTGGCGCCCGCCGCCCATCAGCCCGACATCCACTTCCGGCAGGCCGAGCGAGGCGTTTTCCGAGCACATCAGGATGTCGCAGGAGGCCGCGAGACCCAGCCCGGGCCCCAGGGCGGGGCCATTGATGGCGGCGATCACCGGTTTCTTGCATTCCACGATCGACCAGCTCATCTCGCGCGCGCGGCGGCCGTGGGCCCAGGCCTGGCCCGGTTCCGGGTGGCCCTTGGCGCGGTTCTTGATGTCGGCCCCGGCGGAGAAGCACTTGCCGGCGCCGGTCAGTACCGCGACACGCACCTCGTCGAGGTCGTTGATGCGGTCGAAGGTGGCCATGATCTCTTCCATGAACTGGGTGGACACGGCGTTCACGGGCGGGGCATCCATCGTGACAACGGCAATGTGGCCGGCAATCTCGGTGCGAATCAGTTGCATGGCGGTCTCCGTTGGTGGGAAGGAGGAAAAAAAATCTTCTTTTTCTGAAGAAAAAGAAACAAAAAGACTTCTCATTCATTGGCGCGCGGGATGGAGGGTCAAGACCAATGCAAATGGATAAAAGTTTTTTGGTTCTTTTTTTCAAAAAAGAACATTCTTTTTGCGCTTATATTTTCTGCCCCGTCAGCGCCTGGATCTTCTTTGAGAAGGCAGCGATGTGGTGTTTCATGTCGAGCGATTTTTCCGCTGTGCGGCGGGCGCCGGCGCGCAGTTTGTCGGCGAGTTTACGGTTTTCCAGCAGTTCCAGCACCCGTTCGCTGAGCAGGGCGGGGTCGAGGCAGGGGGTCAGCAGGCCGTTGCGGTTGTGGGTGATGAATTCGCGCACTGAATCGACTTCGGCGCCGATCACCGCGCAGCCGGTGGCGAGCGCCTCGCGCAGCGACCAGGAGGCGACGAAGGGGTAGCTGAGATACACGTGCACGTCGGAGCGTTGCAGCATGCGCAGGTATTGCTCGTAGGCGATTTGGCCGGGCATCAGCACGCGCGCGGGGTCGTAGCGACCGGCGATTTCCTTGATGAAGTGCTCGCGCCAAGTGCCGGAGGGGCAGCGTGCGCCGTAGCTGACATCGTCGCCGCCGACCATGACGACCTTGAGGTCGCGCCGCGCGGCCATCAGCGCCGGCAGGGCGCGGATCATGGTGTGGGCGCCGCGATACGGCTCCAGGTTGCGGGCGACGAAGGTGACCAGCTGTTCGCCGGGGGCGATGCGGAAGTCGCCGATCGCGAAGGGGTGGCGCTTCGCCTCGGGGTCGGGCTTGCACAGGTCGATCCGCGCGCCTTCGGGGATCACGTCGATGCTGCCCTGCATCCAATCGGGGTAGCGTTCCAGCTGCCATTGCGTCGGCGTCTGGCCCGCATGGCCGAGCGCATGGGCCAGAAGGTTGATCACGTTCATGGAGCGGATGCGCGGCAGGGTGGCCGGATCGACCGGGAACTCGGGGTCGAAGTTCACGTCCTGCCCATTTGGGTGATAGTAGAACTCGAAGTATCCGAGCACCGGCACGTCGGGATAGACGTCGCCGATATTGAGCAGCTCGCCCCAGCCGTGGTGGCCGATGATGATGTCCGGCGTGAAGCCGAGGCGCTTGAGGTTGCCTGCCGTCCGGGCGACCAGCTCGGCGCGGCGCATGCCGCGGTCGAGGTCGATGGCGTCGGGGTGGACGAACTCCGGCTTGCCCGGCTCTTGCTGGTAGAGCACGCGACGGACGCCGGGGATGGCGTTCTGGTTCGCCTCCGAGATGAACACCACCTCGTGCCGGCCGCGTTCCAGCAGATGCATGATGAGGTGCTGATACTGGGCGGGAAAGTTCTGGTGGATGAACAGGAACCTCACGCCCGGCCCCCCGGCCCGGCCGGAACTGTGGCGCGGCGCATGGCGAAGGTCGTTTCGCCCGTCAGCGGCGGCGCGTGCCTGGCGTCGGCTTGGCGGCGGGGGCTTTGGCGACGGTGGCTTTGGCGGCGGGGGCTTTCGCGGTGGAGGCTTTGGCGGCCGGGGCTTTTGCGGCGGGTGCAGCCTGGGCCTTCGGTGGGGCGGCCTTGATGACTTCGGGGGTGGCGACCTGGCCGCGGCGGCGGATGATAACCTGGAACGATTCCAGTGGCGCCAGGCTCTCCGACTCGCAGGAGGCGCCGGACGGCACCGGGCCGGCCTCGGTTCCATCCGTGAAGCTGGCGGCATAGCTGCATTCGAAATCGCGTGCGGCGTCGCCGCGCAGGCGCACGCGCAGCCCGAGAACCGGCAGCGCCATGCCGCGGCTGCCGCAGAATTCGCCGCCCTCCACCCAGGGCGATAGCCAGCCGCGGCCCAGCACGGCCTGGTATTCGATGTCGGCCGGGGCGATATCCTGCGTCGGCGCGATCGCGAAGCCCTCGATCCAGCGCTTGCTGCCGACTTCGCCCAGCCGGTCGCCCAGCAGTGCGCCGACATCGCCCATGCCCTGGATATGGGCGACCATGTCCATCACCCGCGGGCCTTCCTGTGTCGCGGCGGGGGCGGCGGCGACATGGGCGCTGCCCTGCGGCTGGATGATCGTGGCCGGCTGCGGGGCGAGTGCGGCGCCCACCAGGGGCGGCACGTTGTCCAGCAGCTTGATCACCTGGATGTTCGGTGCGGATTCGGGATGATCTGGCGCCTGATAGATGGTGACGAGCACGTGGGCGGGACCGTGATGGACGCGCACCAGCGCCGCGTCGCCAAAGCCGGACAGCCAGCCGTCATTGCGGAAGCTGGTGATCTCCACTTGCTCAGGCCGGCTCTCGGTGCCTGGCGCGGGGGAGATGCGCACGCCTGGCAGGCCGCTGTGCGTGTCGGCGTGGGGAACAGGCTTGTTGACGATGCAATACAGCCCGGTCTCCAGCCGCATGAGGTTGCCCGACACCCGCAGTTCGGCAACCCGGCTGGCGGCGTTGCCGGCCTGGCGGCCCTGACCAGTCTGGGGACCAGTCTGGGGAGCATTCTGGGGAGCAATCTGGGGGGCGGTAGCGGCGCGGGACATGCAGGATCTCACTCTTCAAACGAACGGTCCGGCCTTGAAACAGGGCCGTTCCAGGTAACAGGCCGGGCGCCGGGGCGCCATTCGCAGAGCAGGTATGCCCCGCCTTGCGGCGGTTGCACAGACGCATACATCGCGCGCTCACGCGTCTACGGCAAGCAACGCATTGTTGATCGCCGCCGCCGGCAGCCCCAGCGGCAGTATCCAGCCGTGCCTGGTGGCCCGGACGCGCTCTGCCTGGGCGCCGATGTCGAACACCGCGGCGCGCAGCCCGGCCCGCCAGGCGAGGCCCAGGGTGAAGCACCAGGTCTCTGGCCAAAGCGAGGGCAGGAAGGCGAGTTGGGGCCGTTGCGCGCGCACCAGCACCTCGCCCTCGCCCTCGCGATAGCTGCCGGTGACGCGCACGTGGCCGGTTTCTAGCAGCCGGCGGTCGTCGTGGCTGTGGCCGACCAGCACGAATTCCAGCGCCAGGTCGCGCAGGGCGGCATCGCGCGCGCAGGCCAGCAGCACGTCGTAGCCCTTCTCGGGGCCGATGCCGCCGATGACTGCAACGCGGCGGCGCTCGCCGGGGCGGTGGACCAGGGCGGGCAGCGCTAGGCCGGCGGCGATCGACGCGGCGTCGTCCTCCAGAGGTACTACGACTGGGGCAAGGCCGGGAAAGCGGCGGCGCATGCGCGTCGCAGTGTCGGCGGAGGGGGCCACGATCTGGCGTGCGCGGCCGAGGTCGGCGGCGGAGCGCGCGCGCAGGGCGGCGGTGGCGATGCCGTCTTCCACCACCCGGCCGGCATCGGCGACGCAGGCATCGCAGACGCGGGGATCTTCCGGCTCGCCGCAATAGCGCCGTTCGGGGCCGAGCAGGGTGATGCGCGGGCAGAACCAGGCGTAGTCGTGCAGGTGGACGTCCTCGGGGATGTCCAGCAGCGCCGCCAGGCGCAGCACGGCGTGGTCGTGGCCGAGAAGGTGGTGGATCTCCAGCATCTCCGGCCGGTCGCCGCGCAACAGCCTGGCCAGGGCCGGCAGTTCGCGCGGCAGGGCGAAGACGAGGTTGGGGTAGGGGGTGCCGTCGGCGTCTTCCACCCGCACCACGCCGGGGCGGAAGGCGCGCCCGCCCTGTGGCCCGGCGCGCATCCGGTCGGGCACCGGGCGCAGCAGGATGGCGCGGCGGCCGGGCTGCCCGGGGCGGGGGCGTTGCAGTTCGGCGCAGCGCCCGCGCACCACGCGTTCCACGCCGCCGCCGCTGTCGTGGGTGACGAGGATCGCGGCCGCGCCGGCCTTGGTCCGGCGGGCTGCCTGCCAGCGTACGGCGTCGAGCCGGCGGCGGGCGTCGGCGAGCGGGTCGGCGGCCTGGAAGGCGGCGATCAGGGCCGCATAGCCGGGGTGCAGCCGTTCCAGCACGGCGAGGTTGCGCGCAACCAGCGGCGAGGTGGCGACGCCGAAGGATTGCCCGCCCTCATGCGCCACGACCACGCCGGGCACGCCGACATGACGCCAGCCGAGGTGGCGGGCGCGGATACAGAAATCGTTCTCCTCGCCGTAGCCCTGGGCGAACACCTCGGTGCGGAACAGGCCGGTGGCGGCGAGGCATTCGCGGCGGATGTACATGCAGAAGCCGACCGCCGTCGGGATGTCCACCGCCACGCCTTCATTGGCGCGCGCGGCGAGGCGGGCCAGCCGGGCCAGGGCCGGGCCGTCGGGGGGCGGGTTGGTGCGGGTGGCGTCGGGGTAGCTGAGGATGGTGGCGTCGTTGGACAGCGGCGTGGCGGTGCCGATGTCGCCAGCCGCGTGGATGGCGGCGCGCAGCCCCTCGATCCAGCCGGGCGCGGGGCGGGTGTCGCTGTTCAGCAGCACCAGGTCCGCACCGGGGGCCAGCCGGGCGGCGAGGCGCAGGCCGGCATTGGCCGATTCCGGGAAGCCGCGATTGGCGGCGTGGCGCAGCAGGCGGATGCGCCCGGCGGCCGCCAGCGTGTCGAGGAGGGCGGCCACGGCGGGTTCCGGCGTCGCGTCGTCGACCACCACGAGGTGGGTGCCGTCCGGGACGGTGGCGAGGGTGGCGTCGATGCAGGCGTGGGTGATCTCCAGCCCGCGATAGACCGGGATCACCACCGCGACCGGGCGCGTCGGGGCCGGCTTTGCTGTCGCGGTGGTGCCGCGCAAGGCGGCGGCGGCGGCGGCGTGCAGCAATGGGTCGTCGGTGGCCGCAGGGGTGCCGCGCAGCGGGAAGCGGGCGGCAACCGCGCGGGCGATGGTGATCGCGGTGCGAAGTTCGGCGCCGGGGTCGAGCGGGCTGCCGGCCAGGGGGGTGCCGTGGGCGGTGCCGTCCGGTGCGAGAACCTGCAACGGCCGGGCGAGGCCGACCAGACGCGCGGCCGCGACAGTGAAGCCGCGCGGGCGGGAGAGGGGGGCGGCGGCGGCGATGGTGGGATCGTCGGCCACCACCTCCAGTGCGCCGCGCCCGTCGGCGGGAACGATGCGCAGTACGGGGTTTGCCTCGGGGTTGCCGGGGTACCAGGCCCAGCCGGCCAGCCCGCCATCCTGGGCTGCCACCACACCCTCCACTCGCCGGGCGCGGCGCAGGTCCACGGGGCTGCCGATGCAGGGGCGGCCGGCCACCGACACGGACAGCGCCGCGGCTCCTTCCGGCACCACACCGGCGCACCAGGGCCGCCCGTCGAGGTGCAGGTCGGCGCTGCCGTCTGCGACCACCACCGCCGTGCCGTCCGTCGCCACGCCGCACCATCCAGGGGCGCGGGCGGCGTGGGCGATGGCTGTGGCCAGCGTGGCCAGTTCGTCGTTCTGCGGCATCAGGTGCCCCGCAAGCATGGCGCCGAGGGCGGCGGCGGCCTGGGCGGGCTGTCCGGCGCGCAACCGGGCGGAGGCCAGCAGCAACAGGGCCTCACGCGAGTCGACCCGTTGCGTCACCCGCTCCAGCAGCGGCAGGGCGCCGTGCGCGTCGCCCTGGCGCAGCCGTGCGCCGGCCAGGGCCAGGGCGGTGATCGGGTCGTCGGGGGCCAGGCGCCAGGCGCGCTCCATCCAGAACAGCGCCCGCGCGAGGTCGCCGTCCTGCAGCGCGGCTTGCCCCGCCTGCCACGCCTCGCCGGCCTGGCGGCCGAAGAAGGCCGCCTGCGTCAGCCCCGCATCGTCGGTGCGTCCGCGGGCGGGCAACATCGTGTCGGGGCGCGCCAGCAGGTCCGCACGGTCTGGGGCGGCGTCGTCCATGGGGTCAACTGGCGCCGCGGCGGATGGCCGGGCTGCGCGGGGCGGCGCGCGGCGGTGCCTCCGGCGTGCGGTCGGTGCCCGGCACGCGGTCGGCCGAACCGGGCGCGGTGGTGGACGGTTCTCCCTGGCCCGCCATTGGCTCGGGCAGGATCGGCGGCGGCAGGACGGCGATGTCGCCCTGCACCCCGGTCAGCCCCTGGGCCAGCGCCTTCTCCAGCCACACCCGTGCCTCCGCGACATCCTGCTGGCCGGCGAGGCCGCGGGCGAGGTAGCGGCCCAACATCATCTGCGCGTGGGCGTGGCCGCGTTCGGCGGCGTTGCGGAACCAGCGCTGGGCCTGCGGGCGGTCCCACGGGATGTCATGCCCGCCGCCGTATAGCGCGCCGAGGGCGAACATGGCGCCAACATGGCCGTGGGCTGCCGCCTTGCGGAACAGTTTCTCCGCCGCCGCGTGGTCCTTGGTGCCGCCGCGGCCGCTGACCAGCATCTCGGCCAGCACCACCTGGGCATCGACCATGCCGGCATCGGCGGCCTTGGCCACCCAGGCGCGGCCTTCCTCCAGGTTGGCCTCCACGCCGCGGCCTTCCATCACCAGGCGGCCATACCAGTATTGGGCGTTGACCACCCCCTCCGCGGCGCGGCGCAGCCAGTGGGCGGCCTGATGGTCGTCGCGCTCCACGCCCACCCCCTCCGCCAGGCAGATGCCGTAGTTGTAGGCGGCGACCAGGTCACCCTCCGCGGCAGCCTGCTGAAACCATTCGCGGGTGCGAACGCTGTCCTCGGGGCCCGCCTCGCCCTTCATCACCAGGTTGGCGAGGTCGTAGCGCGCCTGGTGCTCGCCTGCTTCGGCGGCGCGACGGAACCATATGGCGGCTTCTCGCGGGTCGCGCGGCATGCCCGCGCCGGTGAGGTGCATCAGGCCCAGGGCGCGGGAAGCGGCCTTGTGCCCGGCGGTGGCGGCGCGGCGGTACCACATCGCCGCTTCGGCATGGTTGGGCGGCAGTTCGCCGCCGCGCGAGTAGAGATCGCCGACGAGGGCCGCGGCCTCCGGGTCCCCCTGGAGTGCCGCGCGGCGCAGCCAGGACTCGCCCTCCTGCAGGTTGCGCTCCACCCCCAGGCCGTTCATCAGCGCGAAGCCATAGCGCGCCTGGGCGCTGCGCAGGCCATGGGTGGCCGCCTGGCGATAGAACCCGGTCGCCGCCACGCGGTCGGCGGGCACGCCCTGGCCCTGTTCGGTGATGACGCCTAGCATATACTGTGCGGTCGCCAGCCCGGCATCGGCGGCGCCGCGCAGGTGGACGGCGGCGGTGGCGGCCAGTGCGGGATCATTGCGGCGCAGCAGGGCCAGCGCGTAACCCAGCTTGCCTTGCGGGCAATCGGCATCGGCCGAACGCTTGTAGAGGCCCTCGGCACGATCGGGGTCGCGCATCTCCTCCGGCCCGGAGGTGAGCACGAAGCCAAGCAGCGCCTGCCCGTCCGAAGACCCGCCCTCGGCGGCGCGGGTGGCCCAGGCCAGGGCGCGCTCGAAATCGGGCTTGGCGGCATCGCTGGCGGCGAACAGCGCGGCGGCCGGCCGGTCGCCGGTCAGCGCGCCGACCTCGCCCTGGGCGGCTTGCGCCTCCATGCCCGGGATGCCGCGCAGATAAAGCGCGGCAAGCATCGACTGGGCCTCCAGAAAGCCCTGATTTGCCGCGCGCTCCAGCCAGCGGGCACCCTCGGCGGCGCTGGGTGGCACGCCGCGGCCCTCCAGGTAGCAGCGCGCCACCAGGAACTCGGCCTCGGCGTTGCCGGACTGGGCGATGGGGGCCAGCAGGCGGAAACCATCGGCCTGCTTGCCTGCCTCCATCAAGGCCCGCGCGCGCTTGATCTTGCTGGCCGCCGAGGACACCAACCCCGCCAGCCGGCGCAGCGATCCCGACATGCTCAGCCGCCCCTGTGCGGCCGAAGGGTGCGTCGCCGGTGAATCGTCATGGCTCGCGCAGCCCTTCCTTGGCAACCGGCACGACCCGCGCGAACAGATAAGCCAGCACGGTGCGCTTGCCGATCTTGATGTCGGCGGTCACCGGCATGCCGGGGCTGAGGCGGAACCCCTCCGGCAGGTGGTATAGCTTCATGGCATCGATCGTCATGCGCGCGCGGTAATAGGCGTTGCCGAAATCCGCGTTGGCCGCACGCGCCCGGCCTGCCTGGCGCGTGCGGTCCTCGTTGGGGTTGCGGAAGCTGTCGGGGCTGACCACCCGCACGGTGCCTTCAGCGGTGCCGTAGAGGGCGTAGGGGAAGGTATCGAATTTGATCGTCACCGGGTCGCCGGCGCCGACGAAGCCGGCATCGCGCCCGTCCACCACCGCCTCGATCTCCAGCGGCGCATCGACCGGCACCAGGGTCAGAAACTGCTCCGCCGTTTGCATCACCGAGCCGACGCTGACGGGCGCCACGCTGAGCACGACGGAATCGCGATCGGCGCGAAGCTCCACCAGCCCGCGGCGCATGCGCGCCTTGGTCAGGTTCTCGCGCGCCTCGGACAGCTTGCGCCCCTGGTCGGTGAGCTGCTGGGACGACTCGTTGCGCGTTTGCTGCACATAGCTGTCGCGCTCGGCCATCAGCGCCTGCATCTCGCGCTGGCCGCTGATCGCCTGGGAACGGGCGGCATCCAGCAGCCGCCCGGCCTCGTTGCGGTCCAGCTGGGCCTGGAAGGTGTTCAGCCGGCTGCCGACCGCCTGGCGCTCCAGCTCCACACGCATGCCCTCCACCTGGCGGGCAACGGCGAGGCGGGTGGTGTAGCTTTCGACATCGGCCATCGCCTGGGCCACGCGCACCTGGACCCCGTCGATCTTCTGGCGGTAGTTCTCCAGCCGGAAGCTGCGCTCGGCGTTGCGCTGGGTGAAGATCAGGCTTTGCAGCTGGCTCGGCGGGGTGCCGTCGCCGACATAGGAGGTGGCGTCGACCTCGGCCCGCAGCCGGTCCACCTCGGCCTGCAGGCTCGACACCTGGGATTCCAGCGAGTCGGCATCGGCGACCACGAAGGTCGGGTCCAGCCGCGCCAGCAGCTGGCCGGTTTTGACCACCTGGCCCTCGCGCACGTCGATCGAGCGCACGATGGAGGTTTCGAGCGGCTGGATCACCACGTGCGCGATGGTGGTGACGAGCTTGCCCTGGGACACCACCACGCGGTCGATCGGCACCGTAGCCATCAGCACCAGCGCGACCGCGAACATGGATGCCAGCACCCACAGCGTGTAGCGGCTGTTGGCCGGCACCTTCTGCTCGATGAGTGCCGCCGAGGGCGACTGGAACTCAAGCAGCATGGGTGTCACATCGTCGGCTTTGTTGCGTGAGGCGGGAGCGGCCGGGGCAGAGGCTGCGGCCGGGACAGGGGGGCGGGACATGGGTCAGTCTCCCTGTGCGAGCACGGGCTTCGGACCGCCGGGCTTGCCCGTCATGTCCATGTGCCGGTGCTGCTGCAGCCAAAGCTGGCGGTACACTGAGCAGCGTTCCAGCAGGTCCTTGTGCGGGCCGACATCAACCACGCGCCCCTGGTCGAGCACCAGGATCTGGTGGCAATCCACCAGGGAGGACAGCCGGTGCGACACGATCAGCATCGACCGTCCATGGGCCATGCGGTGGATGTTGGCGTTCACCAGCGCCTCGCTCTCGGGGTCGAGCGCACTGGTCGCCTCGTCCAAAATGAGCAACCGCGGATCGTGGATCAGCGCGCGCGCGATCGCCAGGCGCTGGCGCTGCCCGCCGGACAGGTTGGGCGAGCCTTCCTCGATCCAGGTCTCGTAGCCCTGCGGCAGGCGCTCGATGAACTCCTCGGCGCCGGCCAGGCGGGAGGCGCGCACCACGTCGGTGATGGTCAGCCCGGGGCGGCCGGCCAGCAGGTTTTCGCGGATGGTGCCGCGGAACAGGAAGTTGTCCTGCAGCACCACGCCGAAGCTGCGGCGCAGATGGGCGAGGTTGATCTCGCGCAGGTCGGTGCCGTCGATCTTGATGGAGCCTTCGTACTCGCGGTTGATGCCCTGGAGCAGCCGCGTGATGGTCGACTTGCCGGAGCCGGAGCGGCCGACGAGGCCCAGCATCGTGCCGGCCGGCACCTCGAAGGAGATCTCCTGCAGGGCGGCGTTGCGTGAGCCGGGATAGGTGAAGTCCACGCTCCGGAAGCTGATCGCCCCCTCGAAGCGCGGGCGCAGCCCCGCGCCGGGGTTGTTGGTTTCGGGCTTGTTGTTCAGCACGCTGGCGGCGAGGCCCACCGCCGAGCGCGTCTCCTCCAGGTCTTCCACCAGCCGCGCGGTGCTGACCAGCGGCTGGGAGACGCGGCCGGACAGCATCATGAAGGCCAGCAGGCTGCCGATACTGACCGAAATGTCGCCCGAGACGACGAAATAGGCGCCGACCAGCAGCACGCCGCGGCTCATGAAGTTCTCGAACGGCACCACCAGCGTCTGCGGCCAGTTGGAGATGTCGCCCAGCGCCTGCTTGCGCGCCGAGGCGATGGCCACGCGCTCGTCCCACTGCTCGCGCTGCTGCGGCTCCAGCGCCAGGGACTTCACGGTGCGGATGCCATGCACCGTCTCCACCAAGATGTTGTTGCGCGCCACCTCGGCGTCCACCCAAAGGCCGAAGGCGGCACGAACGGCGGGCAGAAAGGCCACGATGATCAGCGCCACCATGCCGGCCGCCCCGATCACCATCCAGGTCAGCGGCACGCTGATCCAGAACAACACCGGGATCATCACGGTCAGCGTCACGAAATCCAGCAGCGTGGTGAGCAGCCGGCCGGTCATGAAGTCGCGGACCTTGGAGATCTGGCCGATCTTGTACATGATCGCGCCGGTCTGGTTGCGCTCGAAATAATCGATCGGCAGGCCCAGCAGGCGGCGGAACACGTGCAGCGACAGCTTGGTGTCTAGGCGCGTCGCAACGATCTGGATCAGTCGCCTGCGGATGTAGCTGAGATAGGTCTCGTAGAGCGCGGCCGCCACCAGGAAGAGAGTGATCAGCGTCAGGGTGCTCATGCTCTGGTAGGTGACGACCTTGTCGATCACCACCATCACCAGCATCGGCGGCGCGATCGCCAGGATGCTGAGCACGATCGAGCCCAGCACCACGTCGCGCAGCACCCGCTTCTCGATCCAGACCATGCGGGCAAGCCAGGCGAAGCTGAACGGCTCGTCATCGAAGGTCACGCCGCGCTCGCGGCGGATCAAAATCACCTCCCCGCCCCACACCTGGGACAGGCGCAACTCGTCGACCGGCACGGCCTGGTCGTCGCTGGTGGCCAGCGGGTCGCGCAGCCAGACAACGCTGCGCGCGGGGTCTGCGCGCACCATCAGCGCCGCGGTGCCGTCGTTCAGCAGCAGCACCAGCGGCCCGCCGGCGGTCATGCCCATCAGGTCGCGCCAGCGCAGCCGCACCGCCTTGGCCCAAAGACCGGCGGCGCGCACCCAATCCACCAGCACCGCCGGCGAGGGCAGTTCGCCCGGCGGCACACGCAGGTCGTCGCGGTCCAGCTCAATTCCATGGTGGCGTGCCGCGGCGGACAAGGCGCGCAGGCGAAGTTCCAGCGGCGACGGTGGCTCACGCCGGCCCGAGCCGGATGTGGCGTCGTGCGCCGACCCGCCAGGGGCCTCCGCCGCGGGCGGCACCGCGGAGAGCGGCCCGGACGGGCGCGGAGCCCCGGATCCGGGAGCGCCGGTCGATTGATCGGGAGAACTCAAGTCCACTATCCTCCAAGCCGGCAGCCGGGCGAACCCGACTGGAAACACGGCACGTTGCGAAGGGCCACGCGCCTGCCGACCATTTCGTACCGATATGGGAACGGTGACACGCTTGCATCGTACCGGCCTTGGTCGCCCATGCCGCCAACGCTTGCGACGCGAGCCAGGGCCAATGAATGCACCCTGCGGTAATGGTTATAGCACAATCACTGCCGGGTGATGACCAAAAACACCCTCCTGCACTGGTGTGCAACCCCTTGTGCGGCACTGCAGCAAACGCATATCACCTTGAAGTGTACGGATGCATGTGTCCTGTCCGGCCTCGGCGGGCGCACCCGGTCGCTACAGGTCAAGGCGGAAGCGCGCCGCCACCAGGCGGTCGGAGCGCACGGCGTCTGCCACTGCGCCCTGGTCCGTCACGACCGCCAGCACCCGCGTGAACCAGGCCACGCGGCCCAGCGCGCGGTCCTGGAATAGGCTGCCAAGCGCCGTCGCGGCGGCGCTGCGCCCGGCGCAGCAGGCACAGAAGGGGGTATGCGCCGCGGCCAGGGTGAACTGCGCCAGCACGCCCGTCGCGGCCGGCGGGCCTGGCTGCCCGCGCTCCAGCAACAGCGCATCACCCGGTCCGGCATCCTCGGCGGTGCCGAAGCGCAAAGGGATGCGGTCGTCGGAACGGGTGGGGGCAGAAGCGGTCATGTGCTCATAGACATAAGGATATCTTTATGTCATAGCAACCTCATGGACACCCTGCTCGCCGCCCTGCGTGCCTGCGCCGAGCCGACCCGGCTTCGCCTGCTGGCGTTGGCCGCGCGCGGTGCCTTCTGCGTGGTCGAGTTCACCGAGATCCTGGGCCAATCGCAACCCCGCCTGTCCCGCCACCTGCGCCTGCTCGGCGAGGCCGGGCTGCTGGAGCGCGAGCGCGAAGGGGCGAATGTCTGGTTCACCCTGCCAGCCGCGGATACCGAATCCGGCGCGCTGGCGCGTGCGATCCTGGCCCGCCTGCCGGAAGACGACTCCATCCTGATGGACGACCGCCGCCACGCCGCCCGAGTGATGGCCGAACGGGCGCGCGCGGCCAGCGAAAGCTTTCGCCGCAAGGGGGCGGACTGGGACGAGATGCGCGCCCTGGAACTGCCCGCCGCCTCGGTCGAACAGGCGTTGCTGTCCCTGCTCCCCGAAGCCGATATCGGCCGCCTGCTCGACATCGGCACCGGCACCGGCCGGCTGCTGGAGTTGCTGGCCCCGCGCGTGAGCATTGCCCTCGGTGTGGATGCCAGCCGCGCGATGCTTGCCCTGGCCCGCACCCGCCTGTCCCGGCCGGGCCTGTCGCATTGCGCGGTGCGCCTGGCCGACATGTATCGCCTGCCGCTGGGCGATGCCGGCTTCGACCTGGTGGTGCTGCACATGGTCCTGCACCATGCCGAGGACACCGCCTCGGTGCTCGCCGAGGCGGCGCGGGTGCTGCGCCCGGGCGGGCGGCTGGTGGTGGTGGACCTTGCCCCGCATGAGCCGGCCGCGACCCTGGGGCTGGCGTTCCGCTGGCCCGGCTTCACCGATGCCCGCATGACCGAGCTGATGCACGCCGCCGGGCTGGAGCCTCAGGCGGCGATCACCGTGCCCGGCCCGCTCGACACCCGCCTCTGGCCCGCCTTACGCGTCCCCGCCTTAGCCGGCCCGGACGCGGTTTCCGGCTCCTTCCTCCACGCCGCCTCTCTGGATACCCAGCCATGAGCCGCCCCCACCTTCTCGATGCCCTGCGCGACCGCGTGTTGCTCGCCGATGGCGGGCTGGGCAGCCACATCCAGGCCAGCGACCTGACCATCGAGGGCGACTTCATGGGGCAGGAGAACTGCTCCGAGATCCTCACCCTGTCGCGCCCGGACTTCATCCGCGATTTTCACAGCGCCTTCTTCGCGGCCGGCGCCGACATGGTGGAGACCAACACCTTCGGCGCCTCCCCGATCACGCTGGACGAGTTCGGCCTGGGGGATAAGGCGTTTGAGATCAACCAGCGCAGCGGCGAACTGGCGCGCGAGGCGGCCGAGGCCTTCGCCGACGGGCGCGACCGCTGGGTGCTTGGCTCGATCGGCCCGGGCACCAAGCTGCCGTCGCTCGGCCATATCACCTACGACGCGGTCGAGGCCGCGCTGTTGCTGCAATGCCGCGGCCTGGTCGCCGGCGGGGTGGATGCGCTGCTGACCGAAACCAACCAGGACACGCTGTACATCAAGGCCGCGGTGAATGCCGCCAAGCAGGCCGTCGCCGAAAGCGGGCGCGACATTCCGATCCTGGTGCAGGTCACGGTCGAGACCACCGGCACCCTGCTGGTCGGCCCCGACATTGCCGCCGCCGCCACCGTGATCAACGCGCTCGACGTGCCGTTGATCGGGCTGAACTGCGCCACCGGGCCGCAGGAGATGGCCGAACACGTCCGCTGGCTGGCGCAGAACTGGCCGGGGCTGATCTCCGTGCTGCCCAATGCCGGCCTGCCGGAACTGGTTGACGGCAAAACGCGCTATCCGCTGTCGCCCGAGGAGATGACCAGCTGGGTGGAGCGCTTCGTGCGCGAGGACGGCATCAATCTCATTGGTGGCTGCTGCGGCACCAACCCGCAGCACATCGCGGCCCTCGATGCGATGCTGAAGCGCCATTCTTCCGAGCAGGGGGGCGGCCACCGCCCCGCGCCGGTGAAGCGCACCGCGGTGTGGATGCCCGCCGTCGCCTCGCTGTACCAACAGGTGCCGCTGTTCCAGGAGAACAGCTACTTTTCGATCGGCGAGCGCTGCAACGCCAACGGCTCGAAGGCATGGCGCCAGTTGCAGGAAAAGGGCGACTGGGACGGCTGCGTCGCCATGGGCCGCGAGCAGATCGCCGAGGGCTCCAACAGCCTGGACGTCTGCACCGCCTTCGTCGGCCGCGATGAGATGTTTGAGATGAGCGAGGTGATCCGCCGCTTCACCAGCAGCGTGAATTCCCCGCTGGTGATCGACAGCACCGAGACCCCCATCATCGAAGCGGCGCTGAAGCTGCACGGGGGCAAGGCGATCATCAACTCGATCAACTTCGAGGAAGGCGAGGGCGCGGCGCATGACCGCATGAAGCTCGCCAAGAAGTTCGGCGCCGCCGTCATCGCGCTGACCATCGACGAGGTCGGCATGGCTAAGTCTGCCGAGGACAAGCTGCGCATCGCCACCCGCCTGGTCGACTTCGCCTGCACCCAGTACGGCCTCGCCCAGTCCGACCTGATGATCGACCCGCTGACCTTCACCATCGCCACCGGCAACGAGGACGACCGCAAGCTCGGCCAGTGGACGCTGGAAGGCATCCGCATGATCCGCGACGCATTCCCGGACATCCAGATCATCCTCGGCCTGTCCAACATCAGCTTCGGCCTCAACCCCGCAGCGCGCGCGGTGCTGAACTCGGTGTTCCTCGACCACGCCGTGAAGGCCGGCATGTCCGGCGCCATCGTGCACGTGTCCAAGATCCGCCCGCTGCACCTGATCGCGGCGGACGAGGTGAAGATCTGCGAGGACCTGATCTTCGACCGCCGCGAGGAGGGCTACGACCCGCTCCAGGCGCTGCTGGCGAAGTTCGCCGACCGTAAGGCCGCCGACGCGGTGAAGAAGGTCCGCGCCGACACCGTCGAGGGCCGCCTCAAGGACCGCATCATCGACGGCGACCGCAAGGGCCTGGGCGAGGAGCTGGACGAGGCGCTGAAAACCAACAAGCCGCTCGACATCATCAACAACGTGCTGCTCGACGGCATGAAGGTGGTGGGCGAGCTGTTCGGCGCCGGCAAGATGCAGCTGCCCTTCGTGCTGCAATCGGCCGAGACCATGAAGGCCGCCGTTGCCCACCTGGAGCCGCTCATGGAGCGGGTGGAAGGCCAGGAGAAGGGCACCATCGTGCTCGCCACCGTGAAGGGCGACGTACACGACATCGGCAAGAACCTGGTCGACATCATCCTGACCAACAACGGCTATCGCGTGGTCAACCTGGGCATCAAGGTGAAGCTGGCCGACATGGTCGCCGCCGCGAAGGAACATCGCGCGCACGCGATAGGCATGTCCGGCCTGCTGGTGAAGTCCACCGTAGTGATGCGCGAGAACCTGGAGGAGATGTCGCGCCAGAACCTCGACATCCCGGTGATGCTCGGCGGCGCGGCGCTCACGCGCAACTATGTCGAGGACGATTGCGTGCGCGCCTATGCCTCCGGCCGCGTCGCCTATGCGCGCGATGCGTTCGACGGGCTGCATTTGATGGACCGCATCACCGGCAACGCCTTCGACGACTACCTCGCCGCCGTGCAAAGCAAGCGTGCCGGCAAATCGCGCAACACGTCGCGCACGCTGGGCCAGGCCGACGCGGCGTCGTTCCGCCCGGTCGATGTCGCCCTGGTACAGAAGCGCCGCCGCACGCTGACCCAGGACCAACCGCCGATCGAGCCGCCGTTCTGGGGCCCGCGCATGGTGGAAGCGGCACCCAAGGCGATCGTGCCGTTCATCAACGAACGCAGCCTGTACCAATTCCAGTGGGGCTTCAGGAAGCAGGGCCGCAGCCTGGACGACTTCCTCGGCTGGGCGAAGCAGGAGCTGCGCCCGGTGATGCGCCGGATGCTGTCCATCTGCGAGGAGCAGGACATCCTGAAGCCGCAGGCGATCTACGGCTACTGGAAGGCCGCCGGCCAGGGCAATGACCTGATCGTGTTCGAACAGGACGGCACCACGGAAGTCTGCCGCTTCGCCCTGCCGCGCCAGCCGAAGGAGGACGGCGAATGCATCGCCGATTTCTTCCGCGACGTGGATGATGCTCAACGCGATGTCATCGGCTTCCAGGTGGTGACCGTGGGCCAGAAGGCGAGCGACACCGCGCGGGTGTGGTTCGAGGACAACCGCTACCAGGACTACCTCTACCTGCACGGCCTCTCGGTCGAGATGGCCGAGGCGATGGCCGAATACACCCACAAGCGCATCCGCGCCGAGCTGGGCTTCGCCGGCGAGGACGACCGCGACATGGACAAGATGCTCGCGCAAAGCTACCGCGGCAGCCGCTACTCCTTCGGCTACCCCGCCTGCCCCAAGCTGGAGGACCAGGCGCCACTGCTGCGCGTGTTGCAGGCCGAGCGCATCGGCGTGTCGCTGTCCGACGAGTGGCAGCTGCATCCGGAGCAGTCGACCAGCGCAATCGTAGTGCTGAACCGACGCGCAAAGTACTTTTCCGTCTAGGCGGGCCGGTCCGTCTAGACGCCCCGGCATGCTAATGTTGCGTGTTGCAATCAATGCCCGGTAGCCTTTCGGGGAAACCGGAGGCCGCCATGCGCGCAACGACGCTGCTTGCCCTGCTGGGAGTGCTGTCGGCCTGCGCCCCGCCGGTGGTGCCGGACAGCGCCGAGGCGTGCCGGGTGGAGAAGGTGACCTCGGTGCCGCTGCGCCGTCATGGGGCGTTCTGGGCGTTGGATGTGCAGGTGGACGGCAAGCCGGCCGCATTGATGCTGGACACCGGCGCCACCGGCGGCGCGCTGACCACCGCGGCGGCGGCGCGGCTGGGAACGCGGATCGGCGGCGGGCGCTTCACCGTCACCTCCGGCGCGGGGGGCACGATCTATGGCCGTTCCTTCGAGATCGATCGCCTTGTGGTGGGGGGCGAGACGGTCGAGCGCCTGATCGTTCCCGAACTGGTGGGCGAGCATCCGCTGGGTGATGGGTACGACGGGATCATCGGCATGCAGACGTTCAACCGCTACGACATCGACATCGACCTGCCGGGCAACATGCTGGGGCTCTATCGCCGGCGCTATTGCCCCTCCGGCCCGCCCCCGATCGCGGGCGCGCGCGCGTTCCGGCGGACCGGGCCGGAGCGGTCGGGCGACAACCGGCCCATGGTCGGGGCGCGGCTGAACGGGCGCGAGGGACGCGCGCTGTTGGACACGGGTGCGACGGTCACCATCGTCGACGGCGCCTTCGCCACCGCCGCCGGGGCGCCCGCCACGCCGGGCGAGGGGGCGGCGAAGGGCGAGGTGCGCACCGTGGCAGAGAAGGCGCAGATGTGGCGGCATCGCTTCGACCGGCTGGAGCTGGTCGGGCGGCGGGTGGAGAGCCCGCACCTGTGGATAACCGGGCTCGGCATGGCAAACGACCTGATCGTGGGTCAGGACATCCTGCGCCGGTTGCGGATTTGGATTTCGAACGGCTCCGACGCCGTCTACATTGCGCCCGCGGCGGGCGCGCCGGTGCGGCCCTGACCCACCGGCATGCCCCGGGACATGAAGGGACGCGAAGAATGGTTGGCCAGGGCAGGCTTCCGCCGCGGGCGGGATGGGCGGCGCGTGCCGCGGCGCTGGCGCTGCTGTTGCTGGTGGCCGGCTGCGGCGGGTCCGGAAATCTGGCGGGCGCGCTGCAGACCTGCGGCATCCGCCCCTTCGCGGAGGTGCCTGTTACCCTGAACCGCGCCACGCCGCTGGTGCGGGCGCAGATCAACGGCACCCCCGTCACCCTCCTGCTCGACACCGGCGCCGAGCGCGTGCTGCTGACGCAGGAGGCGGTCCAGCGCCTGGGCCTCACCGTCGATCCGCGCCGCACCTTTACCGAGTCCGGCGCCGGCGGCAGCTTCACCAGCGCGGCCGCCCAGGTGCGCAACTTCGAGTTCGCGGGCCTGTCAATTCCTGATCACCCCGTCTCGGCCCTGCCCTATCCGCTGCCCGCCAATGCGGACGAGCGGGTGGACGGGCTGCTGGGCGTGACCGTGCTGGGCGCGTTCGACATCGACATGGACCTGCCCGGCCGCAAGATGACGCTGTATGGCGGCACGGTGTGCGGCGACACGCCGATCCCGGCCTGGCGCGAATCCTACATCACCGTGCCGTCGGAGGTGGCGCGCGGGCGGATGCACGTGCAGGTGCGCGTCGGCGGCCACACCACCATGGCGCTGCTGGACACCGGCGCCACCGGCTCGGTGATCTCCACCCGCGCCGCCCTGGCCAGCGGGGCGACGCCGGAACAGCTCGCCGCCTCGCCCACCACGATCATGCGCGGCGTGGGGCCGAACGCCGTCACCGTGCGGGCGCACCGCTTCGCGGACATGCAGATCGGCCCGGAACGCTACGCCAACGCGCAGCTGCTGGTGACTGACCAGGGGCTGGGCCCGGTCGACATGATCCTCGGCATGGACTACCTCGGCGGGCGCCGGATGTGGTTTTCCTATGCCCGCCGGCAGGTGTTCATCATGGTCCCGCCACGGCGGTAGGGCCGGCGCCGGCACGGCGCGCCGCTCGGCGCGCTGGCGTGCCATAGATCCCGGGGACGACGCATGAGGCAGGCGGAACGCATCGCGACCGGCAGCATCGCGTTGGGCCTGGCGGTGCTGGGGCTGAAGGTCGCCGCCTGGTGGGTCACCGGCAGCGCCGCCCTGTTCTCCGACGCCGCCGAATCGGTGGTCAACGTCGCGGCCTCCGCCGCTGCCCTCATCGCCCTGCGCCTGGCCTCGCGCCCGGCGGATGCCGACCACCCCTATGGCCACGACAAGGCGGAGTTCTTCGCCGCGGTGATCGAAGGCGTGCTGATCGTGGTCGCCGCCCTGGTGATCTTCCAGCACGCATGGCAGGCGTTGCAGGCGCCCTCGCCGATCGAGGCCCCCTGGCTCGGCGTGGCGCTGAATGCCTCGGCCGGCGTGTTGAACCTCGTCTGGGGCCTTCATCTGGTGCGCTCCGGGCGCCGCCTGCGCTCCCCGGCCCTGTCGGCCGACGGACGCCACCTGCTGTCCGACGTGGTCACCTCCGTGGGCGTGCTCGCCGGCCTGGCGCTGGCGGTGGCCACCGGGTTGTGGTGGCTGGACCCGCTGCTGGCTGCCGGCACCGCGCTCTACATCCTGCTCTCCGGCGCGCGGGTGATCCGCGACTCCGTGGGCGGGCTGATGGACGAGGCGCCGGCAGCCGAGATCGTGGCACGCATCCGCACCTTGGTCGGCGCGCATGCCCAGGGCGCCATCGAGGCGCACGACCTGCGCATGCGCCACGCCGGGCGGCTGACCTTCCTGGAATTCCACCTGGTGGTCCCGGCGCTGATGACCGTGGCCGACGCACACGAAATCTGCGACCGGATCGAGGCGGCGCTGAAAGCAGAGATGGAAGGCCTGATGATCACCATCCATGTCGAGCCCGAAGGCAAGGCCAAGCACAGCGGCGTGCTGGTGCTGTGAGGGGCGACGGGGAAGGTAGGCCAGGGGCTTGGCCCCATAGGCGCGAAGTTAAGTTGCAAAGAGGTTTGCCCATTGCAGTTGTCGTCGCCGCGGTGCCTCGGCAAGTTTGCGGGCGGCTCCTCGTTTTCGTCGCCGGCTATGGCGGCGGGGGGTGGGCATGA
>JANPIH010000097.1:0-33222 GCA_031424895.1 Rhodospirillales bacterium
GCCGCCCGCGCCCGCCGCGCCGGCGACCGCACCGCCCGCGCCCATATCGAGCACATCCTCGCCCCTCTGGCCCCGAACGCCGCCCTGGTCACCATTATCGACGGCCACCCCGCCGCCCATTCCTGGCTCGGCGCCGTCCGCGGACAGCGCACCGTCCCCCTCGGCCCCGAACACTTCGGCGAATCCGCCGACATCCCAGACCTCTACCGCAAACACCAGATGGACACCGACGCCATCCTCGACGCCTGCGCCCAGGCGTTGCTGGGAGGATAGGAAAAGGCCAGGGGCTTTGCCCCTGGACCCCACCAAGGGCGGAGCCCTTGGAACCCCGGACCTGGTCGCCAATGGAAAGGGGGATGTTTCCGGGCTAAAGTTCGGCAACATCCCCCTCTCCGTTGGCGAAATAGATGAAGGTCCAGGGGGCTCGGCCCCCTGGGGGGTCCAGGGCAGAGCCCTGGCCTTCCTCTACCCCACGACGGAAATGCTCTCCCGCCGCAGCTGCACCGCCAGCTCGTCCACCGCTCGCCCCACCTTCTCCACCATCTCGCGCACGTCGTTCTCGCCGATGATCAACGGCGGGCTGAACGCCAGCGCATCCCCCGGCAGCCCGCGACTGATCACCCCGTTCGCCTCGCACAGCTTCGCCGCCCGCGCCCCGATCTTCAGCCCGGCATCGAAGTTCCGCCGCGCGCCCTTGTCGGCCACCAGCTCCACCGCCGCGATCAGCCCCATGCCGCGCACTTCGCCGACCAACTCATGCCCCGCGAACCGCTCGCGCAATGCCGCCTGCATCACGGCACCCACCGTGCGCACATTCTCGCCGATCTTCATCTCATCGTAGATCTTCAGCGTCTCGACCGCGACCGCCGCCGGCACCGGATGCCCGGAATACGTATACCCATGCCCGAACGTCCCGATCGAATGGCTCTCCTCCGCCAGCGCGCGGAACACCCGGTCATTCACCATCACCGCCGAGATCGGCAGGTAGGAGGACGACAGCGCCTTCGCACACGTCAGGATATCCGGCTTCACATCCAGCGTGCCCGACCCCCAGTAGTTCCCCGTCCGCCAGAACCCGGTGATCACCTCGTCGGCCACCAGCAACACGTCGTATTTCTTCAGCACCGCCTGGATCTTCGGGAAATACCCGGCCGGCGGCACGATCACCCCTCCGGCCCCCATCACCGGCTCGGCCCACATCGCTGCCACCGTATCCGGCCCCTCCCGAAGGATCAGCGCCTCCAGCTCATCCGCGCACCGCGTCGCGAACTCCTCCTCCGTCTCCCCCTCCAGCGCGCCATGGTAGAAATGCGGCGTCATCGTGTGCACGAACCGATCGAGCGGCACGTCGAAGCTGCGATGGTTCGTCGCCAGCCCGGTCAGCGACGCCGAGGCCACGGTGATCCCGTGATACCCCTTGATCCGCCCGATGATCTTTTTCTTCTGCGGCCGCCCGATGGCATTGTTGAAATACCATACCATCTTGATCGCCGTATCGTTCGCCTCGGACCCCGAATTTGCGAAGAACACCTTGCTCATCTTCACCGGCGCCCGCTCGATCAGCATTTCCGCCAGGTCGATCATCGGCCCGTGCGACTTGCTCGTGAACCCGTGATAATACGGCAACTTGCGCATCTGCGCCGCCGCCGCCTCCACCAGCCGCTCGTTGGAAAACCCCAGCGACGCACACCACAGCCCCGCCACCGCCTCGATGTAGCCCTTGCCGGTATCGTCGAACACCCGAACACCCTCGCCATGGGTGATCACCACCGGCCCGTTCTCCAGGTGCATCTTCAGGTCGGTGTTCGGATGCAGCACATGGGCAATATCGCGGGCAGCAGCAGAATTGGCGCGCGGCGGCGGGTTCATCGGAAGCCTCCTGGCAGGAACAACACCCCGATCCTAGGCTCGCCGGCCGGGGCGTGCCAAGGGTGAAAGAAAGCATGTTCTTTTTGTGAACAAAAAGAAGCAAAAAAACTTTATCCATTTAACGCTCCTTCTCAGGGCGGGATACAAATTCAACATTCCACCATCCCGCTCCTCCTCCCTGCATTGATCCCCTCGCCCCAAACCATAGAATAAAGTTTTTTTGCTTCTTTTTGTTCACAAAAAGAAGACTCTCCCTGCCACTTGCCTTCCCCGGGCCTCCACGCGCAAAGATCCTTTCATGACCGAGCCCCTCCACCACGCCGCCCACTGGGGCGCCTTCACCGCCACCGTCGAGAATGGCCGCCTGAAATCCATCCTCCCTCCGCCGGGCGACCCCGCCCCACCCCCCATGCTCCAGGGCATGCCCGACGCGCTGCATTCCCCGCTGCGCATCGACCGCCCCCACGCCCGCAAATCCTGGCTCAACGGCGACCGCGCCGGCGGAACCCCTCGCGGCGGCGACGCTTTCGTCCCCCTCACCTGGGACCACGCCACCACCCTCGTCGCCTCGGAACTCGCAAGGGTCCGCGACACGCACGGCCCCGCCAGCATTTTCGGCGGCTCCTACGGCTGGGCCAGCGCCGGCCGCTTCCACCACGCCCAATCCCAACTCCACCGCCTGCTCGCCAGTGCCGGCGGCTACACCGGCCAGGTCACCAACTACTCCTACGCCGCCGGCATGACGCTGATGCCCCACATCGTCGGCGGCATGGAGATCGTCGACCGTCCCGTGGTTGCCTGGCGGGACATCATCGCCCACGCGAAGATCCTCGTCTGCTTCGGCGGCATCACGCTCAGGAACGGCCACGTCAACGCCGGCGGCGGCGCCCGCCACGAAATGGGAATCTGGCTCCGCCGCGCCGCCGCCGCCGGCATCCGCATCGTCAACATCTCCCCCATCCGCGCCGACATGCCGGAGGACGTGCCCGCCGAGTGGTGGCCGATCCGCCCCACCACCGACACCGCCCTGATGCTCGCCCTCGCCCACGTGCTGATCACCGAGGGCCGCGCGGACGAGGCCTTCCTCGCCACCCACACCACCGGCCACCAGCAACTTCGCAGCTATATCCTCGGCGAAGCCGACAACACCCCCAAATCTCCTGAATGGGCTTCTGCCATCACCGGCCTGGCGGGGGAAAAAATCGTCCAACTCGCCCGCGACCTCGCCTCCGCCCCCAACATGCTCACCGCCGCCTGGTCCCTCCAGCGCGCGGAGGCCGGCGAACAACCCTACTGGATGCTCACCGCCCTGGCCGCCATGCTCGGCGGCATCGGCCTCCCCGGCCAGGGCTTCACCTTCGGCCTCGGCAGCGAGAACGGCATGGGCGGCGCCCGCCACATGATCCCCTCCGTCAACCTCCCCTCCCTCCCCAACCCCGCCCACTCCTACATCCCCGTCGCCCGCATCACCGACATGCTCGAACGCCCCGGCGATGAAATCGACTGGAACGGCCGCCGCATCACCTACCCCGACACCCGCCTCGTCTGGTGGGCCGGCGGCAACCCCTTCCACCACCACCAGGACCTCAACCGCCTGCTGCGCGCCTGGGCCAAGCCCGAAACCATCATTGTCTCCGAACCCTGGTGGACCCCCATCGCCCGCCATGCGGACATCGTCCTGCCCGCCACCACCACCATGGAACGCAACGACATCGGCGCCGGCTCGCTCGACCGCCACATCCTGGCCATGAAACAGCTCGTCCCCCCCCAGGCCCAGGCCCGAAACGAGTTCGACTACATGGCCGACATCGCCGATGCCCTCGGCGTCCGCCCCCGCTACACCCAGCAGCGCGACGAGAATGCCTGGCTGCGCGCCATGTACGGCCGCGCCCGCGACGCCGCCGCCCGCATGGACGTGGCGCTGCCGAACTTCGACACCTTCTGGAAACAAGGCATGGTCGAAGTCCCCGAACCCGAAACCCCCATCGTCGCCTTCAGCACCTTCCGCGCCAGCCCCGAAGCCGCCCCCCTCAACACCCCGTCAGGAAAAATAGAACTCTTCTCCGACCGCATCGCGTCCTTCGCCTACGACGACTGCCCCGGCCACCCCATCTGGCGCGCCCCCCAGGAATATCTCGGCACCGCCGCCCCCGACGAGCTGCACCTCCTCAGCGTCCAGCCCGCCACCCGCCTGCACAGCCAGATGGACATGGCCCGAACCTCGCTCGCCGCCAAAATCCGCGGCCGCGAAGCCATCCTGATCCACACGCAGGATGCCGCCGCCCGCGGCCTCGCCCACGGCGACATCGTCCGCGTCTTCAACGCCCGCGGCGCCTGCCTCGCCGGCGCCACCCTCACCGACGGATTGCGCCCCGGCGTCGTCGTCCTGCCCACCGGCGCCTGGTTCGACCCGCTGGAACCCGGCACCCCCGGCAGCCTCTGCGTCCACGGCAACCCCAACGTCCTCACCCAGGACACCCCCACCAGCAAACTCAGCCAGGGCCCCTCCGCCCAATCCTGCCTCGTCCGCCTCGAAAAATGGACCGCCCCCCTCCCACCCATCAAAGTCCACACGCCACCCAGGATCGAAGAACAGTAAGCAAGCGTCTTCTTTTTCTGAAGAAAAAGAAGCAAAAAGACTTCATTCATTTACCCCTGCCCAACTACCGTCATTCCGAACGAAGTGAGGAATCCACGCTTCCTTCCCTTCCACCACCCGAACAGCAAAGACAAACCACGGCCTCGTCAGGCGCCCTCCTCCCCCCATCGCGGCTCCCCCACCGCAGATCAAGAAAGCAAGCGGCCACAAAGACACAAAGACACAAAGAAGCATTCCAAGGAAGAACCAAGAACCCGCCTCAACCCCCTCCTCACTCTGAGCACAGCAAAGAGTGCACGCTGTCTCGGCGCCACACCCAGAAAATATGAACGACTCGCACAGAGGCAGAAAGGCAGAGAGACCACCCTCTCCGCCACCCCCCCCTGTGAACCCCCTTACTTCCTTCTCCCTTGCCTTGCTGCTTTGTGTCTTTGTGTCTTTGTGGCCACTTGCTTGCTTGCTTCCTTCGTTTTTTTCCTCCCCTTCCCCGCCCTCCATGCCCCCGCGCGCTCTGCCCGCCAAGCCGCGACTACGTACGTAACTAACCCCTCTTGCATTATCTAACAAACAATGTTAGCTACCCCCCATGACCCTCATGGAACACCTCACCCGCATCGTCGTGATGCTGCGCGCCGCCATCGGCACCCAGCTGACGCGACAGCTGCGTCCGCCGCAGCCCGTCTGGCTCGGCCAGAGGGTCTTTCTCCCTCTCATTCCGGCTCCGAAGCGTCCTCTCCTCCCCGAGCCGGTCTGGACCCTGCTCTGGCTCCGCCTCGACCGCCTGCGCATCCGCCTCCACGCGCTGCATGAAAAATGGCGCACCGGCACCCTGCCCAAGCCCCACACGCCGCGCTCTTCAACGCTCCGCCCGCAAAGGCCGAAGCCGGAGGTCCGCCTCCCGCGCGCCTTCGCCTGGGTGAACCACCGGATCCCGGAAGCCGCCCCGCCCGCCGGTTTCCTGTCGCACATACTTTACAACGAAACTGAAGCTCGCCGCTTCGTGGCCGAAGCCCCCCAGGCCGGCCGCCTCCTTCGCCCGCTCTGCCAGGCCCTCGGCGTCCCGCAGCCCGACTGGCTCAAGCTCCCCCCGCGCCCGCGAAAGCCACGCCCGCAAAAACCCCGCCCCGAACGCCCCTGGCGCCTGACCGACCCCCGCCTCGGCCTCCAGCCCTACGTCATCGCCGCCGCCAGGGCCGCCAAAAAATCCGACCGCGCCTGACCTGGCCCACCCGTGACTTAAATATTACGATATCAAAACGAACTACTGGAACGCCTCGTCTACCGGCACCTGGTACGCCGAGGCCAGCCGGTTGCCCTCAACCGCCAGCCCCACCACCGCGATCATCTCGGCCAGCATCTCCTCGCTCGCCCCCTTCCGCCGCGCCGCCACCGTATGCGATGCTACGCAATACTCGCATTGCTGGCTGATCGACACCGCCAGGTAGATCAGCTCCTTGGTCACCGGATCGAGCGTCCCCGGCCCCATCACCGCCTTCACCTGCTCCCAGAACCGCCGCATGTTCCCGGGATGGACGGCCATCGCCTTCCACACATTGTTCACCTCCTCGGGCCGGATGCCCCGCACCGCCGCGATGTCCTCGAACACCGCCCGCGCCTCCGCCGACGCCTGCGCATACTCCACCAGCTTCACCATGCCCTACTCTCCCGACAATTCCCGCCGCCGCCGCTCCAGCTCCTCGCTGTACCGTCGCAACGCATACTGTTCGGTCAGCAGCCCGATCACCTTGCGGTTCTCCGCGCTGTCCACCACCGCCAGCGCATCCGCCTCCGCCGCCTCGAACAGCGCCACCGCCTCCTTGATCGTCATCTGCGGCGTCAGCATGTCCTGCTCGCTGTGCAGCAGGTCCATCACCGTGCCCGTCCCCTTGCCCACCGTCCCCTTGCCCACCGTCCCCTTGCCTGGAACATCATTCGCCTGCGTATGCGCCTCCGCCACCAGCACGATGCCCGCGTATTTCGCGGCATCGTCCACCACCACCACCCGGTCCGTCAGCCCCAGCGGAAAGTCGCGCCGGAAGCTCGCCAGCGTCGTGTCACCGCGCACCGTGCGCAACTCGCGGCGCATCATCCGCCCAACCGTCAGGTTGCGCATCCAGCCGATATCCACCGCACTGCGGATCGCCTCGCCGCGCAGATGGAACCGCCAAGTGGCGAACGAATACCCGAATATCCGCCGCACCGTCAGCGACGACACCACCGAAGCCGCCAGCACCGCCACCGTCAACGGCAGCGAACCCGTGGTCTCCAGCGCCAGGAACGCCATGGTCAACGGCCCACCCACGATCGCCACCGCCAGCGCACTCATCCCCACCAGCGCGGCCACCACGCTCGGAATCGCATACACCGCGGCCACGGAGGCCAGCGCCGCCGCGAACGCCTTGCCGATCAACGCACCCAGGAACAGCGAGGCAAAGAACAACCCGCCACGAAACCCCGAGCCCAAGGAGATGGCGGAGGCCACCGACTTCAACAGGATCAGCATCAACAGCGCGCCCAGCGTGAACGGCGCGTCGATATCCACCTGGAGCGCCCCATGCCCCGCCGACAGCACCTGCGGCGTCACCAGCGCCAGCATCCCCACCGCCAGCCCGCCGATCGCCGGGCGCAGCCACACCGGCACCCGCGAGCGCCGGAACACGTCCTCCGTCACCGTCACGCCGCGCATGATCGCAATGCCGGCCAGCGCGCACACCACGCCGAGCAGCAGGATGGGAACATAGTTCACCGGGTCGATCGCCAGCGGCAGCCGCAAGTCGAAGGCGAACTCATGCGGCATCAACGCCCGCGAGATCGACACCGCCACGATGGAGGCAATGATCACCGGCGCCAGCGCCGCCAGCGTATAGGTGCCGATCACCAGCTCGAAGGCATAGAAGGCGCCGGCCAGCGGCGCATTGAACGCCGCCGCGATGGCCCCCGCCGCCCCGCAGCCGACCAGCAGCCGCAGATCGTTGCGCCGCACCCGGAACCCGCGCCCCAGCCGAGAGGCCAGCGCCGCGCCGATCTGGGTATAGCCCGCCTCCAGCCCCACCGATGCGCCGACGCCGTTCGACCAGATCGTCTGCGCCACGACGACCAGGCTCGCATTCACCGACATGCGCCCGCCATGCAGCGCATTGGCCTCGATCGCATCGATCGCCCGCCGCGGCCACCACTTCGCCAGCGCCAGCCCCGACAGCCCCAGCACCAGCCCGCCCAGCGTCGGCACCAGAAGCGCGTTCCACAGCCCGATCTCAACCTGGGAGGACAGCCGGTCATGCGGGCCAATATCGAACAGCGCCATGTGCATCCACTGCGTCACCGCACTCATCGCGAGCACGCACAGCCCGGAGAAGGCACCCACGAAGGCCGCAAGCACCGTCAGCCACATCTCGTCGGCGCGTACCAGCGCGCGGGCAGTGGCCGGCGCATGGCTGATCCAGAACCCGATCCCGCGCCGCACCCGCGGCGGCGCTCCGTCTTCTTCCTCTCCGGGGCGCGGACGCAGATAACGGATCAGGCGCCGCGGCGACAAATGTCGCCCGACGTTGCGCCTTCCCCAGGCAATCCGCCGGCTGATCAGGCCCGCTCCAGGAAACCCGGCAATCCGCAACCCACCAGACCTTCGCCTGCGCGCCACGCCCCCGAAAGGCCGGCACCGTTGACCCGCATTCATGGGCCGCACCAGCGACCGCCACAACCGGCTATCGCGCGAATGCGGCTTAAATGCAGGTAACGTTGGCGGAAATTCCCCGCGACCGGCGCGGGCCTGCAATGCGCCCCTTCATCAGATGGCGCGGTCGCGCCGGGTCACCTCCAGGTCGTCGGCCACGAACGCGCGCACCAGCTCCACCAGCCCCTCGTTCGGCGCGAAGCCCAGCGCGCGGGCCCGCGCCGCGGTGAACCCGGCAGGCCAGCCGCCGACGATCGACGCCACCGCCGCATCCGGCTTGCGCGCCACCAGCGCCGAGGCACCCTGGCGCACCTGCTCCAGCGCCGCGATGATCTGCCCCACCGTCACCGACAGGCCCGGAAGGTTGAGGCTGCGGTCCAGCCCCATCGGTGCCGTGTCCATCGCCGCCGCATGGATCAGCCAGGCGACGGCGGAGTTCGGGCTGCCGACCCACACCCTGAAGTCGTCCGGCACCGGCAACTCGGTCGCCAGCCCCAGCAGCGGCTCGCGCACGATCGCGGAGAAGAAGCTGCTCGCCGCCTTGTTCGGCCGCCCCGGCCGCACGATGATCGTCGGCAGCCGCAGCGACACCGCATCCATGAAGCCGCGCCGCGTGGCATCGGCCAGCAGCAACTCGGCCGCCGCCTTCTGCGTGCCGTACGAATTGGCCGGCACCTGCTTCGCCCCGTCGTCCAGCATCGCCGTCTGCCCGCCGGAGAAGCTGGCGATCGAACTGGTGAACACCAAGCGGGGCGGCTTGCCCCCGGCACCTACCAGCCGGCGGCAGGCATCGATGACCGCGTCGGTGCCGCGCAGGTTCACCCGCCGACCAAGGTCGTAGTCGGCCTCCGCCGCGCCGCTCACCACGGCGGCGAGGTGGAACACCACCTCCGTGCCCGCCGGGATCGCCGCCTCCGGCAGGTCGGCAATGTCCCCGCCCAGCGTCGCCACCGGGAAGGCCGCCGGCGGGGCAGGGGGCGCTTCGATGTCGAACAGCGTCATGCCGGTGATCGCCCGCCCGCCCAGCGTGCCCGACGCCGCGAGCCGTTCGGCCACGCGCCGCCCGAGGAACCCGCCGCCACCCAGGATCGCAACCTTCATGCCCGCCTCCGCGTGATCCGCGTTCATAAGCACACAAGCCTCGCCGCACAAAGTCCCCCGGGGGTTTCCCCCCGCCCCGCCCTCCGGCATGTTGCCCGCGACGAGGGGACCGCGCATGCCGAACGACACCGAAGCCACAGCACCCGAACAGGGCTGGGCCGACCTGCTGCGCGGCCCGAACCTGCTGCGCTGCCTGGTGGTCGGCGCCAGCATGATCCTGCATGCACTGAACACCTTCATCGTCGTCACGGTGATGCCGAGCGTGGTGGCCGATATCGGCGGCATGCCGTTCTTCGCCTGGAGCACCACGCTATACGTGGTCGCCTCGCTGCTGGGCGGCGCTGCCTGCGCGCGCATGCTCCACCGCCTCGGTCCGCACGGCACCTATCGCGCCGCACTGGCGGTGTTCGCGCTTGGCACCGTGGCCTGCGCGCTGGCGCCGAACATGGCGGTGCTGCTGGCGGCCCGGCTGGTGCAGGGGCTGGGCGCGGGGGTGCTGTCCGCGCTGGCCTTCTCGATGGTGCGGGTGCTGTTCCCGGCGCATCTGTGGTCCCGCGCCCTGTCGGTGATCTCAGCCGCCTGGGGGGTGGCGACGCTGGCGGGGCCGGCGGTGGGCGGCATCTTCGCCGAGTATGGCGCCTGGCGCTGGGCCTTCTGGTCGACGCTGCTCGTGGTGCCGTTCGTGGCCGCCCTGGTGGCCATGGCCCTGCCGCGCGACATGGCCCGCCCGCCGGCGCCGCACACACCGATGGCGGTGCTGAACCTGCTGGTGCTGACCGGCTCGGTAATGGCGGTGTCGATCGGCGGCACCTCCGGCGCGACGCAGGCGGGAATGATCGGGCTGGGCGTGGCGGCCATGGGCATGGCCTGGTTCTTCCGGCTGGAGGCGACGTCCGACCTGCGGCTGCTGCCGCGCGGCGGCACCGACCTGCGCACCCCGCTCGGCATGGCCTATGGCGCGATGATGATGCTGGCCTTCGCGGTGAACACCGAGATCTTCGTGCCGTATTTCCTGCAGGTGCTGCACGGCATGACGCCGCTGCACGCCGGCTACCTCTCGGCGGTGATGTCGGCGGGGTGGACCACGGGCGCCGTGCTGTCCTCCGGCGGGGGGCGCGCGCGGGTGCTGCTCGCCATGCGCGGCGGGCCGCTGCTGATGGCGATGAGCCTGGTGGTGCTCTCGGCGCTGATGCCGGTGCACGACGAAAGCGGCGGGGCGGTGCTGGTGATCGGGGTCGCGCTGGCGGTGATGGGCTTCGGCATCGGCTTCGCCTGGCCGCATCTGGGGCCGCGCGTGTTCGCCTCGGCCGCCGACAACGAGAAGGATGTGGCCGCTGCATCGATCACCATCGTGCTGATGACAACCTATGCCTTCGGCTCCGCCCTGGGCGGGGTGGTGACGAACCTTGCGGGCATCGCCGATCCGGGCGGGGTGGAGGGGGCGTCGCGGGCCGCCGGGTGGCTGTTCACGCTGTTTGCCCTGCCGCCGATGATCGCCTCATTGCTGATCCGGCGGCTGCTGCGGGCGGATGAGGCGGCCCGCGCGGAGGCATAGCGCGGCTTGCGGTTTGCCTGGCCGCGACGCAGCATGGTGCCATGTTGGCGCCGCATCCGTTTCGCCTGTTCCCGAACCCCAATGCCGGCACGCCGGGCGTGGTGGTGCTGCCCGATCGCGGCTTCCGGCGGGCGCGGGCGGAGATCACGTCCTGGCCCGGCTATGCCGTGACACCACTGCACGATCTCGCGGCGGTCGCCGCCGGGGCGGGCATCGGCGCGATCCGGCTGAAGGACGAGGCGCCGCGCTTCGGGCTGGGCAGCTTCAAGGCGCTGGGTGGGGCGTATGCGGTGGCGATGGCGCTGGCCGCCGAGCTGGCGCGAAGGGGCGTGGCACCCCAGGCGCGCTCGGAGGACCTGGTGGCCGGGACCTATCTGGACACCACGCGGGATATCACCGTGACGTGCGCCACGGATGGGAATCATGGCCGTTCCGTCGCCTGGGGCGCGCAGCGCTTCGGCTGCCGCTGTGTGATCTATGTGCATGCCACCGTCAGCCAGGGCCGGGTCGACGCCATCGCCCGCTACGGTGCGGAGGTGCACCGCGTGCCCGGCACCTATGACGACGCGGTGCGCCAGGCGGCGAAAGATGCTGAAGCGAACGGCTGGTTCGTGATCTCCGACACCTCCTACGAAGGCTACACCACCGTGCCGGTCGATGTGATGCAGGGCTATCGGCTGATGGCGGCCGAGGCATTGGAACAGTGGGAGGGCGCACCGCCGACGCATTGCTTCATGCAGGGCGGCGTGGGCGGCGCGGCGGCTTCGGTGTCGGTGCAGCTGCGCACCACACTGGCCCGGCCGCCGATGTTCATCGTGGCCGAGCCGGACCGCGCGGCGTGCCTGCTGGCCAGTGCCGAGGCCGGGGAGCCGGTGGCGATTCCGGGCGATCTCGACACGCTGATGGCCGGGCTGGCCTGCGGCGAGCCAAGCATCCTGGCGTGGCAGGAATTGTCGCGTGCGGCGGATGCGTTCATGGCGGTGCCGGACGAGGCGGCGGTGGACTGCATGCGGCTGCTGGCGCGTTTGGGCATCGTGGCCGGCGAGTCCGGCGTGGCGGGATTGGCCGCGCTGTTGCTGGCCGCCGCCGACCCGGCGGCGCGCGCCGCCCTGTCGCTCGGCCCCGATAGCCGGGTGCTGCTGTTCAGCACCGAGGGCGCGACCGACCCCGAGCTTTATGCGCGCCTCGTCGCGGACCTTGCCTGAAGGAAACCCAGATGACGGACCTGTCGAACAGCACCATCGACTCCGTGCGCGCCGCCCTTGCCGTGGGCGAGACGAGTGCCGAGGCGCTGACACGCGCGTTCCTCGCGCGGATCGAGGCGATCGACCGCGGCGGGCCGGCGCTAAACTCGGTGCGGGCGACCAACCCCGAGGCGGTGGAGATCGCGCGCAAGCTCGATGCCAGCAAGCGCAAGTCCAAGCGCCCGCTGGAGGGGGTGCCGATCCTGCTGAAGGACAACATCGCCACCGGCGACCGCATGCCGACGACGGCCGGCTCGCTGGCGCTGGCCGACGCCAAGGCACGGCGGGATGCGACGGTGACGAGGCTGCTGCGCGAGGCGGGTGCTGTGATCCTGGGCAAGGCGAACCTGACCGAGTTCGCCAACTTCCTGACCGTGGGCATGCCGAGCGGCTATTCGTCGCTGGGCGGGCAGGTGCGCAATGCCTGGGCGCCCGACCTTTACAAGGACAACATCCCGGTGGTGCAGCCAGGCGGCTCCTCCGCCGGCTCCGGCGTGGCGGTGGCGGCAGGGCTGGCGGTGGCGACGATCGGCTCGGAGACCTCCGGATCGCTGCTGTCGCCGGCCAACCAGTCGGGCGTGGTGACGGTGAAGCCGACGGTGGGGCTGATCAGCCGCGCCGGCATCCTGCCGATCTCGCACAGCCAGGACACGGCCGGACCGATGACGCGCACGGTGCGCGACGCGGCGATCCTGCTGAACGTGCTGGCGCAACCCGATCCGCTCGACCCGGCGACGGCGAAGCTGAAGCGGCCCGAGGACTACACCGAAGGCCTGACCGCCGATGGCGCGAAGGGGATGCGCATCGGCGTGCCGGTGGCGCCAGGCGACCCCGGGCGCGACGTGTACTACGGGCCGCTGACCAAGCGGGCGCGCCGCGTGATGGACCAGGCGATCGAGGCGTTGGCCGACCTCGGCGCGGTGATCGTGCGCGCGCCGATGCCGGTGGCAGGGTGGCTGGGCGCGGCGGGAACGGAGATGCCGGTGCTGGACACCAATCCGGAAAGCCCGCTGCGCCACACGGTGCGGCGGGTTTCAACAGTGTTCGTCTACGAGATCAGGCACGACCTCGACGAGTATCTGACCGAGTGGCTGCGCGGGACCAGGATGCGCTCGATCAACGACATCATCGCCTTCAACGAGGCGCACCCCGAGGCATGCCTGCGCTTCGGCCAGGACCTGTTCCGCGCGGCGGCGGCGACCAAGGGCGACTTGTCGGAGCCGGAATACAAATCCGCCCGCCGGCTCGACCTGCTAACCGCCGGGCGGATGGGCATGGATGCCTACATGGACGAGCACAAGCTCGACGCCGTGCTGTTCCCCGGCATGGCGGGGGCGGGGATCGCCGCCAAGCCCGGCTATCCCAGCGTGCTGGTGCCGGCCGGCTTCACCTCCGGGGTCGGCAAGGTCGCGACGCCGGATTATCCGCAGGGTGCCACCTTCGCCGGGCGAGCCTGGAGCGAGGCCAAGCTGCTGCGCATCGCCCATGCCTTCGAGCAGGCGACGCTGGCGCGGCGGGTGCCGCCGGGCTGCGAGGGTTAACCCCATGCGCGCCGCGGTGTTCCACGGCGCCGGCAAGGCGCTCGCCGTCGAGGAACGGCAGCGCCCGGTGGCCGAGCCGGGCGGAATCGTGGTGCAAGTGGCCTTTGCCGGCATCTGCGGCAGCGACCTGCACGCCACCGAGGCGTCGCTGGTGCCGCTCGAAGTGGGCACGGTGCTGGGGCACGAGTTCGCCGGCACGGTGGTGGAGTCGGCCGCGGACCAGTGGCAGGTTGGCGACCGGGTGATCGGCGTTCCGCTGCGCGAATGCGATGAATGCCGGCCGGCAGGCGTCTGCCGCGACGAGCTCGGCATCCTGTGCCCGCGCAACCGGATCGTCGGCATGTCCGCTGCGGTGCCGGGCGCCTATGCCGAGTTTGTGGCCCTGGGCGGGCGCCATGCGCTGCGGGTGCCGGACGGGATCGATCTGCAGGCGGCCGCCCTGGCCGAGCCGCTGGCTGTCGGCGCGCATGCGGTGCGGCTGGCCGGCTCGCTGTATGGGCGGGAGGTGCTGGTGATCGGCGCGGGGCCGATCGGGCTGGCGGTGGTCGCCTTCGCCCGCTTCGCCGGCGCGCGCGCCATCACGGTGAGCGAGATCAACCCGGTGCGGCGGGCGCGGGCGCAGACATTCGGGGCAACCCGGCTGCTGGACCCGGCAACGGCGCAACTGCCGGCGGCCGAAGTGATCTTCGAGTGCGTGGGCGTCGCCGGGCTGTTGCAGGACTGCATCGCGCTGGCGCCTGTGCGCGGGCGGCTGGTGGTGGTGGGCGTGAACCGCGGCGAAGACGTGATCCTGCCGCGGGTGGCGATCCGCAAGGAACTGTCGCTGCAATTCGTGCTCGGCTACCAGCACGAGGACTTCGCGCTGGTGCTCAACCTGTTGGCGCAAGGGCGGATCGATGGCGCAGCCCTGGTGACGCGCGTGATCGGCCTCGACGACCTGCCGGACACGTTCGAACGACTGCGCCGGCCGGGGCCGGATGCCAAGGTGCTGATCAACCCGGCGCTCTGAACGCGGAGCTGCGTCGGGCGCATTTTAGAGAAGACAAGGAAAGGCTGGGCTCCGCCCAGGCCCGCCAGGGGCCGAGCCCCTGGACCTCAACATTTTCTTATGTATGGGGATCCAAGGGCCGCCGGCCCTTGGCGGGTCCAGGGCAGAGCCCTGGCCTTGCCTTCGCCAATCCTCCTATACCCCCAGCCACCCCAATTCCGCCCCGTCCCCTGCCCGCCGGACGGTGATCTCCGTGGCGCGCGGGCCGAGCGGGACGCGGAAGCCGTGGCGGGCGGTGCCGATGCCGGCGCGGTGCAGGTCGCCGCGATAGGCATTGGCCAGCGCGCGGCGGCGGCCGAGCGGGGTTTCCACCCACAGGTCCACCGGCATGTCGGGGCTGGCGCTGTCCATCGCCCAGCCCTCCAGGATGCCGCGGTCGATCCGCTCGATATGGCCGACCAGCACTCCCAGCGAGGCGGGCGCGGGGGCAAGCCCGGCGCGGCCGGCCAGATGGCGGCGGGCGCGTTCCAGGGCCAGGCCGCTTTCGGTGCGCGGCATCGGCGGCGGGGCGGGGGCGGGGTTCGGGTAGAGGCGGTGGAATTCGGCATGGTTGTCGAACAGCGCGCGGCCGTCGGTATCGGCGAAGCTTTCGACCTCGGTGTCCTCGGCCAGGAGCAGGGCGTGGCGGTCGAGCTCCACATGCAGGTAGGCGAGCGGGCCGGCATGGATGGGCTGGACGATCGAGGCGCCGTTGACCAGCGCTGCGGCGGGAACCAGCAATTGGCCGGTGGCGGCATCGCCCAGGACCAGCACGGCATGCTGCGGCGAGAGCACCAGGTCGCGGCCGGGGCGGCCGGGGGCCAGGGCACCGCCACGGATGCGGACCGGATGCAGCTGCGGGTTGGCGGCGACTGTGGCCGCGTCGTAATGCCGCCGGCCGATCCAGCGCACCGAGCGCGCCGCGCCGCCGGCGGTGGCGACGAGGTCGCCGATCGCCAGCGCCTCGACCGGGCGCGGGCCGGCGGGGGTCGCGATGCGGGTGCCGGGGGCGAAGCAGGCGGCGGCGATGTCGATGGCGGCGCCGTTGCCGAACTGCACGAACTCCACGTCGCTCAACGTGTCGGTGCCGTCCGGACCCACGAACCGATAGCTGGTGCCACCGAGAGAGGTGACGGCGTAGTCGCCCGGGCCGCCGGTGAACAGCGCGGTGTCGGTGCCGTTGCCACCGATCAGCGTGTCGTTGCCGCCTTCGCCGCGCAGGGTGTCATCGCCGTTGCCGCCGGACAGCGTGTTGTTGCCGGCATTGCCGCGCAGCGTGTCGTGGCCGGTGCCGCCGGTGGCGTTCTCGATCAGCGAGCGGGTGTCGCTGTTCATGAACAGATGGGCGTTGGAGAGGTTGCCGCGAGCGAGGTTGCCGCCGCCGAGCTGGGCACGCTGCGCGCCGCCGGTTGTGTCGAAAACGGACCATTCGCCAGGCCGCAGGTCGAGCGAGAGGTTGGTGGTGTAGGCGGAGAGGTCGTAGGTGTCGGTGCCGTTGCCGTCCCAGATGGCGGCGTAGGCAATATTGGCGGTGGCTGCGCCCTGACCGACGCCGTCGATGATAGTCTCGCCGGTGATCGGGCTCCAGCTATAGGTGGTGTTGCCGGCGCGGGTGGCGAAGTTGGCGCCGTACATATACTGCAACGCGGCGATGTCGTTGATCATGTAGGTCTGGTTGCCGCTGCCGGCGGCGTTCTCGTAAAGCTGGCCGGTGGCGCCGATGTAGGACATGTAGGTCATCACCGACCACTCGGTGGAGTTGTGGTGGGTCGGCAGGACGCCGTATGCGGTGTTGTTGGGATTGAACGACGAGGTATCGTGGCCGTGCTTGAGGCCGACCGCGTGGCCGATTTCGTGCAGGTAGGTGGAATAGGCGTAGCTGCCCTTCGTGGTCGCGTCGTTGCGGATGTTGCCGAACCAGACGTCGCCGCCGGTTGAGGGGAAGTTCCCGGGTAGATAGGCATAGGAGGTGACCGGATAGGACGAGCCGGCAAGCCGGATAGCGGCAGGTGTTGCCCGCGATTCCGTCATTTCGGTGAAGCTCAGCAGGGAATAGTCCGAGATCATCCCGAAGGCATATCGCGCGACGTTCTGTTGTGCCGCGCTCAGCGCGACGAAGCCGTTGTTCAGGGCATTGGTGTCGCTGTAGTCCTCCGGGTAGACCGCCGCGGAGCCTGGAAAGCTGTAGGTCAGGTTCAGGCTGAACCACGCACGGCTGCTCAAGATACCGTTGATGTCCTGGTTGACGAAATTGCCGGTTGTTCCAATGGTCGTGGCCGGCGCCGTCGTGATGGCCGCGGCGAGTGGGAACGAATTTGGCGCCCCTGGCACCGGGGAGGTGTCAACCGTGGCGCAAAGCAGCCATTGCGGAGGCGGATTGACCTCGGGGCCGTTACAAGTCCAGCAGCTGCACATGCGCATATCGGCAATCCAGGACACAATGATTTGGGGGGCTATCCAGTCCCGCCTTCATGTGCCGTATCGTATGCAGTCCTGTCAAAGAGCTTCGAATGATGGCCTGTCGCCACGCGGGCCACGGGCGCTGTGCCGCCAGGGTGTCAGGCTTCGGCACGGCCGCGGACCCGGGAGTCGGAAAATTTTACAATCCGTCCAGGATTTGCGACTCGCCGTTTGCGTGGAAATGCTTCAATTTCAAAACTTTTCACATGATGTTCTGATTTCGGACCCCTGTAAGGATTCCGACACTTCCTTCGCCGCTCGGCTGTAACGTATTGATACTCTTGTCACGGTTAACTGGCACGGATGTTGCAAAATCCTTTCCGTCCTGTGCGCGATGCGGACGATCGGCGGATGCGCACTAAATGCATAATTCGGAGCCAAAGCGTCATGTTTCATAAAATTAGACACTATGCGGCCACCATTGCCGCAGTCGCGGTGCTGGCGGGCAGCCCGGCACTCTCGCAGACTGTGCAGTATACCAACTACACCACCGGCGCCGGTACCGGTCTGGTAGTGGACAAGACGAACCCGACAACGAAGACCATTAACGCCTTCGTCGGCGAGATCTTCCTGCACGGGCTCACCGTGTTCCCGGTGGGGTCCGTCCCGGGCATCGACGGCTCGACGACGTCGCTGCGAGCATGGTGCATCGATATCTTCGGCACGCTGCAGAACAGTGCCTGGACCTATACGGCGGGCGCGATCGCCTCGTCCGACGCGAAGACGATCAATGCGCTGATCACCGGCGGCGACGCTTCCAGCGTTGGTCCGATGACCAATTCCGAGGCGGCCGCAACGCAGCTGGCAATCTGGAAGGTCATCTACGGCAGGAACAACATCACGTCGAACAACCTCGGCCTGAATACCACCGCCAACACCTACTACGACGCGTCGACCGCCAACAGCAACAACGGTTCGGGCATCTTCGTCGCCAGCACCAGCAAGTATCTGCTGGGCCTGCTGGAGACCCCGGATACGAACGGCCAGCAGCAGCTGGTAACGCTGCTGACCAACCCGACCCCGCCCGGCGGCCAGAACATTCCCGAGCCGGCGTCGCTGGCGATCATCGCCGTGGGGCTGATGGGGCTTGGCGCAGCGCGCAAGCTGCGGAGCCGCACCCTGCACTGACCAACGCCCCGCCCTGTCGGGCTGGCCGCACTCCGGCGCGTTCCTCCAGCGAGGGACGCGCCGGTTTCGTTGCCGGCGGTCAAGTGGACATTCGCAGCAACAAATTGCCGAAATCATCGCGCGACACGGCCATGCCGGGGGGCACGAGGCACGTGGCGTCGTATTCCTGCACGATCGCCGGACCTAGGCGCGGAACCGCCGTGAGGCTGCCGCGGTCCAGCACCGGCGTGTCGGTCCATCCCGTTCCGGCAAACCAGGCGCGGCGCGCGGGCATCGCCTGTGCCGGGCGCGGCGGAATGCCGGCCGGCAGGCGCGGGGCGGCGGGAATGCCGCGCGCCACCAGCGAAAGAGAGGTAAGTTCCACCGGCTCCTCGGGCGGCGCGCGAAAACCATAGGTGCGCTCATGCTCCAGGGCGAACGCCTCGGGCAGGCCAGCCAGCACCGCGGCGGCACTGTCCAGCGCCAGGGTCACCGCGATCTCGCTGGACTGGCCGACATAGCGGGCCATCGCACCGAGTTGCATCGTGCGCATCGCGGGTGTGAAGCCGTCGGCCGCAAGCCGGGCATGGCCGTCGGCCACCAGCGCATCGAGCGCCTGTTGCAGCGGGGCAGGGTCCGCGCCGGTCACCCGCAGCCGCAGCGAGCGGGTGGCATGATGTTCGGTGTCGGCCAGCAGCAGGCCAAAGGCGCTGAACAACCCCGGCATCGGCGGCACCAGGATCTCGCGCACCCCCAGGTCGGCCGCGATGCCGGCGGCGAACAGCGGGCCGTTGCCGCCGAAGGCGATGATCGTGAAGTCCCGCGCATCGCGGCCGCGCTCGACCGTCACGGCGCGGATGGCGCGCATCATGGTGGCCGAAACAACGCGCAGCATGCCGTGCGCCGCTTCCTCAACCGACAGGCCGAGCGGCTTGGCCAACCTGTCCGCTACCGCGCGGCGGGCCGCCTCCGGGTCCAGGCGCAGCGCGCCACCCGCCAGCCCCGCCGGATCGAGATAACCCAGCACCAGGTTGCAATCCGTAATCGTGGGCTCGGTCCCGCCGCGCCCATAGCAGACCGGTCCCGGATCGGCGCCGGCCGAATGCGGCCCCACCTTGGGCGCCCCCGCTGCGTCGATCCGGCAGATGGAACCCCCGCCGGCACCAACCTCGGCCAGATCGATCGCCGGCAGCTTGAGCATATACCCCGCACCCACCAGCAGCCGCGCGCCCGCCATCACCCCCGCACCAACCTCCATCGCCTCCGCCCGCAGCACCTCGCCACCCTCGACCACACCGGCCTTCGCCGTGGTGCCGCCCATGTCGAACGTGATCGCCCGTGCCATGCCCAACCGCCGCGCCAGCACCGCCGACCCAACCACGCCCGCCGCCGGCCCGCTCTCCACAATCCGCGCCGGCGCCGCCGCGGCCGTCGCCGCCGACGCCAGGCCGCCATTGCTCTGCATCAGGTGCAACGGTGCCGCAATCCCAACCGCCTTCAGCCGCGCCTGCAACGAAGTCAGATAGGCCCGCACGATCGGCTGGATATAGGCGTTCACCACCGTGGTCGACGTGCGCGGATACTCCTTGATCTCCGGAAGCAGCGCATGGCTGACCGTCACCGCAACGCCCGGCAGCCCCACGGCCAGCGCCGCCGCAACCTCCCGCTCATGGCCAGGGTTGGCATAGCTGTGCAACAGGCACACCGCCACGCTCGCCACCCCCTCGCGCGCCAGAAATGCGATCGCTTCGTCAAGGCTCGCCCGGTCCAGCGGCACGGCGATGCTGCCATCCGGCCGCGTCTTCTCCACCACCTCCAGCCGCAGCCGCCGTTCCACCAGCGCCGGCGGCTTGGTCCAGTGCATGTCATACAGCCGCGGCATGCGCAGGTCGCGGATCTCCAGCACATCACGGAAACCCTTCGTGGTGATCAGCGCCGTCCTAGCCCCCTTGCCCTCCAGGATGGTGTTGGAGCCGACCGTGGTGGCATGCAAAACCTCCTCCACCTCGGCACCGCCCCCCAGCAAAACCCGCAGCCCGGTCTCGATGCCCAGCGAATAATCCGCCGGGGTGGAGGCAGTCTTGTGGGTCGTGATGCTACCGTCCGCCGCGATGGCGACCAGGTCCGTGAAAGTGCCGCCGATGTCGATGCCGATGCGCATGGAAGAGTCCAATCAAAGAGGAGAAAGAATCTTCTTTTTGTGAACAAAAAGAAGCAAAAAAACTTTATCCATTTGCTCCGCGTTCAACATGGCAAACACCGTGCAAAGGAACAGAAGTTTTTTGGTTCTTTTTTTCAAAAAAGAACATCTTCACCTGCCTTCATGCAACGGATGCCAAGCCACATCAGGTGCCGCTGGCCGTTCCGCGCGCAGCCTTGCCCGCAGCGCCGCGCTCGCGCTCACGTCGATCTCAGGCGGATCGCCCGCCGCCACCACGCCATAGTCCCGCGCAGCACCCGCGATGGTCACCAGCCCGTCGCGCAAATCCTTCGCCACCGCGTCGAGCTCGCGCGAAAGCGGGCAGCCCCAGCCGCCCGCACCCGGTAGCTCATGGCGGAACACCTCCCCGCGCCGCAGCGTCATCGTCAGCTTGGCGTGCAACTTCTGCTCGTCTGGCCCGGGGTTCAGGCTGTTGCGGCTCGGCGCGCCCGGCCCGCCGCCCCACAGGCCGTAGGGACGATGGGTGGCGCGGTCGGCGCGCACCTGAAGCATCCCTTCGCCCTCCAGCATCCGCCAGGTGCGGCGCAACGAAACGCCGCCGCGAAAGCGCCCCGGCCCCGCCGTGTCCGGCAACATCTCGTAGTCGAGTACCTCCAGCGGGTTTTCCGCCTCGATCACCTCGATGCTGAAGCTGGCCATGTTGGCGAACATGTTGGTGTTGCCCTCCAACCCGTCCGCCCACGGCCGCGCGCCCCACGCGCCAGAGAGAAAGTCGACATAGATGAACGGCTTCCGCTCCGCGTCATAGCCGCCGATGGTGATGCCGGTATTGCCGCCGTCCGACGCCGCGAACACCCGGTCCGGATACAGCATCGCCAGCGCCCCGAACGCCGCATCGGCACAGCGAAACCCCGTCAGGCCGCGCGCCGCGCAGGCGGCCGGCAGCACGCCGTTGGTGATGGTGCCGGGCGGCGCGATCACCTCGATGCAGCGGAACACGCCGTCGTTATTGGGCATGTTCTCGCGCAGGATGCACTTCGCGGCGGTGAAGCTGGCCGCCGCCGTATAGGACCAGGTGTTATTGATCGCCCCCTTCACCTGCGGGCTGGAGCCGGTCCAGTCCATCACCATGTGATCGCCGCGCTTGCGCACCGTGCAAACAAGCTTGATCGGCACCCCCGCATCGATCTGGTCGTCGTCGATCCAGTCGGTGAAACTGGCCTCCCCGTCCGGCAACTCCGCCAGGCACGCGCGCACCAGCCGCTCGGAGTGGTTCATTGTCTCCTCGGACAGCGCCGCGAACCCCCCCGCACCATGCCGGGCCAGCAGGTCGCGCACGCCGCGCGCCGCGATCTCGCACGCCGCCAACTGCGCCCGCAAATCGCCCATCACCCGGGCCGGAACTCGCACGTTGCGATCCAGGATGCGCAGCAGCGTGGAATTCGGCACCCCGCGCTCATGCAGCTTCACCGGTGGAATGCGCAGCCCCTCGGCATAAATCTCGGTGCTGTCCGACGCATTGGACCCCGCAACCCGCCCGCCGACATCGGTGTGGTGGCAAATCGTCGCCGCCCACGCCACGATGGCGCCGTCGGCCCCCCCCTCGGCAAAGATCGGCCGGAACACAAAGATGTCCGGCAGGTGCATGCCCCCGTCATACGGATCGTTCATGCACAGAATGTCGCCCTCGGCGATGTCGTCGCCGAAATACCGCAGGCAGGATTGCAGTGCGATCGGGATCGAACACAAATGCCCCGGCAGCGACAGCCCCTGCGCCAGCAACCGGCCCCGCCCGTCGCACACCGCCGTCGAATAGTCCATGTTGTTCTTCAGCACGCCCGAATACGCGGCGCGATAGATCGTCAGCGCCATCTCGTCGCCGATAGCCACGACAGCATTGCGGAACAGCTCGGCGGTGATCGGATCAGGGAGGGTCATGGCAGCAAGGCTCCAGGCAAGGAAGGGTCTTCTTTTTCTGTAGAAAAAGAAGCAAAAAGACTTTCATTCATTTGGCCGGGCATAATGGATAGAAAGTTTTTTAGTTCTTTTTTTCAAAAAAGAACATGCTTCCTTCCTGCCGCCCTACACCACCCGCCGCAGCATCGAAACGGCCGAATCCAGCGTCATCTCCCGCCGCACGCGGAAATTCGCAAATGCCTGCTCCGCCCTGGTCCCCACCGGGTTGAGCATGAAGCGCGACGCCTCCCATGCCGCGAGGTCCTTGTACCACGCCATCAGCCACACCCGTGTCACGCCCGGCGCGGGCTGGCTGCGGCTGCGCCAGAAGCCGATTACGCGCGTGTCGTGCACATCCTCGAAATTGTCCCAAGCATCGGCGGAAATATCGCGAAACCGCGGCCAGTCCGCTTCGGCGCAATCGAACCAGCGATGCGAAAAGAAGCCGTCAGTTTCCGGCAAGGCCTCCTCCGCCGTCGGCCGCGGGTCCGGCTCCCAGAACTCATGCCGCACCACCCCCGCCTGCACCCCGGCCAACAGGTCCACCCCGCGCGCCGCCGCCTCGTCCGGAAACTCCGACAGCATCACCAGGTTGTTGATCCCCAACCCGATCATCGACGTGAACACCCCAAACAGCCGTCCCCCCGCGCCCCGCGCCGCCGCACCGGACTCCGCCGCAAGCTGCTTTCCGACTGCGGCCGCCGCCTTGGGCGCACAAACAAGAACATGGTGCTGGAAGATTCGCATGACCGCTCCGATTGTTGCCCCGGAGTGCAGCACCCCACCACACGCCTGTCGAGGCCGGACGCACCCAAGGCCCTTGGGTTCAATCAGGTGTAGAAGCAAACGAGGCCTAAGCCATTGAAAAACCAACCTCTCCCCTTGGGGGAGAAGGTAGGGTGAGGGGTAGGCCGCGCGCCCGGAGGTTCGCCAGATCATATCCTCAACCCCTGGCACGCCTGGGCGGTGCCCAGCCCTACCTGCGTTCCGAAAATAATCCCACGAATGCCCTTGCACCGCTAACTGTGAACAGGTATACTCACTGCACGCTATCCCTACAAACCAGCAAAGGTCCCATGCCCCCGCATCCCTCCCCCCTGGCCGACTCGGTCGCCACCCTGCGCGCCGCCACCTTGGCGACCCCCGCGCATGCCTGGCTGCCCGCGGCGATTCACGCCCTGATTCTGGCGTGCCTCGCTCGCATCTTCGGCCGCCTGGAGGAGATGATCCGCCTGTGGCAAGCCGGCCTCCTCCCCCCGCCCACTCACCGCCCGAGAACCGCCCAGATCACGCCCGCATCATCCACGCCCGCATCATCCAGGCAGCGCGAAGCGCGCCAGGCCTCTCACTCCGTTTATGCCCGCACCGCCGAGCGCGTGGCAGCGGAAGCAGGGATTCACATGGAGACGGAGAGCCAGAGAGAAGAAAGCAAGAATCTTTCTTCCTGCGTCTCTCTGTCTCTCCGTGTCCATGTGAAAATCCTTCCTTTCCGACCCGCGTCCTGCGCGGCCCCAGAAAATCACGCGTCAACCACACCTTCAGCATATCCCATCACCTGTTCGCCCAGGATCGCGTTCTTCCAAAACGACCCGTTCAAGCCAGCCCTCAACCACACCCAAAATGTTGCGCAATCAAAACAATAATGTCATGAGGTCCAGGGGCTCGGCCCCTGGCGGGTCCTGGGCAGAGCCCTGGCCTTCTAGCCTCTGCGCCTATCTCTTCCCGTTCCCCTCCCTTGCCTTGTCCCAAGCTTTGCGCCTTACCTGCGCAAATGTCTTTCGGGAGGAACACGACCATGGCGCTCCCCGTCACGATGCGGATCATCGAGGCTGCACAGCCTGGCGGGCCGGAGGTCTTGCGGCCCGGCACGGCCGCGTTGCCTGCCCCGAAGCCTGACGAGGTGTTGATCCGGGTGCAGGTGGCCGGCGTCAACCGTCCGGACGTCGCCCAGCGCAGCGGCGCCTATCCGCCGCCGGCGGGTGCGAGCCCGTTGATCGGCCTGGAGGTCGCGGGCGAAGTGGTCGCCTGCGGGGCGGAGGTGCGCGGCTACAAGCTGGGCGACCGCGTCTGCGCGCTGACCAATGGCGGCGGCTATGCGGAGTATTGCACCGCCCCCGAGGCACAGACGCTGCCGTGGCCGAAGGGCTACGACGCGCTGCGGGCCGGCGCCCTGCCGGAGACATTCTTCACCGTCTGGGCCAATTTGTTCATGTCCGGCCGGCTGGCCAAGGGCGAGCGCGTGCTGGTCCATGGCGGCACTTCAGGCATCGGGGTCACGGCGATCCAGCTTGCCGCCGCGTTCGGCGCGACCGCCTATGCCACGGCGGGGTCCGACGAGAAGGTGGCCGCCTGCATAAAGCTGGGGGCCGCGGCGGCGATCAACTATCGCACCCAGGATTTCGGCGACGAGATCAAGGCGCTGACCGACGGGCGCGGCGTGGATGTGGTGCTCGACATGGTTGGTGGGGCGTATTTCCCGCGCAACATCAGGGCGCTTGCCATCGACGGAAGGCTGGTGCTCATCGCCTTCCTCGGCGGCTCCAAAGTCGAGGCGATGGACCTCGCGCCGATCATGACGCGGCGCCTGACCGTCACCGGCTCCACCATGCGCCCGCGCACCACCGCCCAGAAGGGCGCCATCGCCGCCGAACTGCGCGCGAAGGTCTGGCCGCTGCTCGACGAGGGCCAATGCGCCCCGGTGATCCACGCGACCTTCCCGCTGGAACAGGCGGCGGCCGCCCACACGCTGATGGAAAGTAGCGCCCATATCGGCAAGATCATGCTGAAGGTGGCCGACTAACCCCTGGTGAGCCAGAAGGTCACCTGGCGCGGGCTGCTGCCGCTAGCCGGCGCGGTGCTGCTGTTCAGCAGCGCCTGGCCGGTGACCAAGGAGGCGATCGGCCACGGCGCCGCACCGGTGTGGTTCGCGCTGGGCCGCACCAGCCTGTCAGCACTGGTCACGTTCGGCCCGCTCCTGGCGATGCGGCGGCTGGCGGTGCCGACGCGCAAGGACATGCCGTTCTTCCTGTCCGTCGCGCTGAGCCAGCTGGCGCTGTTCTTCATCTGCGTCCATCTGGCGCTGGTGTGGGTGCAATCCGGCCGAACCTCGGTGATCACCTCGGTGACGCTGGTGTTCACCGTGCCGGCCTCGGTGCTGCTGCTGGGCGAGGTGGTGCCGCGGGCGCGCTGGTTGGCGGTCGGGCTCGGGCTGGCCGGCATCGTGCTGCTGATCGGCCCGTGGTCCATCGACTGGACGGCGCCGGGCGTGCTGCTCGGCCACGGTTTCCTGCTGGTGGCCGCGGCAGCCGTGGGGGTGCCGATGCTGGTGGTGCGGCTGCGCCCGCCATCGCTGTCGATGGTGCAAATGCTGCCCTGGGCGTTCGGGCTGGCCAGCCTGGTGCTGCTGCCCTTCGCGCTGCTGATGGAGAGCCCCGGGCAGTGGGGCAGTGGCGCGCTCGCGGCGCTGGCGTATGTCGGCCTGGTGGCCGGGCCGATCGGGACGTGGTGCTACCTGCTGACCATGATCCACCTGCCGGTCGTGGTCGCCTCGGTCGGCTTTTTGATGACGCCGGCGGTCGGGCTGGTGCTGGCAACGCTGTGGCTGGGGGAGTCGCTGGGGGTGGACCTGCTGCTGGGCACCGCCTTGATCCTCGGCGGGGTGGGGGTGTCGGTGCTGCCAACAGGGAAGTCGGGTGGGAGAAAGCGATGATCCTGCACAGCGTCTCGCGCGGCGAAGGCCCGGTGCTGGTGCTGCTGCACGGCCTGTTCGGCCAGTCCGGCAATTTCGGCGCCGTGCAGCGCCGGCTGGCGGCGGGCGGGCGGCGGGTGGTGGCCCTCGACCTGCGCAACCACGGTGCCAGCCCGCACGCACCGGGCATGGACTACCGCACCTTGGCCGAGGATGTGCGCGAGACACTGGCGGCCCTGGGCGTGCTGCCCTGCGCGGTGCTGGGCCATTCGATGGGCGGCAAGGCGGCGATGGCAATGGCGCTGGCGCATCCCGAGGCATTCACCCGTCTCTGCGTGGCCGACATCGCCCCGGTGCGCTACCGGCCGCACCTCGTGACCTACGCGGTCGCGATGCGTGATCTGCCGCTCCAGCCGGGGACGACCCGCGCGGAGGCGGACAAGGCGCTGGCGCCGGTCGTGGAGAATGCCGGCGAGCGTGCCTTCCTGCTGTCGAACCTGCTGCTCGGCACGCAACCACGCTGGCGGATCGGGCTCGACCACATCATCGCCGGCATGGACGACATCCAGGATTGGCCGGTGACCGAAGGCAGCTACACCGGACCAACCCTGTTCCTAGCCGGCGCGCGCTCGCAGTACGTGAGATCGGAGCATCGCCCGGCGATCACCGCCCTGTTCCCGGCGGCGAAGTTCGTCACGCTGAAGAATGCCGGGCACTGGCTCCACGCCGACGACCCCGAGGGCTTCCTGGCCGTGGTGGAGGCCTTCGCACCCGCTACGCCTGCCTGACACTGCGCCCCTCCTCGGCGGCGCGCCACAGATACCAGCTCGCCACGCTGCGCCAGGGCGACCACATCTCGCCGATCGCCGCCAGCTCCTTCGGCTTCGGCTGCTCCACCAGCCCATGCAGCTTGCGGTAGCCCTCGCGCACGCCGAAATCGTCGACCGGCAGGATGTCCATGCGGTTGAGGTTGAACATCAGCAGCATCTCGACCGTCCACCGCCCGACCCCGCGGATGATTGTCAGGCGCTCGATCAGCTCCGCGTCGGACAGGCGGGCGGCGGCGCGGCGGGTGGGCACGACGCCGTCGAGCGTTCTGCACGCGATGTCGCGGATCGCCGCGGTCTTGCTGGCGGAGAAGCCGCAGGCCCGCATCGCGGCGTCGTCGCTGGACAGCACCTGCTCCGGCGTGGGGAAGGCGCTGTCGGGATGCAGCGCCGTGAAGCGGCCGAGGATGGTGCGCGCGGCGGCCCCGTGCAGTTGCTGGTGGGCGATGGCCCGCACCAGCGCCTCATAGGGCTCGCGCTTCTCCTGCACGTAGCCGCACCGGCCGACGCGACGGATCAGCGCCTGCATGGCCGGGTCGGCGGCGCCGAGATGGCGGAGGGCGGTGCGCATCGGCGCAGCTTGTCACCCGATCGCCACCGCCGCCAGCCCGACGGCGAGCGAGACCAGTGCCACAGGCCAGGCGATCCGCCAGATCGCCGCCGGCGTCACCTCGCGGCCCGCCAGCCCGGCGATCATGCCGACCACCTGGGGGGCGAGAAGCAGGAACAGCGTGCCGTTCTGGATCGCCGGCAACGCCGCAGGGTGCATGCCGGCCAGCCGGCCCAGTTCGCCCTGCAACGGCATCATCGTGCTGTTGGAGCCGACATTGGTGCCGGCGAAGAACGCCGAGACGCCCGCCAGCAACGGCGAGGCATAGGGCGCGGCGTCCCCGAACGCGCCGGCCAGGGCATGGGCGAGGGCCTGCGGAATGCCGGCATTGGATAGGAAGCGCGACAGCAGCACGAACATCAGCAACGCCAGCGCCGGCCGCCAGGCGCGCCGCAGCGCATCGGCCGCCAGCCGGGCAGGGCGCGGGCGGGTGAGGGCCATCAGCAGCGCCACCAGCACGATCGCCACCATGGCATGGTTGGCCGGCAGCGGCGGCAGGCCGGCGATGGGATGCAACGCCGGGGCGTCGCGCCACAACCGGCTGGTCAGCAGCACGGCGGCGAGCAGCAGGTAGGGCAGCGCCGCCCTCGTCGCCCGCAGCCACCCCGCCACGCCGCGCGGCGGATTGGCGAGCAACAACCTTGCCGCCAGCAGCGGCCCGGTCGCCAGCACGCCGCACAGCTCCCAAGGTGCGACCCGGTGCCACAGGATCAGCGAGGCACCGACGGCCAGCACCCAGCCGAGCTGGACCAGCTTGGCCGCGACGTCGACGCGAAAGCCCGCCGCCGCACTCCAGCGCCAGAACAGCAACAGCAGCAGCGGCAACTCGGCGGCGACGATCCAGGCGTTGCGCGCCCCCAGTTCCTGGCCCGGCACCCCCGAGATCGCCGCCCCAACTGCCGTGCCCGGACCGAGCCCACCCCAGGGGATTAACGCCAGCGTCAGCAGCGACATCGCAGCGGCCGGAGCGCCCGGCACCCCGGCGCGGCGCATCACGCCGAGGGCGAAGATCGCACCGACGCAGAAGCCGGTGACGGTCTCGGCGAAGGGGCCGAGCAGGAAGGCGGCGGTGAAGATGCGTTCAGCCGCTTCGCCGGGCGGCGTGGCCTCGGTCTCCCGCGCCACGACCGCGGCATGGAAGACCAGGCCGGCGGCGACGATGCCGACCGGGATGACCGATAGCCACGCCCCCTCGGCGAGGCTGCCGGCGAGGAAGGGGGCGAGGTCGCGCGCGGGACGGGTGGCGAGGAAGGCGGGCAGGCTGGCGGCGATGGCGGCGAGGCAGGCGACCACCGGGCCGGTGCGCGCGAAGCCCAGCAGCCCAACCAGCACCAGCAGCGGCAGGGTCTGCACCAGCAGGACCATTGCGGTTCCCTTCCAATGGCCTCGCGGCGGGCAACCCACTCGTGCATCGGCAACGGGCACCACTCTGTTGCACGTGATCCCGCGAATTCGGCTACACTGCAACCGGTGCGGCGCCGCGGGGCGCCCGCGGGAGAGGACGGCATGGCCGGGACCCGGCGCTTCGAGACCGAAGCCGAGCTCGCTGAGGCGGCGAATCGCCAGACGGTAAGCCTCGCTGGCCTGGCGGTGACGCTGGCCATTCTGGTCCTGTGCATCTTCCTGGTCCGCCAGCTGGCCCACACCACGCGGGTGGAGGATTGCCTGATGGCCAACCGCATGAATTGCGACAAGGTGGCTGCCACCGTTCCGCGCTGATCGGCCGGACCAATGCGCGCCGCTGGTTGACGTGCCTCCGTTCTGTGTCAGCCTGTGCGCAGATATTGGCGACGGGGGACGGGATGCGCATCGCGCAGATGGATTGGCGAATGGTGGAGGATTGGCTGCGGCACGACGACCGCGGCGTGCTGCCGATCGGCAGCGTGGAGCAGCATGCCGGGCTGTCGCTGGCGACCGACATGATCCTGGCGGAACGGGTGGCGGTGGAGGCGGCGGAGACGCTGGGCATTCCGGTGTACCCGGCGATCCCGTTCGGCTTGGCGCCGTACTTCCAGTCCTTCCCCGGCAGCATGACGCTGCGGGTGGATACGCTGTGCGCCGTGGTGCGCGACCTGCTGGACAGCATGAAGCGCAGCGGGTTCCGCCGCATCGTGCTGGTCAACGGCCATGGCGGCAATGCGCCGGCAGGCGCGCTGGCGCAGGAATGGATGATGGACAATCCGGATTGCCGGGTACGCTTCCACAACTGGTGGAACGCGCCGCGCACCATGGCGCTGGTGCAGGCAACCGACCGTGTGGCGAGCCACGGCAGTTGGATGGAGAACTTCCCCTGGACCCGCCTGCCGACGACCCCGGCCGATGACGCCAAGGCGATGGTGGACACCGACCGGCTGCGCACGCTGGCGCCGTTCGAGTCGCGCACGCTGCTGGAGGACGGCAATTTCGGCGGGCGCACGCAGCGGCCCGACGAGGACATGCTGGCGATCTGGAACGTCGCCGTCGAGGAGACGCGGGCCCAGATGGAGAACTGGTGATGGCGCGCATCCTGGTCTGGGGGGCCGGCGCCATCGGCGGCACCGCGGGCGCATACCTGAAGCGGGCCGGGCATGACATCAGCTTCGTCGATGTGGTGCCCGAGCATGTCGCGGCGATCCGCACCACGGGGCTGCGCATCACCGGGCCGGTGGACCAGTTCACCGTCGTCGCCCCCGCCTTCACACCCGAGGAGGTGGAAGGCACGTGGGACATGATCTTCCTGGCGGTGAAGGCGCAGCACACCGAGGCGGCGACGCGGGCGCTGATCCCGCATCTGTCGCAGGACGGGTATGTGCTGTCGCTGCAGAACGGGCTTTGCGAGACGATCATCGCGAAGCTGGTGGGGCGCGACCGGACCGTGGGCGCGTTCATCAACTACTCCACCGACTGGATCGCGCCCGGGGAGGTGATGTTCGGCAGCCGCGGCGCCGTGGTGCTGGGCGAGTTGCACGGGCGCACCACCGAGCGGCTGCGGATGCTGCACGCGATCCTGTCGGAGTTCGAGCCCGGCGCGGTCATGACCGACAACATCTGGGGCTACCTGTGGGGCAAGCTCGGTTATGGCGCGATGCTGTTCGCCCAGGCGCTGGGCGAGAAGGGCATCGCCGACTGCCTGGCGCGGCCGGAGATGATGCCGGTGTGGCGGGCGATCGGGCGTGAGGTGTGCGAGGTGACACTGGCCGAGGGCATCGTGCCGATGGGCTTCAACGGCTATGACCCGAATGCCTTCATGCCGAACGCGCCGCGCGAACTGGCCGAGCGTGCGATCGCTGATCTGGTGACGTTCAACCGGCCGAGTGCCAAGACGCATTCGGGCATCTGGCGCGACCTGTTCGTGCGCAGGCGGACCACCGAGGTGGATGTGCAGATCAAGCCGATCGCCGATATCGGCGCGCGGCACGGCATCGCCACGCCCACGATTTCGAAGCTGGTCGACCTGATCCACGAGATCGAGCAGGGACGCCGGCCGATGAGCGACGACAATCTTCTGGAGCTGATTGCGCGATGAATATCCGTTTCGACGGCAAGCTGGTGGTGGTGTCCGGCGCCGGGCATGGCATCGGGCGGGCCATTGCGGCCACTTTCGCCAATCTCGGCGCCGTGGTGCATGCCTGCGATTTGCGCCCGGAGCCGCTGGGCGAGACGGCGCGGCTGACCGGCGCCGTGACGAAGGTGCTCGACCTCACCGACCGCAAGGCCGCCACCGCCTGGGTGCGCGACGTGGAGCAGGCGACCGGCCAGGCCGCCTATGTGCTGGTCAACAACGCCGGCGGCGTCGCGGGGCAGGTGATGCACCCGATCGACGAGATTTCGGACGAGGAGTGGCAGGTGGTGTTCGACGTGAATGTCGGCGCCGCCATGGGCCTCTGCCGCGCCGTGGCACCCGGCATGAAGAAGGCGGGTGCGGGGCGCATCATCAACATCTCCTCGGGTGCCGGGTTGCAGGCCTCGCTGACTGGCATCCAGGCCTATTGCTCGACCAAGCATGCCGTCATCGGCCTCACGCGGCAGCTTGCACATGAGCTTGGGTCGTTCGGCATCACGGTAAACTCGGTGGCGCCCGGCTTCATCCGCTCCAATCCCTCCACCGAGGTGCAGTGGGAAAGCTACGGACCGGAGGGGCAGAAGGCGCTGGTGGACCGCATCGCGCTGAAGAAGCTCGGCACGGCGCAGGACATCGCCAACGGGGTGCTGTTCTTTGCCTCCGAGCTTGGCAGCTTCGTCAACGGGCAGATCCTCCAGGTGGATGGCGGGCGATGAGTCTCCCGGCCGTCGACGAATGGATGCAGGCGAACCGGCAGCGGCTGCTGGACGAGTTGTTCGAGCTGATCCGCTGCCCGTCAGTTTCCACCGATCCGGCCTATAAGGCGGGAATGGACCAGGCGGCCGGGCTGTTGCAGGCGCGGCTGGTCCGGATGGGCATGCAGGATGTGCAGTTGCTGAACAATGGCGGCCATAGCGCGGTGTTCGCGCAGTGGACCGCAGCACCTGGCAAGCCGACGATCCTGGTGTACGGGCATTACGACGTGCAGCCGCCCGATCCGCTGGAGGCGTGGGAGTCGCCGCCGTTCGAGCCGACCTTGCATGCCGACCGCTTCGTGGCGCGCGGGGCGTCGGACGACAAGTCGCCGCTGTGGATCGCGCTGTCGGGCATCGAGGCGTGGCTGGCGGTCACCGGGGGGCTGCCGTTGAACGTGAAGGTGCTGCTGGAGGGTGAGGAGGAGATCGGCAGCCGGTCGCTGCCCGGCCTGCTGGACACGCACCGGACGCTGCTGTCCGCCGATGTGCTGGTGAGTGCGGATGGCGGGCGCTGGCGGCCGGGAACGCCGAGTGTGAACACCAACAGCCGCGGCAATATCGGCATGGAGGTGCATGTGCGCACCGCCGGGACCGACCTGCATTCCGGGCGCTATGGCGGGCCGGTGGGCAATGCGGCGATGGTGCTGGCCCGGCTGATCGCCTCGCTGCACGACGCCGAGGGACGCATCGCGGTGCCGCGCTTCATGGATGGGCTGCAGCGGCCGAGCAACAGCGACTATGCGTCGATGGAGGCGCTGGGGTTCGACGAGGGAAAATTCTTTGCCGAGATCGGAGCGACGCCCGGGGCGATCGAGCCAGGGGTGCGGCTGCTGGAATCGCTGTGGCTGCGCCCGACCGTGGAGGTGAACGGCATCACCGGCGGCTACCAGGGTGTCGGTGGCAAGACGGTGATCCCGGCTACCGCCAGCGCCAAGATCACCTGCCGGCTCGGTCCCGGGCAGGACCCGAAGCGGGCGGGCGATGCCGTGGAGGCGCATCTGCGCGCCAACTGTCCGGCCTGGGCGAGTATCGAGGTGCGGCGCGAGCGCGACGGCACGCCGGCCTATGCGGTGCCGGAGGATGACCGGTTCCTGGCCGCGGTGGAGCGGGTGATCGAGCAGGTGCATGGCCGCAAGCCGCTGCGCGTCGGCGTGGGCGGCACGCTGCCGATCTCGGCGATGGTGAAGCAGCAGTTGGGGCTGGAAACGGTGATGCTGAGCTACGCCATCGCCGACGAGAACATCCATGCGCCGAACGAGTTCTTCCGGCTGTCGTCGTTCGACGACGGGCTGAAGGCTTGGGCGCGGGCGTTGCCGGAACTCGCGGGGGCATAGCGCGAAGGCCGGGGCTTCCGCCCCGGACCCCGACCAGGGGCTTTGCCCCATAGGCGCGAAGTTAAGTTGCAAAGAGGTTTGCCCATTGCAGTTGTCGTCGCCGCGGTGCCTCGGCAAGTTTGCGGGCGGCTCCTCGTTTTCGTCGCCGGCTATGGCGGCGGGGGGTGGGCATGA
>JANPIH010000098.1:0-39461 GCA_031424895.1 Rhodospirillales bacterium
ACATGGCCGATATGGTCCCGGCACTCTGCAGGGCCATTGCCACGTCAACCAGCCTCACACGTCGAAACGTCTTCGCAAGCGACACCGTGCCAATTGGTTGATAAGCGGGAAAAGACTTTCTCTCTTTTGAGTCTCGGTCGCCGATGCCGCAAATGAATGAAGTCTTTTTGCTTCTCTTTCTACAGAAAAAGAAGGCCTTGCTACACTAATCCTAGCCGCTGCCACACGGCCACCCGCTCCTGCACCACGCGGGCGAGCAGGCTGGCGAGTTCCTGGCGCTGGGCGTCGTTTCCATCGGGCAGCAGGGTGGCCGCGAGTGCCGGGGGATCGGGCATGGCGCCGGTTGCGCCGATATGGGCGACCAGCAGGGCTTCGGCGGCGCGGCTGGGCTGGCCGGTGCCGGCGCGCAGGCAGGCCAGGACGGTGGGGGCGTTGAGGTTGTCGAGGCGCACGTCGGGGCGGGCCAGGGCGGCGTTGGCGCGGTTCTGGCGCGGGCTGGGGCCGGCGGCGGCATCGCGCACCACGTGGGCCTGATGGGTGCCGACCAGCACCATCGCCATCTCGGCGAAATTGGCGTGGCTGCCACCGAGCATGGCGAGTTCGGCCAGGGTGCGGGGGCCTTCGGCCAGGGCGGCGACGCGGGTGCGGTAGGCTTCGCCCACCGTCGCCTCGCCGGCCGGCATCCTGAGCGCATAGTGGAAGCTTTCGGGGTCGACGGCCAGGACGATGCGCGCCCGGGCGAGGATGGCGTCGCGGTCGGCGTTGGCGAGGCGGCGGGCGCCGCGGACGTACACGTCGTGGCGCAGGGTGCGGTTGACGCAGGTGTCGATGACGAGTTCGCGCAGAAGTGGGTCGTCGAAGCGGTCGTGGATGGCCCGCTGTTCGGGGGTCAGGACGAGTTCGACGAAGTTGTCGACCAGGCGGGCGTTGGCGGCGTAGTCGAGCCGGGCGGCGGACAGGGTGGTGGCGACATCGGCGTGGTAGCAGGGGCGCCAGTGCTCGTTCATGTATTCGTGGGCGAGATAGGGCACCGGCATGTCGTCGAGCCGGGCGATGAGATCGCGGGCGGTGGCGGTGGCGCCGAAGTGGTGGGCGCCCGCCCCGGCCAGGGCCTTGACCACGTCGCGCCCGGCTTCGGCCTGGCGGTCGCTGCGCCCGGCGAGGCGACGGCCGGATTCGCGCAGCAGGCGCTGGACGGCAAGCAGGGCCTGCTGCCCCGGCAGGGCGTTGTAGCTGATGTGGAAGATGCCGCCGGCGCGCAGCCTGGTGGCGAGCAGGCGGACGATGCCGGCGCGTACCGGGTCGCCGACCCAGCTCCAGACGCCGTGGGCGGTGGCAATGTCGGCGATCGGCAGGGCGGCGGCCTCGGGGGATTCGGCAAAGGTGGAGAGGTCGGCTTCGAGGAAGGCGATGTTGTCCAGCCCGGCCTCGGCGGCGAGGGCGCGGGCGTCGGCGATGGCGCCGGGCATGAAGTCGATGCCGGTGACCTGCCAGCCCGGGTTGGCGGCGGCGACGACGCAGGCGTTCATGCCGCGGCCGCAGCCGAGCTCGAGGTAGTGCAGGCGGTCGGTTTCCCAGGGCGGATCGACGGCGATGCCGTTGAGGAGGCAGGCCAGCGCCAGCATCTGCGGCGACTGGGAAGGGAAGAAGCCGGTGGTGTATTCCGTGTCGGTGACGTAGCCGCCACCCCAGCCCGCGGTCATCATGCAGGTCCTTTGCGGGGCGGTTCCGCTTCCACGACCTCCGCCTCGACCACTTCCGCCTCAAACAGCGCATCGGCGGCTGGGGCGTGGCGGCCGAGGCCGGGGGCGGGGAGCCAGGTGTTCCAGCCGAGCCGCGCCGGGGCCTCGCCGCCGCCGAGGGCGAGTGCCGGGACGGCGTTGGCGGCCAGCACCGGGTTGACGGCGAAGCCGGTCTCGAAGCCGAGATAGGCGCGCACCAGGGCGACGAGGCGGCGCAGGGCGGGGCGGTCGGGCAGCAGGGCGTTGAAGCCGGGGCGGTCGAGCGGGCCGATGCGCAGGACCACGCGGGCCTGCACATCCCACGCGCGCACGCCGATGGCAGCATCGATGCCCAGGCGGTTGAAGGCGCCGGGGCGGCGGCCGACCGGCATGCGGGTGCGCTGGTCGGGTGGGAGGGCGAGCCAGGCGCCGGCGAACTGGCGGACCTCGACAGCGCGGCCGAGCCAGTCCGACGCGAGGGCGGCGAGGCGGTCGGCGGAGCGCGGGCGCATCGACATCAGGCCGGCGTAGTGCAGCAGCGCCTCCGCGCCCGCTTCCATGCGCGGCACGAGGTGGGGGGTGCCGTAGCCGGTCAGGGCCAGCAGGGCGCCGGCCATCGGGTCGGCGTCGAGCGCCTCGCGGCCGGGGCGGGGCGGGGCGAGGCGGGCGGCCTCGGTAGCGCGGTGGAGGCGATACTTGATGCCGGCGCGGGCGAAATGCAGCACGAAGCGGTGCGAGAGCATGTCCAGGAAGTCGTGCATGGCGCGGGAGCGGTTGCGCAGCGTGCTGGCCAGCACCTCGCTGTAATAGCGCGGCAGCACGCCGGTGGCGCCGGTCAGCGCCATCACCGGGGTGGTGACGGACGGCGGCGCGCCGGCTTCGCCGCGTTGGACGGCGGTGATCTCGGCCGGGGCGAAGGCCAGGCCCGGGGGGGTGCGGAAACGGACCGCGCCTTCGAGGTTCGGTGCGCGGGCACTATGAGCGAGGATGCGCATCGCGGCGTCGAAAGCGAAGCGCTGCGGTTCGCGCTGGAGCCGGGCGAAGACGGAGCCGGGGGCTGTCACAGCAGCGTCCGCATGCCGGCACGGGCGGGCCAGGCGGCGGCATGGCCGGGGCGGCCGCGCAGCACGCTGCGGGTGCGGACGAAGGCGTTCACGGTGGCATGCAAAGCGAGAAAGCGGTCCAGCACGGAGGCGAGCAGGTACAGGCCGCCGACCTGCCAGGCACGCGGCTCGAACTCCAGCGTGACATCCAGCCCGCGGCAGAAGGCGCCGGCGCGGGCGCCCGGCACGCGCGCGGCGCCGGGGCGGGCGGAGACGGACAGCAGCGCCTCGATCGCAGCCCGGGTTTCGGCGGAGTCGCGCAGGTCGTAGAGGCGCAGCACTTCCTTCAGCGCCGCGGCCCCTTCCGCGCCGCCGACCACCGAGAGATGGCCGAGCGAAAGGTGGGAGACCAGGCGCCAGAAGCCGCGTTCGCGCAGCGGCAGGCGCATGGTGTGGCTGGGGGCGGTGAGGCAGGTGACGCGGGTGATGGCGGCCACACCCTCGACCGCGCGCAGCAGCGGCCGGCCGCCGCCGAATTGCAGTTCGCCGGGCAGGTCGCGGTTGGTGCAAAGCGCGTCGATCGACAGCACGGCGTCCGACGCCGCGTCGGGGTCGAATTGCGGGTCGTCGGGGGCGAGGAACACCTCGAAGCCGCGCTGGGGCGGCACCGCGTCGCGGCGGACGACGTGGAAGAAACCGCCCGGGGTGCCCGGCTCCGTGTCGCCATGGGTGAGGCGGTAGAACGGGCGCCAGGGGCGGAAGCTGCCGTCCGGGCGGGTTTCGCGCACGCGGTCGACGCTCCAGACCTCGATTGCGCCGGGGCGGCGGATATCGGGCACGATGCGGTATTCGGTGGCGGTGTGGCTGAGCGGGATGGGTTCGCAGCGCTGCGGGAACAGGTTGACGACCGGAGTGCAGCCCAGTGCCAGGCTGTCGGCGGAAACCACGCGCTCCAGCTCTGGCAGGGCGCGGTCGAGATAGACGAAGATTTCCATGCGGTTGCCGCCGGAGGCGAGCGCCTTGCCGTCCATGCGGGTGAGGTCCACGAACATGAACTTCTCGGGGAAGGCGAAGTACTCGGTGAGCAGGCGAAAGCCGCTGAAGCTGCGCGCCGGCCAGGGCAGCAGCGCCTCCTCCGGCGCGAAGCCCACGGGCACGACGCTGTCGGCGGGCACGATCACCGGGTTGAGGTCGGAGGGGCCGTCGGCATAGGCGATCGACAGGGTGTGGCCGCACAGCAGTTCGTATAGCGGCAGCGAGATGTTGGGCGCGGCGCGCAGGAAGAAGCGCAGCCGGTCGAGCCCGAGCTGGGCGAAGGTGGCTTCGGGGTTGGCGCAGCGCAGCACGATGCGCAGCACCGAGACGGCACCGGCGGCCAGCGGGTTGGCGGGGGCGGCGAGCGGCAGGCCGGAGAGGCGGACGCTCTCGATCTCCACCGGCCAGAGCGTGGTGGGATAGGCGGTGCGGAAGCGGCAGGTTTCGCCGCGCACCGGCTCGCTGTCCAGCGCCAGCCCGGGGGCGAGCTCCACCGGGGCCATCAGGTCGGTCTGGCTGTGGAACTGCACCACGGTGCAGGACGGCACGGGGGCGAGATAGTGCGGGTAGAGCACGCCGAGCAGCGCGTCGGTCAGCTCCGGGAATTCGTCGTCCAGGCGGTGATGGACGCGGGCGGCGAGGAAGGCCGCACCGTCGAGCAGGCGGGCGACGTGGGGGTCGTCGACCGTGTCCGCGGCAATGCGCAGGCGGCCGGCGATCTTGGGGTGGGCCTCGGCGAACTGGGCCGCGAGGCGGCGGATGGCGTTCAGCTCGCGGTCGAAATAGGGCAGCAGCGCGTCGGACATCGCCCCTGCCCTCCTCAGCCGTTGTCGGGCGTGGCGGCGGCGACGAAGACGTCCGCGGTGGTGGCGTCCACCGTGGTGTCGAAGGCCACCGGCTCCGGCGCGGGGTCGGCGTGCAGCAGGCCGTCGATGCGCAGGCGCAGGGTGGAGTCGAGCTTGTTGCCGCTGTCGATCAGCGAGACGCGTACGCTGACCAGGCGCGGTTCGAAGCGGCGGATGGTAGCTTCCACCTCGGCGCGCAGCGCGTCCTTGCGGCCGGGCTCGTTCATGGCGCCGGCGGTGAAATCCGGGATGCCGTAGCCGACCGGGGAGGCGGCCAGCTCTGTCAGTTCCTCCGGCCAGGAGCACCAGCGGCGGCGCGCGTTCAACAGCGCCTCCAGGTCGCGGCGGACGGAGGCGCGCAGGGCTTCCATGGCCTCGCCGGCCGACAGCGGCGGGTCCTGCGCCTGGGTGGGGGCGTCGTCGATCAAGCGGTCGAGCAGGGGAAGCTGGGCGCGCGGGCCGGCGCGGCGCGCGACCTCGCCGCGGCCGGTGTCGAGCATGCGTCCCAAGGACCGATCGGGGGTGCGCTCGGGGGTGCGCTCGGGGGTGCGCCCGCTCATGACGCCGCGTGCCCGGTCATTCCGCGAATTCCAAGGTGGCGAGGTCCATGATGCCGACGGCGTCCTCGCCGACCAGGAACAGGCGCTGGCCGACACCGCGGACCGGTCCGCCATCCTCGATCCAATCGGTCTCGCGGCCCAGCTTCAGCGCGTCGGCCAGGGCAGCGTCCTCGCTGCCGTAGATGGCGGGGAGGTAGACGTCGCCGTCCGGCCCGCCGCGGACCGACATGGTGGCGCGGCGCCACATCAGGTCGCGGGCGCGCTTGGGGGGGTGGAAGACGACGCTTTCCACCCGCTCGGTCGGGATCCAGAAGAACTTGCCGGTGGTGCTCAGCACCTCGAAGCTGCCGGCGGCGAGGTCGTCGGCGTCGCGGAAGTCGTCGAACGCGGTGCCTGCGGAGGTGCCCGATACGCGCGGGCGGGCGGCCTCGGTCTCGGCGGCCAGGCGCGCCGCCTCGGCCATGTCGCCGGCGCGCAGGGCCACCAGGGCGGCGAGTTGGCGGCGCTGGACTTCGGTCGGTTCGCCGAGGAATTCCGGCACCCGGCCATCGCGGCGCAGCTGGCGGCGGGCCATGTCGGCGCGCAGCAGCTGGCGGAACTCGGCCACCACCATGGCGGCCTCCGGCTCCACCTGGCTCGCGGCATCCAGGATCACGTCGGCGCGCTCCAGGTTGCCGGCGAACACCAGCAGCTCGGCCAGCAGCACGCGGGACGCGATGTCGGTCGGCGCCTTGCGCACCGCCTGGTTCGCCGCATCCACCGCCTCGGCCAGCTTGCCCGCGCGGAACAGGCCCCCCGCCGTCTCACCCGTGCCCGACATCGTGTACTCCCTTGCGCATCCGTTCGCGTTCCCCGCCGGCTTATCCCGCCGTTCCCGGCGCGGCAATGTCGGTGACCAGCCGGAACTGGGCGGCGACGTCGTCGAGCTGGAAATGCGGCTGCATGTGGATGACGCAGCCGAACACGCCCGGGCGGCCAGGGCGTTCGGTGACGGTGACCTGGCCCGAGACCAGCGGGTAGCGGGCGCGCGATTCGCTGCCCACGTTGATGTTGGTGTTCACGTAGCGGGTGAGCCACTGCTGCAGCTGGTCCTCGATCTCGCCCGCGGTGCGGAACGAGCCGACCATGTCGCGGCCCAGCATCTTGAGATAGTGGGCGAAGCGCGAGACGCAGAGCAGCGTGTTGACCTGGGCCGACAGCCGCGCATTGGCGCCCGCCGCCTGAGCGTTCGGGCCACTGTAGTGCTGCGGCATCTGCAGGCTGCGCACCGCGCCGAACACCGCCTCCTGCGTGAACGCGATGGCGGACAGCGGCATCAGCCCGGCATCCACCAGCAGGCGTTCCTGCCGGTCGGTCAGCACCACTTCCAGCGACGGGCGCACCCAGGCGCCGGTGCGGTCGGTGGCGAAGGGTTCCAGCACCATGCCTTCCACCAGCCCCCCGGCGCGGCGGTCCAGCTCCACGCCGCGCACGTCGGCGGGCCAGGTGAAGGCGGCGAAGGCGCGCACCACGGTGGCGGCGAAGGCGTAGCCGGCGGTGGACCAGACTCGGCTGGCGGCATCCGGGGCGTGTTCAGCATAGCGCCAGGCGGTATCGGCGGGGGTGGCGCGGACCAGGGTTTGCGGGCGGGTGGTGGAGATGGTGCCCTCGGCCAGCACCCGGTCGCCATCGGACAGCCCGCCTTCGATCACCCAGGCGGTGCCGAGTTGCGGCCCGAGGCGGACGCGGCGTGGCTGCGGCTGGCCGTCGGCGTCCGCCACCAGCACGAAGGGGCCGGTGCGGTCGCGTTGCACGGATGCGAGCGGCACGCTGAAGCGGCGGCCACGGGGGCGCTGGTTGTCCTCGCTCCAGGGCGGGCGAGCGAGCATGCGCGGCAGGGCGACGGCAAGGAAGCGGATGTCCTCCTGCGTGAACAGGCTGCGCCATGCCTGGTATTCGACGCTGCGCATGGCGGACACTGGGTCCTGGATGCCGGTCAGGTCGGCGAAGCTGTCCAGTTCCAGCAGTTCCGGCGCGGCGGAGAGAATGGTTGGGGCGAAGGCGGCGGCGGCCACGGCGGCCAGCAGCTTCAGCACGGTGACGTCGTCGGTGGGTGCGGCGGCAGTGGGGCGGTGGCGGACCTCGTGGTCGATCACCAACAGGCCGAAGGGCTCGCCGCCGGGGCTGCCGAACTCGTCCTCGTAGATTTTGCGGAACAGCTGGCTCTGGTCGAACTCCGCGGCGCGCTCTAGGTCGCGGGCGATTTCGGCCCAGCCGAGGTTCAGCACCTTCACCTTGATGCGGTTGCCCGGATCGATCGGCTCCGCCAGCCAGGCGAGGCCGCGCCAGGAGCCTTCCAGCCGGCGCAGGCGTGGGGCGTGCAGGATGGCATCCATCTGCGCGCCCAGCAGGGCGTCGAGTGCGGCGATGTCGCGGTCCAGGGCGCCGCGCAGGGCATCGGGGTCGGCGGCCAGGCTGGCAGCGCGGCGGCGGCCGAACCATGCGGCCAGTGGGGCGGGGGCGCCGGCCAGGAAGCCGGCGAGCGCCTCGGCGGCGTCGCGGTGTGCGGTGGCGAAGAAGCGGCCGGACAAGACGCTGTCGCGAAGCGGCGAGGCCTCGGCGGGGCCGGGATCGGTTGCCGCGTCGGCCAGCGGGGCGGCGGGGTCCGCCGGGGGCTGGCGCCCGGCGGACCCGCTGGTGGGTGGCACGATGATCGTACGGTCGTCTTCCGGCACGGCGCCCCGCTCCCGCGCCGCGGCCGGGGTCAGGCCTTGGGCGGGAGGCGGGCGACCATGCGCAGGCTGGTCGTCAGCTCCTCCATCTGCAGCCAGGGGCGCAGATAGGCCACCGCGTTGTAGGAGCCCGGCTTGCCCGGGATTTCCTTCACCTCGACCAGCGCCTCGCGCAGCGGATACTTGGCCTTGGCTTCCTGCCCCGCGTTCTCGTTGGCGTTGACGTAGTTGCCGATCCAGCGGTTCAGGTCGGCCTCGATCTCGTTGGCCTCCTTGAAGCTGCCGATGGTGTCGCGCGCCATCACCTTGAGGTAGTGGGCGAAGCGGCTGCTGGCCATGATATAGCCAAGGCGCGCGGAGATGGCGGCGTTGGCGGTGGCTTCCGGCCGGTCGTATTTCTTGGGCTTCTGCGCCGTCTGAGAGCCGAAAAACACGGCGTAGTCGGTGTTCTTGTAGTGGCAGAGCGGCAGGAAGCCCTGGTTGCTCAGTTCGAACTCGCGCCGGTCGGGGATCAGCACCTCGGTCGGGCACTTGGCGTCCTGGTCGCCGTCGTCGGAGGTGAAGACGTGGTTGGGCAGGCCCTCCACCTTGCCGCCGCCCTCGGCGCCGCGGATGGCGACGCAGAAGCCGGAGGTGGCGAAGGCCGCGGTCATGCGCGCGCCCATGGTGTAGGCGGCGTTCATCCAGCAATAGCCCTTGTGGTCCATGGCGATCGCGGTGCCGTTTTCGTCATATGGCGCCTCCTCGTAGCCGAACTCGTCGATCGGCTTGGTCGCGGCGCCATAGGGCAGGCGGGCAAGCACGCGCGGCATCACCAGCGAGACGAAGCGGGCATCCTCGCTGTCGCGGAAGCTGCGCCAGGTGGCGTATTCCTGGGTTTCGAAGATCTTGGCGATGTCGCGCGGCTTGTTCAGGCCGGTCCAGTCGGAGAAACCGAACATCTGCGGCGCCACGGCCGACACGAACGGCGCGAAGGCGCCGGCGGCGACGTTGGAGATCAGGCCCAGCGTCTGCACGTCGTCGGGGTGGTTCGACCACTCGTAGTCGCCGATCAGCGTGCCATAGGGCTCGCCGCCCGGGGAGCCGAACTCGTTCTCGTAGATCTTCTTGAACAGCTCGCTCTGGTCGAACTCCGACGCCTTGGTGAGATCGCGGGTCAGGTCGCGCTTGGTCGCATTCAGCACCTTGATCTTGAGCGCGGTGCCGGTCTCGGAATTCATCACCAGGTAGTGCAGGCCGCGCCAGGAGCCCTCGAGCTTGAGGAACTTCTCGTTGTGCATCACCTCGTTCAGCTGGTAGCTGATCTTGCGGTCGATGGCGGCAATGGCGCGCTCGAAGGTGCGCGAGAGGTTCTTGTCGAAGGTGACGGTCCCGGCGAGGGCCTGTTCCATCAACGTCTTGACGAGGTCCTGGGCGCGGTCGGGCGCGGTCTGTTTGGTGGCGGCGACGACCTGGTCGAGGAAGCTGAGCCCGTCCTCGGTGGTGGTGGAAGCTGACCCGGCGGGGGCAGACTGGGAACCGGACATCGCTCAGCCCTCCTTGCGGTCGACGCCGACCTGGCCGGACAACTTCTTGAGGTCGTCCTCGCTTTTCAGCACCTGCTCCAGCAGGTCTTCGAGCTCGGGCGAGTTGTCCACCTTGCTCATCAGGTCGCGCAGCTTGTTGCGCGTTTCCATCAGCGCCTTCAGCGCCGGCACCTGCTCGGCGACACGGGCGGGCTCGAAATCCTCGATCGAGTTGAACTTGAGGTCGACCGCCATCTGGCTGCCGTCGTCGGCCAGCTTGTTGTCCACGCGCATCTTCACGCCCGGCGTCATGCGCTGCATCACGTCGTTGAAGTTGTCGCGGTCGATCTGGATGAACTTGCGCTCGGTCATCGGGCGCAGCGGCTGGGTGGGGTCGCCGGAGAAATCGCCCATCACGCCGACAACGAACGGAAGCTCGCGCACGACCTTCGCACCCTCGGTCTCCACATCGTAGGTGATGTGGACGCGGGGCTTGCGCACCCGCTTCAGTTTGTCATGCACGCTGCCACTCATGGCTCTTCCCCCAAAACGTTTCGCGATACCGGGGCCGTGCCGGCCGGTTCCGGGCGTGCGGGCACGCGCCGCGCCATGCCGCGCAAAATCCTGCGCAAGCTTAGTGGCCGGCTTGCGTCGCGGTCAATCAAGCATCCGCGCGGCGGTTCAATCTTCCGTGAAGCGCAACAATCGCACGCGGGGCATGGCTTATCTGCCAGGGAGCGGGGGCTACCAGGTGGTGCCGGACGAAGCGGCCTCCTCCGCCTCGCCCTCGCCCGGCTGCGGCGGGCGAATGCCGAGCTGCATGAGGATGTTGTCGCGCACCGAGGTGTCGGACACGATCTCGGCCAGCAGCTCGGGCCAGGTCATGCGGCCGCGGCGGATCGCCTCCTCCAGCGTGTAGGCCAGCGGCGACTGCGGCTCGGTGCGGCGAAAGAAATTGGCGATGCGGGAGAGCTCGGCCAGCATGTCCTCGCGGTTCACCGCCCCGACCAGCGGGCCGCTGGCCAGCGCCGTGGCAGTGGCGGCCGGCGCTCCGTTGCCGTCAGGGCCCGAAGCCGAGGTGGGTGACGCCGCGGCAGGCGCCGGCTCGGCGGCTTCCGCGGGGGCAAACCGGCTGACTGCCGTCAGCATTTCGTTCAGCAGGTCGCGCACCGTCGAAGTGGAGGGCGCATCGGGGCCGGCCTTGGCATCCAGCACCGCGGCCATCGCCACCCAAGCATCGCGCGCGGCGCGCAAGGAACGGCGCATGGCGGCAAAATGCGCGCCCCCGGCCGCCCGCGCCTCGGTCTCCATCGCCTCGAACGACACGGCACCGCCCTGGATGCGCTGCGCCGCGCGGGCGGCATCGAGCGCCTTGATGTCCTGGGACTGCTTGTACTGCCAGAAGGCGAAGGGCGCGCCGTCCGGCCGATCGAACAGCACCAGCTTGCGCAGCGGCTGTGCCAGCGTGCCGTCGCGCCCACCGCTGCCGTTCAGGCCCGAAACCAGGTTGACGCGGGTTGCGATGCCGTCCTCGTCGGGCAGCGGATACAGGTTCTGGTCCCAGAACGCCTCCGCCAGCCCGCCGATCAGGTGCGCGCCGGCGGCAAGCCCGGCCGGGCCGTCGCTGCGCAGCAACGCCTCCAGCAGCCACGCGGCGACATCGAGGTCCCTGCTCTGCCCCAGCGCCTCGATCGCCAGCGCGCGCACCTGGCGCCACAGCACCGCCAGCGGCTCGGCGGCCGGGTCGCGCGAGCCCTGCTCCTCCAGCCGCTCAGCAGCACCCACCTCCTGGCGGGCATTCTTCAGGCGGCGATAGAGCGAGTTCGACGACGGGTCCTCGCGCAGGTCCGGACCCGCCGGCGCATCCTCGGCAACAGGGGCCAACAGCGCCGTCATGTCGATCCCGTCGGGCCAATTGGCCATGTTCCCCTCCGTTCGGTCGGGCCAGGCGCCCCGTGCGGAAGATTTATCGGCCCAAACTATTTGCCGACGCAACGGCTGTGTCTATGGACTCGCGCCATCGGCCGCTCCTATCGTCGCGCGATGCAAAGATGTCGGGCCACGGCGCGGGGTTCGGTGGCCATTCGGCAACGAGATTCCCGTGCGCGGGGACGGGGGAAACCATGGCGGCAATCGACCTCAAGGCCCTAGTCGGCCGGCTCAACGACCATTGCCGCCGCGCACTGGAAGCGGCCGCCGGTCTTACATTGTCGCGCAGCCACTACAACGTCGAGCTCGAGCATTGGCTGATCAAGCTCGCCGACCCGTCCGACACCGACATCGCCGCCATCCTGCGCCACTACGACGCCGACCACGGGCGGCTGCTCAGCGACCTTACCCGCGCGCTGGACAAGCTGAAAACCGGCAACGCCCGCGCCCCCACCCTCTCGCCTGAAATCGTGGAAGCCGTGAAGCAGGGCTGGCTGCTCGCCTCGGTGGAGCACGGGCTGTCGCGGCTGCGCTCCGGCCACCTGCTCTGGGCGATGCTGGCCGACGAGACGCTGAGCCGCCACGCCCGCGAGTGCAGCGCGCAGTTCGGCAAGATCAACGCCGATGCGCTCAAGCGCGACCTGCCGACCATCACCCGCGACAGCACCGAGGCGGCCAGTGCCACCGTCTCCGTCGAAGGCGCGCCCGCCACCGGCGGCGAGGGCGACGGTTCGCCGCGCCCGGGCGGCAGCGGCGCGCTGGACCAGTTCACCATCGACCTCACCGCCAAGGCGCGCGCCGGCAAGATCGACCCGATCCTCGGCCGGGACACCGAGATCCGCCAGGTGGTGGATATCCTGACGCGTCGCCGCCAGAACAACCCGATTCTCACCGGCGAGGCAGGCGTCGGCAAGACAGCGGTGGTGGAAGGCTTCGCCCTGCGCATCGCCGCCGGCGACGTGCCCCCGGCGCTGAAGGACGTGGTGATCCGCACGCTCGACCTCGGCCTGCTCCAGGCCGGCGCAGGCGTGAAGGGCGAGTTCGAGAACCGGCTCAAGAACGTGATCGAAGAGGTGAAGGCCTCCCCCAAGCCGATCATCCTGTTCATCGACGAAGCGCACCAGATGATCGGCGCCGGTGGCCAGGCGGGCCAGGGCGATGCCGCCAACCTGCTGAAGCCGGCGCTGGCCCGCGGCGAGCTTCGCACGATGGCCGCCACAACCTGGGCCGAATACAAGAAGTATTTCGAGAAGGACGCGGCCCTCACCCGCCGCTTCCAGGTGGTCAAGGTCGAGGAGCCGTCCGAGCCGATCGCCATCGCCATGGTTCGCGGCATCGTGGCCACGCTGGAGCGCCACCACGGCATCCGCATCCTTGACGAAGCAGTGGAAGCTGCGGTGAAGCTCTCCGCCCGCTTCATCCCCAGCCGCCAGCTGCCGGACAAGGCCGTCTCGCTGATCGACACCGCCTGCGCCCGCGTCGCGATGAGCCAGGCGGCCATGCCCGCGGCACTCGAGGACCGCATCCGCCGCATCGACCTGATCGACACCGAAACCGGCATCCTCGGCCGCGAGAGCGCCGCCGGGGCCGACCACGCCGCCAGGCAGGCCGAGCTGGCCGAGGAACGCGCTGCGCTGGATGCCGAGCGCATCGCGCTCGAAGCGCGCTGGGAACAGGAACGAGCGCTGGCCACCGAGATCGCCGAAACCCGCGGCCACATCGAGAACCCCGACGACGGCCAGGACAAGGACGCACTGCGCGCCAAGCTTGCTGCCGCCACCACGAAACTATTCGCGTTGCAGGGTGAGACGCCGCTGGTGTTCCCGGTGGTCGACGCCCAGGCGGTGGCCGAGATCGTCGAATCCTGGACCGGCATCCCCGCCGGGCGGATGCAGTCCAACGAGATCAACACCGTGCTGAACCTGCAACAGGCGATGGGCAAGCGCATCGTCGGCCAGGACCACGCGCTGGAGGCCGTCGCCCAGGCCATCCGCACCAGCCGCGCCAAGCTGACCGACCCGCGCAAGCCGATCGGCGTGTTCCTGATGGTCGGCACCTCCGGCACCGGCAAGACCGAAACGGCACTGACCTTGGCCGACCTGCTCTATGGCGGCGAGCAGAACATGACGACCATCAACATGACCGAGTTCAAGGAAGAACATAAGGTCAGCCTGCTGATGGGCTCGCCCCCGGGATATGTCGGCTACGGCGAGGGCGGAATACTCACCGAGGCGGTGCGCCGCCGGCCCTATTCCGTGGTGCTGCTGGACGAGATGGAAAAGGCCCATCCCGGCGTGCAGGATGTGTTCTTCCAGGTGTTCGACAAGGGCAACATGAAGGACGGCGAGGGCCGGGACATCGACTTCAAGAACACCGTCGTCATCATGACCTCCAACGCCGGCACCGACCTGATCACCAAGCTGTTCGCCGACCCTGAGACCGCGCCCGATGCGGCCGGCCTGCGCGAGGCGCTGCTGCCGGAGCTGATGAAATATTTCAAGCCCGCCTTCCTCGGTCGCGTGAACCTGGTGCCCTATTTTCCCCTGTCGGAGGCCATCATCCGCCAGATCGTGGTGCTCCAGCTCGCCCGGATCGGGCGGCGGGTGCGCGAGGCCTACAAGGCAAGTTTCGAGTACGATCACGAACTTGTTGAAACAATTGCACGCCGGTGCACGGAAAGTTCATCGGGCGCGCGCAACGTTGAGAATATACTGTCGCGGACCCTGCTACCGGAGCTCTCTGCCGAGGTTCTGGGGCGGCTGGCCGGGGGTGACGCCATCAACCGCATCGCCGTCGGCATCGATCCCACCGGATCGTTCACCTACACGCTTGGCTGAGAACCGAACGGCAGCAACAGGAGAACACCAATGCCGATCTACATGAAATACGACGGAATCGACGGGGACACCACGGCCCAGGGCCACGAGAAGTGGATCGAGCTGAACTCGTTCCAGTGGGGCGTGGGCCGCGGGATCTCCTCGCCCGTCGGCGCCAGCGCCGACCGCGAATCCTCCGCGCCGAGCATCAGCGAAATTACCGTCACCAAATTGCAGGACATCGCCACCACCAAGCTGCTCGACGAGGCGCTGCAGGGCGAGGGCAAGAATGTCCAGATCGACTTCGTCAAGACCGACGGCAAGAAGCTCGAGACCTACATGACCTACAAGCTCGAGGACACGATGGTCAGCGGCTACTCGATCAGCTCGGGCGGCGACCGGCCGATGGAGTCTCTCTCCCTCAACTTCACCAAGATCGAGTTCAAGGGCACCCAGATGGACAAGGCGAACAAGGGTGCCGCCTCTTCCTCCGTGATCTACGACCTCGCCAAGGCCAAGATCGGCTGATCAACTCGCTTTCTGCGCCGTCGGTCGTCGTGGCGGCCCGCTTCCTTCGGGGGCGGGCCGTCGTGATTCCTGGGGGCCGGCACGATGCCCCCTACCGCACCCGCACCACCGCGCGTGCGGCACTTCCCTCGGCATCCAGCACCGTCAGCCGGTAGAACCCCGGCCCCGCCGGCTGCCACGCCGCCTCCCGCCGCGCGGGATCGGCGGCCAGCCGCGCGCCATCCACCAGGAACGTCAGCGGCCGTCGCCCGCCCATCACCCGCAGCACCACCGTGCCCTCGCCGCTGAGCACCGCGCCGGGCGGCGGAAACAGCAGGCGCAGCGCATCCTCCGCCCCCGCCGTCGCGCCCCGGGCCATCGCGCGCGGTGCCGCAACCGGTTCCGGCCTCGGCGCCGCCGGCAGCATGTCGAACACCCGCGCCAGCAGCGGCAGGGCCAAGTTGCGCCCCGTGGCCCCCGGCAGCGGCGTGCCGTCCGGCCGCCCCACCCACACGCCGGCCACATGCGCCCCGTCGAACCCCAGCGCCCAGGCATCCCGCCCGCCCCAGCTGGTGCCGGTCTTCCACGCCACCCCCGGCGGCCCGCCGTCGGGAAAGCGCTGCGTCAGAACCTCGGCGATCATGGAAGCGGCGCGCGGCTGCAGGAAGGCGCGCACCTCCTGCGGCGCCGCCCCCAGCCGCATCGCCGCGGCACTGCCGTCGGTGCCAAGTGCGGCATACAGCCCCGCCATCTCGCGCAGCGTGGTCCCCGCCCCCCCCAGCGCCAGCGGCAGCGACGGATCCGCCCCCGGTGGCAGCCGCAGCGACACCCCTGCCCCCTTCACCGCCGCTGCGAACCGCAACGGCCCGATCCGGTCCAGCAACGCCACCGCCGGCAGGTTCAGCGACCGGCGCAGTGCCTCGCCCGCCGTCACGCTGCCTTGGAACGTGCGGTCGAAATCCTCCGGCGCATAGGCCCCGAACCGCCGCGGCAGATCGTCGATGCGCGTATGCGGGGCCGCAATCCCGTCCTGGAACGCCATCGCATAGATGAACGGCTTCATCGCCGAACCGGGCGAGCGCACCGCGCGCGTCAGGTCCATTGCCCCTGCCCTGCCCGCCTGCGCCCCCTCGCCGCCCGACACCAGCGCGCGCCACTCCCGCCCCGCCAGGTCGCCCACCACGATCGCCAGCGACGCCCGCTCCGGCAACACCGCCAGCCGCTCCGCCGCGAACCGCTCCAGCGCCCGCTGCAACGCAAGGTCGAGCGTCGTCTCCACGCGCCCGCCTTGCGGCAAGGCCGCCACCGCGTGACGGGCATGGCGCGGCAAGGCCACGCGCCGCATCGGCACCGCGCCGCCATCCGCCCCCAAAATCCGATCGCGCAACGCCCGCGCCCGCTCGGGATGCCGGTCCGGCCGCAGCGCCTCCGGCTGGCGCGGAATCGCCACCAGCAGCGCCGCCTGCGCCGTATCCAGGTTGCCTGGCCCCACCCCGAACCACGCCAGCGACCCCGCCCGCACCCCCTCCAGGTTCCCGCCATAGGGCGCCTGCGACAGCCAGATGCCCAGGATCTCGCGCTTGGAGAAATGCCACTCCAACTGCACGGCGCGGGCCATCTCGATCAGCTTGGAACGCACCGTGCGCGGCCGCGGCTCCAACAATCGCGCCGCCTGCATCGTCAGCGTCGAACCGCCCGAGACGATCCGCCCCGCCCGCACATCCTGCCAAGCCGCCCGCGCCAGCGCGATCGGGTCCACCCCGGGGTGCCACCAGAACCGCCGATCCTCGATCTCCACCAACATGTCGACCAGCACCGGCGCCACCTCGTCCGCACCCACGCGGAACCGCCACACGCCGCCAGGGGCGGGCAACAGCGCCAACGTGCGGCCGTCGCGGGCGACGACCTCAGTGCCGGTCACTGACAGACGATCCAGGACGGGGGGGAAGGCGCGGTCGAGCACCCATAAGCAAGGCAAAAGCAACAATGGAAGCAAGAACTTCTTTTTTTGTAAAAAAAGAAGCAAAAAAACTTTCATCCATTCGCGCGCGGACGCGCCCGGGCTTACACCCCCAGGCAAAGGGACGAAGTTTTTTTGCTTCTTTTTGTTCACAAAAAGAAGGCTTCCTTTCTTCCTACTCCGCCGGCAACACCCGGATCTTCGCCACCGCCTGCCGCGCGAACACCCCCGGCCGATACATGTCTGCCACATCCGCGCCCGGCAGCTCGAAGAACCCCGGTGTCACCGCCCGCACCCGTGCCGCCACCCGGAAGGCTGGCTTCGCCTCGGTGAGCGCCACCGCCGCCACGAACCGGTCATCGGCCGCCGGCTGCGCCTCGGTCGGCGACAGTTCGCCCAGCCAGGGCATGCCGGCAATGGCGCCGGCGGGCAGCCGCGCGGTGATTTCCCACCCCGCCGGCAGGCCCTGCATCGCCAGCACCCGGTGGTCCTGCCGCGTCTCGGCCTGGCCTTCCAGCAGCAGCACGAACTCGGTGTTCTGCCGCAACTGGTCAAGGTTCAAGGCCGTACCGTCCAGCGCCAGGAAGCGCCGCGTCACCCGCATCCCCGCCCGCTCGGCCGGGAGCGCCTCCACGGGAACGCCCGACACCGACACCGATTGCCATACCGCCCGCTCCGACAGGTTGCGCGCCGCAGCCGGCCCGTCAAGCCGTGCCGCGACCACCGCACCGGACAGGGTCCGCCCCCCCAGTTCCACCCGCACCGGCCGCCCGTCGCGCCCGAGCGACGCTGCCGCGGCCGCCATCCAGGCCTGCTCCTGCGTCGACAGCGCGCCCGGCAGCAGATCCGCCCCCGGCAGCCCGGCGGCCAGCCGCGCGAGGCGATCCGGCAGCAACCCGCTTTCCTTCAGCAGCACAGCGATGGCCGCAAGGTCGCGAAGCCCGCTGCCGTAATCCGCCGCCCACCAGCGCCGCACCGGCGCATCGAGGGCCGCGCGGAACATCGCTTCCGCGCGCGGCGGGTCGTGCGCCAGCGCCAGCGCGGCGGCGACATGGGCACGCGCCAGCGGCGTCGGCAGGCTGTCCGGCGTCTCCGCGATCACCCGCGCCGCCCCCGGCCTCCCCCGCCCCGCCAGCGCCAGCACATAGAGCCGGTAGGCATGGGCCACCATGCCCTCGGGCCGGTCGGACGGATATTCGCTCTGCTCCGCCAGGTGCTTGATCGCCTCGCCCAGCGCCACCTCCGGCACCGTTGCCCCGGCCGCCTTCGCCCGCAGCAGGAACTCGACCGCATAGGCCGACAGCCACGCCTCCGCCTCGCCGCCCGCGCTCCACAGCCCGAAGCCGCCATCGTAGCGCTGCCGGTCGAGCACCGCGGCCACAGCACCGCCCAGCCGCGCCGCGCGCTGGTCGCCCGCCAGCGGCCCGTCGGGCAGCAGGGCGAGCGGCAGGCCACGGCTGATCGTCTGTTCCAGGCAGGCCACCGGATAGGCATCCAGCGCCCGCACCAGGGCGGCCGTGTCGTAGCGCACCGGCGCGCCAAACGTCGCCTCGGCGGTCCAGCTGCCCGGCAGGAAGCGTGCGACCGGCGGCTCCAGGCGCGATTCCGCCCCGGCCGCCAGCTCCATGCCGCTCACCAGGCTGGAAGGCGACCGCGCCGGGCGGATGGTAATCGCGGTGTCGCGCTGCAGCGTGAAGCCGCCGGCGGTGATCGCCATCTTCACCACCCCGCGCCCCACCCCGGTGGCACGCAGCAGCGTTGCCGGCAGGCCGCGTTCGCCGGGCGCCAGCGTGGCCCCCAGCACCGCCGCGCCCTCGATCGCCAGCGGCCCCTCAGTCTCCAGCCGCACCGAGACAGGCCCCGCCGGCAGGTCGATATTGTGCAGCATTACCGCCAGCCGCGCTTCGTCTCCCGGTGCCAGGAACCGCGGCAGCAGCGCCTCGGCCACCACCGGGTCGCGCACCGTGGCCGGCTTGCCGGCGCTGCCGATCTTCGTCCCCTGCCAGGCCACGGCCATCAGCCGCACCTCGCCGTTGAAATCCGGCATGTCGAGCGGCACCAGCGCCACGCCGTCGCTGCCCGCCTGCACCGGCGGGGAGAAGAGGGTAACGGTCCGGATGGGGATATCCGGCAGCACGAAGCCGCCCTCGTCGCCGCCCTGCTTCAGCAGCGTGGCCTCGCCCTCGGCCGGCGCGATCAACCGGCCCCAGTCGTCGCGGATATCAAGCCCCAGCCGCCGCCGCCCAAGATAATGCGCGGCGGGGTCAGGCGTGGCGAAGCGCGTCAGCCGCAATATGCCCTCGTCGACCGCCGCCAGCGTCACCCACGCCCCCGGAGCCGTGCGCACCGGCACCTGGCTCACCGCGCGCGGCGGCAGCCGCTCGGGCGTGTCGATCACCACGGCCAGCGTCCGCGCAGCGGGATCGACGCCGACCCAGGCGAGCCCGATCGCCCGGCCCGGCCGCGTGCCGCCGCTGCCGGCGCGGAACACATGCACCGCCACATAGGCACCCGGCCCCCAGCTTTCCTCCACCGGAATGTCGACGCTGGTGCCGCCTTCCGCCACCGCCACGCTGCGCAAGGACAGCACCCGGTCCGACAGCACAGCCACCGTCGCCTCGCCGGCAAACGGCGGCGCGATGTGAATGCGGACGCTCTCGCCAACTTTGGCACTGCGCGTCGCCGCCGACACGTCCACGCGGTCCGGCACATCGGGGCTTTCCGAGGCCGCCCACCCGGCGCGGAAGCGATAGGAGGTGATCGCCATGCCACCCGCCTGCGCCACCTCCAGCCGGTAGCGCCCGAACGGCAGCGCGCGCGCGAAGCGGTGCGGCGCGTCGGCGCCAATCGCGATCTCCTGCGTCTCCAGCGGCTCGTCGCGCCACACCGTCTCATAGCGGGCGAGCGAGCCGCGCATCACCATCCGCCAGTCCGGCCGCTCGCGCACCAGCCGCAGCCGGGCCGGCATCGCGATGCGCGCGCCCTCCGGGTTCACGGCCGCGATATCGAACCCGGCCTCGGCCTGGGCATCGACGGCGTGGTCGGCAAACAGCGGCTTCACCCCGATCAGCGGCCCGGCCGGGCGCACCGGGATCGACGCCGTGGCGCGCGAGGCCCGCCCGGCGGGGTCGTTCACCGCCAGCTCGATCTCCGCCTTCAGCGCGAAGGTGGTGTCCGGCAGGCGCGCGATGTTCAGCGCCAGCGTGGTGCGCCCTTGCGGATCGGTCTCCGGCAGTTCGATCTGGCGGAACGACGGCGCGTAGATTTCGCCCACCTGCCCGATCCGATACCCGGCCAACGCCGGGAACGGCGCAGGGTCGGCCACCAGCCGCAAACTCGCCTCGCCCGACAGCCCCGCCCCCGGCGCACCATACAGGAACCGCGCGCTCACCGGCACGCTCGCCGGTTCGCCCGCCACCAGGGCCGCCGGCAACGCGCCGACCTCGACGGCCATGCGGTCCGGCACGAAGGCATCGACGCGGAACTCCGCCCGCCCAATCGCCGGCAGCGCCGTGTCGGCATGCAGCTCGATCGACCAGGTCCCGGCCGACGCACCTGCCGACAGCGCCACCGGGAGATGGATCGACGCCTCGGCCAGCCGCGCGGGCGTGGTCTTGAGAAAGGTTTGCCCGCCCGGCCGCTTCACCGTCACCTGCACAGGCAGATCGGCCGGCAGGCCCGCGGCATCGCGCACCAGCGCCATCACCTGCACCGTCTCGCCGGGACGGTAGATGCCGCGGTCGAGCCACACGAAGGCATCGAGCGGCCCGGGGTGCGGCATCCCCTCCACCCCGCGATCTGACAGGTCGAAGGCGGCACTGTTCAGGTCGAGCGAAGCAAAATCGGTGCTGGCAAACGCATGCAGCGACCCGGGCTCCAGCGGCCCCTCGCCACGCAGCAGCGCCCGGGCGAACCGCGCCACGCCATCGCCGTCGGTCGTCGCCTCGGCCAGGATGTCGTTGTTGCGCGCCAGCAGCCGCAGCGAAACGCCGGCGCGCGGCTTTGCGTCAGAATAGCCGCGCACCTGCACCACCAGCCCGTCCGAGCCGCGCCAGATGGTGGGCGCCAGGTCGGTGCGCAGGATCACCTGCACCGCCGAACTGCCGCGCCGCGGCGTGCCGTCGCCCACTTCGGCCGACAGCGCATAGAGGCCGGGCCCGGCACTGGCCAGCGCCTCGGGCAGCGGCAGTGCGGTGCGCGCCGGCCGGTTCGGCTCCCATTTCGGGATCTCGGCGGTGCCCGTCCACACCTCGCTGCCGGTGCTCTCGGCAATCGAATCCACCGCCCAGCGGTCGATCTGCTCGCCGAGACGATAGTCGCGCAGGAAGCCGGCTACGTTGCGCTCGGTCATCCGCACCAGCCGCAGCTTCACCGCCGACAGGTTCACGGTGGTCAGCGTGAGCGCCGGCGTCTGGCCGCGCGGCAGCACGAACATCCGCGTGTCGAACGCGATGCGCGGCTGGCGGTTCGGCATTGCGACATTGCCGAAATTCTCCCGCGCCATGGCCAGCCCCCCCTCCCCGGGCATGCCGGCGCGCACCGCGACGTGCGTCGTCACCCCATGCGGCAGGCCGGAGACGCAGATCTGGTCGCCCTCGCGCGTCACCGCCGCCCCCGGCACCGGCGGGCTCAGCGTCACCCAGTCCTGCGCGTTGAAGTCGGGCCGGCGGGAGGGCGGCGAGGTGAATGCCAGGCACGCCCGCGCCGGCTCGGCCTCCGGTTCGGTGCGCACGCTGCGCACCTGGATGCCGATCTCGCGCCGCGCCGTCTCCAGCTGGCGGCGATACTCGGCATTGCCCGGCGCCCGGTCCACCACCGCCTGCAGCGCCTGCAGCAGCTGGGCCGGGCGGTCCTGCGCCCGCAGTGCCTCGGCGATCAGCAGCAGCGGGCGGATTTCCGCCTCGCCGGGTGCGGCCATCTGGAAGCCCTGCCAGGCGGCATACAGCGCCTTCTGGTGGTCCGGCGGCAGGCGGCGCAGATGCGCGTTGGCCAGGTCGAGATACTGCGCCACCGCCGCATCGCCCTGGGCGATCCGCAGTTCCAGCGCGGTGACGGCCGCTGCCCAGTCGCGCTTGCCGATCGCGTCCCGCGCCTGTTGCTCCGCGGTGCGCCGCGCGGCGGCGGGGGCGCCGGCCGGGAAGCGGTTGGTCAGCCCCTCGAAATAGCTGTCGCTCGGACGCTGCACGCCCGGCAGGTCGAATTCCTGCGCCGTTGCCGGGGCGGGGGCAGCCGCCAGCGCCAGCAGCAGGGCCAGGGCGAGCAGGCGGCCCGAACGCAGCATGCGGCGCAGGAAGTCGGACATCGGCCACTCCGCAAGACACATCATTTGGCGCGGGGCTCGGCGGCCAGCGCCACCGTCTCGGCATCGACAAGTCCTGCGATGCGCTCCACGAACGGGCAGTGGATGCCCAGCTCGCGCAGCCCGTCGCGTGTGCGATACAGGTATTCGGCCGCCGTGCCCATCTGCCCGCGCGCCGTCGCCAGCCGCCGCACCACGACCGTCTCGCACAGGTCGCCGCAATAGCCGGGCCCCTCGGGGTCGATGGTGAAGGCGATGCCGTGGCCGATCATCCCGCCCGAGGGGTCGTGCAAAGGCACCCAGCGCGGAATGTAGCCGCGCGCGACCATCTCGCGCCGCCACAGCAGGTCCAGTTCCGGGCCAATCAGCGCCTCCTCGATGCGGAACGCCACCCCGGTGCAGCCGCCGCCGTCTTGTTGCTCATTGGGCCGCAGCCCCAGCATCAGCCCCGGGTTGTCCGGCGTGCCGCGCCCGCCCTTGGTGGCCAGGCAGAAGCTGCGGTGCCACTCCGGCGTATGCGCCACCTCGCGCTGCACGTAATGCACCATCGGGTTCCAGATCAGCGAGCCGTAGGCGAACACCCAAACCCCGTCGGTCACGCGATCGGGCCGCTCGGCGAGCAGCGCATTCAGCGAGGCATTGCGCTCCTCGTCGGACAGCACCCGCACCTCGGGCGACCATTTGCGGATCTCCTCGGCTAGCCGGCCAGAGAGCAGGAACTCGCGGTTCAGGACGTGCTGGCTCATGCGACTACTGGCTCATCCAATTATTGGCGCGCCTTCAGCAGGTCGCGGATCTCGGCCAGAAGCACCTCGCTGCGCGCCGGCGCGGCGGGGGCGGCCTCTTCCTTGCGCTGCAGGCGCGACAGCACCTTCACCAGCCAGAACACCGCGAAGGCGACGATCATGAACTGGATCACCGCATTGACGAACAGGCCGATATTCAGCGTCACCGCCCCAGCCTTCTGTGTGGCCTCCAGCGTTGCCAGCCGCTCGCCTTTCAGCACGACGAAGATGTTGCTGAAGTCGATGCCGCCGATCAGCAGGCCGATCAGCGGATTGAACAGGTCCTTCACCAGGCTGCCGACGATCGCCGTGAAGGCGACGCCGATGATGATGCCGACGGCGAGGTCCACGACATTGCCGCGCATCACGAACTTGCGGAATTCTTCCACCCAGCCAGGGGTGCGGATCGGCAGCTGCGCCACGTTCTTGTTCCTTCTGCGTAAGTCAGGTTGGCGGAAGCTGGCGTGCGATGCACGCGGCCGCCGCATCGGTCGTGGTGCGCCAGATGCCGCCCTGCCCCAGCACGCGCGACAGCGCGTCGGACAGATAGCGGATGCGCGAGGCTTGGCCGATGATCCAGGGATGCAGCGTGAGGTTCACCACCGTGCCCCCCTCCGCATGCAGCACCGAGAACCCGTCGGCCACCAACGCCGCCCATGCCGGCGGCTGCACGCGGCGCAGCCACATCGATTCGAGGTCATTCCACTCCGAATGCGCCGGCAGCGCCAGCAGCGCGGGGGCCAGCAGCCCCGGCGCCAGCCGATAGGGCCGGTCGTCGTTCGACCAGTCGGTGGTATAGGCGAACCCCGCCTCGGCCAGCAGCGCCGGCGTGCGCGTGCTCTCGTTGAAATCCTGCCCGCACCAGCCCAGCGGCGGCGCCCCGGTCGCCCGCACCACCTCCGCCCGGCTCTCGGCGATATGCGCCCGCTCCTCCGCCGCGCTCATCCGCGACGTGATGCGCCGCGTGGCGTGGGTGCCATGCGCCATGAAGCAGGCGCCGCGGCGGATGCACTCGTCGACCAGCTCCGGATACCGCCGCGCCGCCTCGGCCCCCAGCGCCACCGACGGCACCAGTGCGAAGCGGTCGAGCACGTCCAGCACGCGAAAGATGCCCACCCGGTTGCCGTATTCCCGCTGCGACCAGGTCAGCCAGTCCGGATGGAATTTCCCCAGCGGCGAGAGGATGCGAGGATCGGCACTGGCATCCGCCGGCGGCAACACCTCCCAGTAGTCGAGCATCAAGGTCACGGTGAACGCGGTGCGCGCGCCCTCCGGCCAGGCGATCCGGGGCCCCTCGCCCAACGTGCGGAACGGATACAGGTCGTGGTCCATCCCCGGCGCCCGAATTTCGCCGATCGGCGGCATAGTCCCGGGCTTATGCACCACGCATCGCCTCCCGCGCGGCCAGATGCGCCTGCATCGCCGGCAGGTGCTCTGCCCGGTAGTGCTGCGCGATCTCGCCCGCCGTGGTGCACCACACCCCGGGGTGGGACAGCATATACGCCATCACCTCGCGGAACTGCCGGATGCGGCTCGGCTGGCCGACCCAGAATGGGTGGATCGCCACGCACATCACCCGCGGCTGCTCCAGCCCCTCGGCATAGACCGTGTCGAAATGGTCGCGGATCTGGCGGCAGAAATCGCCGATCTCCTCGCCACGGCGCGAGACGATCACGTCGTTCAGCTCCATCGTGTACGGCACGCACAGCAGCGGCGAACCATCGGCGCGCGGCGTCTTGGTCAGCAACGGCGTCGGCTGGTCGTCGTGATACAGGTCGCAGGTGTAGTCGAAGCCCGCCTCGGCCAGAAGGTCAAAGGTATTCAGCGTGTTGGTCACCGCCGGACTGAACCACCCGGCCTGCTCGCCGCCGACCAGCCGGCGATGGATGTCCCGGCTTTCCTGCATCGCCGCCCGCTCCTCGTCCGGCGAGAAATTCCAGTGGTAGCGGGTGTTGTAGATGCCGTGGCTCATCAGCTCCCAGCGCCGCTTCAGCATCGCCTCCAGGATCACCGGGTAGTGCTGGATCACCGCCATCGACAGGCTGACGGTGCAGGGAATGCCGAGCTCGTCCGTCACGTCGAACAGTCGCCACAGCCCCACCCGGTTGCCGTAGTCGCGCATCGAATAGCCGAGCACGTCCGGGTGCGGCGAGCGCGGCCACGGGTCGCGCAGCCGCTGGAAGGCGGGCAGGAATTCATAGTGCTCGATGTTCGGGCACAGCCACAGCGCCACGCGGGCACCACCCGGCCATGAAAGGCGCGGACGATGGCGGATCGGCGAATAGGCGACGAGGTCGGGCTCCACCGCGTGGGTTTCCCTGTGAAATACTCCGCGACCTTACCAGGGGTCGCCGCATCGCGAAATTCCCGCGTCGTGCCGCAGTCCTGCCCTACAACAACGCCATGAGGGACGGGCGGTCCGAGTCGCGGGCCGCGCAGGCAAGGAGGCATGCGATGCGCAGGAACAATCGGGCGAGGGGCACGATGGCGGCTTTGGCGGGGCTGGCATTGGCAGGCCTGCTGGGCGGCTGCGGGTCCAGCCAGTTCGACCGGGTAAGCACCGGGGCCGGCACCGGCGCGGGCACCGGGGCGGCAATCGGCCTGTTTGGCGGCCCGATCGGCGTCGGGCTGGGTGCCGCGATTGGCGCCGGCGTCGGCGCCCTTACCGGCGGGGCCACCACGCAGGACCAGATCGACCTCGGCAAGCCGGTGTGGAAGTGAGAGGTTACGCAGCCCCGGCGACGTAGGCGCGCAGCCCGTCCACTTCCGTCTCCTGCTGCATCAGCTTGGCCTTCACCACGTCGCCGATACTGACGATGCCGGCCAGGCGATCCTGGTCCATCACCGGCATGTGGCGGAACCGCCCTTCGGTCATGGCGCGCAGCGCCTCGTTCACCGTGGTGTGCGGGCTGGCGATGTGCACCGTGACGCTCATCAACTGGCGCGCCGTCATCTGCAGCGTGGCGGCGCCATGGCTGGCCAGCGCATACATCACGTCGCGCTCCGTGAGGATGCCGAGCAGGCGTTCCTCCCCGTCGCAGACCAGCACGGCGCCGATGCGGCGGCTGGACAGCAGCTTCGCCACCTCGGCAATGCTGCGGGTCGGTCCGACGGTGGCAACGTCGGTGCCCTTGTGCTTCAGGATCGCGGCGACAGTCATGGCCCGTTCCTCCGTGCTGCGCGGAGGCAGCTCCCCGGTGGTGGGAGGTGGGCGGCGTGGCTGGGGAGCGCTCCGCTTCTGCCGGGAGTGTGGACCCCCCGCCCTTGCCGTTGCAATGAAATCCGCTACATCGCCGGCGTTAGCTGGGTGGCCACCAGGTCGGCGAAGCGGCCGCGCCGCGAAACCAGCTCCGCGAAGCTGCCGCGCTCGACGATACGGCCCTGTTCGAACACCAGGATCTGGTCGGCATCGCGCACCGTGGAAAGCCGGTGGGCGATGATGAACGTGGTCCGCCCGGTCATCAGCCGGCGCAGGGCGGCGGCCACCCTCGCCTCGGTTGCGGCATCCAGCGCGCTGGTCGCCTCGTCCAGCACCAGGATCGGCGGGTCCTTCAGCAGGGCGCGCGCAATGGCCAGGCGCTGGCGCTGGCCACCGGAGAGGGTGGCACCGCGCTCGCCGACCATGGTGTCGTAGCCATCGGCCTGGCGGGCGATGAACTCGTGCGCGTCGGCCACCACGCAGGCAGCCTCCAGCTCCGCCTGGGTGGCGTCCGGCTTGCCGATCAGCAGGTTCTCGCGGATCGTGCGGTTCAGCAGCATCGCCTCCTGGAACACCACGCCGATGTTCCGGCGCAGCGATTCCACGCTCACGTCGCGCAGATCCTGCCCATCGATCGTGATGCTGCCGTCCTGCGGGTCCCACATGCGCTGCAGCAGGGCCATTGCCGTGGTTTTGCCCGCGCCAGTATGGCCGACGAGGGCCACCACGCTGCCGGCCGCCGCGGTGAAGTGGACGTCGGACAGCACGGCATCGCCATTGGGGTAGCGGAAGCCGACGCGGTCGAACGCCACCTCACCCTGCGTGACCGCCAGCGCCGGGGCGTTCGGCTTCTCGGGCACGGTGGATTGCGCGTCGAGCACCTCGAAGAAAGCGCGCAGGCCGGGCACCTCGGCGAACAGGCGGGCCAGGAACAGCATCGCGCTGTCCAGCCGGTTGATCAGCAGGGTGGCGAGGCCCATGAAGCTGACGATCTCACCCACCGTGGCCTGGCCGCGCACATGCAGCACGGTGCCCAGCACGACGATGGCGATCACCGTGATCGTGCAGGCCGCCCGCGTCATGACGCCGACCACCGCCCACCAGTTCAGCACCGGGAACTGATGGGCGATTACCTTCTGGATGATCTCGCGGAACAGCGACTGCTCGGCGGCCAGGCGGGTGAAGCTTTGCATGACGACGACGTTGGCCAGCGCGTCCTGCGCGGTGCCGGCCAGCTGGATCTGCCAGCGCTGGGCGCGGGCCTGGCCTTCCTCGGTGTGCACGACCACCAGGACGGTGGCGACACAGAACAGGGTCGTAAGCGCGATGAGCAGCAGGGCGAGCTGCCAGTTCAGGAACACCGTCAGCGGCAGCAGGACCAGGGCGGCGACGAAGGTGGAGAGCTGGTCGCGGAAGAAGCTGAGCCAGAGCCAGAACATCGAGTCGGCACCGCCGATCATCGTTTTCACCAGGCGGCCCGAATGCGCGTCGCCGTGGAACTCGGGCGGCAGGTGAAGCACGTGGCCGAAATACCGGTTCATCGCCGCCAGCCGCAGGCGGTGGGCCATGCGCTCGGCGTGCAACGTGGAGACGATGCTGGCGGCGATGCCGAGCAGGCCGACCAACGCCCAGATGCCGATCAGCGTTCCCCCCTCGCGCCACAGCTCGTCGGCCGACATGGTCGACGAACGGGTCAGCAGCTCCACCACCCGGCCGAACAGCAGCGGGTCCATGAATTGCAAAGCCGCCACCACGAGGTTGGCGACGACGAGCATGATGGCAAGCCACATGCTCTCTCGCAGCGTGCCGATGGCGCGCAGATAGATGCGAAGAAATGTCATGGGGGCAGCATGCGCTCCGGATGGGGCGAAAAAGGGGCGACGTTATCAAACTACGGCGCAGACGAGAGTGCGGATGCGGCGGCCGTCCGCTAGCCGGTCAGATCGGGGTGGCGGTGAAGCGGGTGGTGGGGGCGACGAACTCCTCCTGCGCGGCGACGGTCAGGATCTCGCGGGAGCCGGTCTCCGCGGTGCGGCGCAGCAGGCCGTGGATCGAGGAGCCGGCGCGGGAGAGGGCTTCGGCGGCGCTGCCGGTGGCGAGGCGGTGGAACAGGAACAGGGCGGCGATGGCATCGCCCGCGCCGTTCACCTGGACGTTCTCCAGAGGGGTACGGAGCAGGTGGCATTGGCCGGCTTCGCCGACGATCATGTCCATCGCGTCGGCGGGGGTGGCTTCGGTGCGCAGGCTGGTGATCAGGACAGTGCGGGGTCCCATGGCGTGCAGGGCGGCGATGGCGGTGCGTGCGTCGGACAGGGAGCGAACGGCGATGCCGGTCAGGCGTTCCACCTCGTATCGGTTGGGGGTGATGATGTCGGCGGCGGGGACGGCGTGGGTGCGCATGTAGTCGGCGATGCCGGGGCGGACGTAGTCTCCGGTGTCGTCGTCGCCGATCACCGGGTCGCAGCAATAGACGGCGTTCGGGTTGGCGGCCTTCACGCGGCGGGCGGCGCCGAGGATGGCGTCGCCGATGGAGGGGTCGCCCATGTAGCCGGACAGCACGGCGTCGCAGCGGGGGAAGGCGCCCCGGGCCTCGATTCCTTCGATCACCTTGGCCACCTGGGCGCCGGTGTAGACGTCGCCGGTCCATGCGCCGTAGCCGGTGTGGTTGGAGAACTGGACGGTGTTGACGGCCCAGACCTCCGCGCCGAGGCGCTGGAGGGGGAAGACGGCGCTGGCGTTGCCGACATGGCCGTAGGCGACCCAGGACTGGATGGAGAGGATGTTCATGGCGCTTTGATTACGGGATCAGTGGAGACCTTGCCATAGGGCGGGCGGGGGACTAACCGGGCGGGTCGCTGCAGTTCAGGGGTTATCGCATGTCCGTGCCGAAGCTGTTCCAGCCCTACGAGATGCGGTCGGTGACCGCGCGCAACCGGATCTGCGTGGCGCCAATGTGCCAGTATTCGGCGACCGATGGGCTGGGGGATGACTGGCATATCCAGCAGCTTGGCGCCAAGGCGATGGGCGGGGCGGGCATCGTGATGGCGGAGGCGACGCATGTTTCCGCCATGGGGCGGATCACGGCGCAGTGCCTCGGCGCTTACAATCCGGCGCACCAGCATTTGCTGGGCCGGCTGGCGCGGATCATTGCGCAGGGGGGCGCGGTGCCGGCCATCCAGATCGGGCATGCGGGGCGCAAGGCGAGCGTGCAGCGGCCGTGGGATGGGGGCAAGCCGGTGCCCATGGAGGCCGGGGGGTGGGAGCCGGTGGGGCCGAGTGCGATTCCTTTTGCCGAGGGGTATTCGACGCCGCGGATGCTGTCGGTTTCCGAGGTGCAGGGGATCGTGGAGCAGTTTGCGGCGTCGGTGCGGATGAGCCGGATCGCCGGGTTCAGGCTGCTGGAGATCCATGCGGCGCATGGGTATCTGCTGCATTCGTTCCTGTCGCCGCTGTCGAACACGCGCAACGACCAGTATGGCGGGGACCTGAAGGGTCGGGCGCGGGTGCTGATGGAGATCGTGGAGGCTTCGCGGGCGGAGTGGCCGGAGGCGTTGCCGCTTTGGGTGCGGCTTTCGTGCACCGACTGGGCGGTGGGGGGGCATGGGATTGCCGAGAACATCGAGATTTCGCGCATGCTCAAGGCGACGGGGCATGTGGATCTGATCGACTGCTCCTCCGGGGGTGTTTCGTCGAAGCAGCATATTCCGTCGATCCATCCGGGGTATCATGTGCCGTTCGCCGAGGCGATCCGGCGGGAGGCGGGGATTGCGACCGGGGCGGTGGGGATGATCACGGCGGCCGAGCATGCGGCGGAGATCGTGGCCAATGAGCGGGCGGATATCGTGCTGGTGGGGCGGGCTCTTCTGGCCGATCCGGCTTGGCCGCTGCATGCGGCGAAGAAGCTGGGGGCGCCCCGGCCCCTGCCGCCGCAGTTCCTGCGGGCGAGCCTGAGCGGGGCGTGATTATGTTGCTATATCGTAACATTTAGGACGTGGCTGGGCGCAGCGGCCAGGGTGGGTTTTGAAAAGCCGGGCCTGGCCGGGGCGGCGGCGTGCGCTTGGAGCGCGGGGACGGGGGGTGTGAACGGCCTCGGGCGGGCGCGGCTTGGGCGCGCGGCGGCGATGGGGGTCGGGGCGCGTTTCGGGGACGCCGGCGCGGCTTGGCACGGCGCGAGGCGGGTTGCCTGGCGCTGGCGGGGCGTGCGCGGATGTGTGGCGCGGCGGGGTTCGGTCGCCGGGATGGCGGGGAACGGCAGGAAGGCGGCGAGCCAGCGCCAGGGGTTCGCGGGGGCCGCGGGGGCGGGTGTTCGCGCTGTGGCGCGGGCGGGCTGCGGGGCGAGGGCGGGGAGTTGGCCGGCCTGCCAGAGGGCGACCATGTTTTCCAGGCGGCCGAAGATGCGGGCGAGGAGAGCCAGAATCAGGGCGTGAACCACCGCGGCCAGCCCAGTACGGGCGGATTCCTCCTGGGCGTGCGCGCGCAGCTCGGCCGCGATCCCGCCGATCTGCCGGGCCAATGGGGGTGGGGTGATTTCTGACATGGCGGCATTCTGCGCTAACCGCGCGCCGCTGTAAATGACTTTTTTCCGATATTGGTAATTTTTCCTGCGATGGGGTGCTGGCGGGGGATACGTCGGTCGGTATGGTGGGGGCATGGACACGGGACAAGACGCTGCCGGCGGGGCTGGGGTTGGGCGGGGGGTGCTGCTGCGGTGGTACCTCGCCTATGGAACGTTCGGGGTGCCGCAGGCGGCTGGGCCGATCGTGTTCGCGCTGCTGGCGCTGCCGCTGACGGGGGATGCGGGCAGCGGGGCGGCGATCGTGCTGGCGATCACGCTGGCGCAGGTGGTGGGGGCGGTGCCGGTGGCGCGGCTGGGGCGGCGGTTCAATGCCGTGGGGTTCCTGCGGGTTCTGGTGGCGATACGGACGCTGGCGCTGGGGTTGGTGGCGGTGCTGGCGGCGGCGGGGGCGCCGTTCTGGCTGTTGCTGGTGGCCGGCGCCCTGGCGGGGTTGGTGAACGGGGCGGCGTTCGGCTATCTGCGCTCGGTGTTGAACTACCTGGTGGCGGCGTCGGGGATGCCGCGGGCGCTGGGGGTGGCGGCGACGCTGGGGGAGATCACCTTCGTGACCGCGCCGGTGGCGGCCTCGGTGCTCGGGACGGTGGACGCCGTTATGGCGTTGGGGCTGCTGAGCCTGTTGGGCGCCCTGCCCGCCTTGCTGTTGCCGGCAATTCCGCACGCGCAGGCGAAAGCGCCGGTGGACGGGCAGCGCAGCCGGCTGGTGCGGCCGGCGACGGTGGCGTGGCTGGGGGCGACGCTGGCGAACAGTGCCGTCGTGTCGTCGATCGAGGTGGGGGCGGTTTCGCTGGCGCTGCGCTACGGGCTGTCGCCGGCGCTGGCGTTTGTGTTCACGGTGGCGCTGTGCGCGGCCTCGGTGGCGGGCGGGATATGGGTGAGCGTGAGGAACCGGGCGCCGCGGCGGGGGGTGGTGGTGGCTTATATGTGCGTGATGGCGCTGGGGGCGGCGCTGATCGCGGCGGAGTTGCCGCTGTGGCTGACGGTGGCGGCGGCGGTGGTGGTGGGGTGCTGCATGGCGCCGCTGAGCACGGCGTATTCGCTGATGCTGGACGGGCTGGCGGCACCGCATGAGAAGGCGGAGATGTTCGCCTTGGCTCGGACGATGAATGCGGTGGGGATCATCGTGACTTCTGCGACGCTGAGCGTTTGGTCGCTGGGGGTGACGCAGTGGGTGGCGGTGGGGGTTATGGTGGGGGCGGTGGGGGTGGTGGGAGTGATGGGGCGGGTGGCCACTGGGAGGCTGCGATGACGTACGGCAGGGACAGCGATGGGTCGGCACGCGACCTGGCTCTGCTCCAGGGCTTATGGGAGCAGGTGGCGATGGAGGAGGATGGCGTCTGCGATCCGCCGGACAGCTATGGTGCGAACGGGGCGAGGACGGCGATTGCCGGCAACAGGTTCTCGGTGCGGACGGCAGAGGGGCTGGTGTTGCTGGAGGGGGTTTTCGAGCTTGATGCCGCAACCTCGCCGAGGTCGATCACCTGGATTGATTCGACCGGGCCGGATGCGGGCAAGCGGTTGCCGGCGAGTTATATTCTGGCAGGCGATCGGTTTGTGTTTATCGCCGGCGATCAGGGGGCGGCACGGCCGGTTGTGTTTCGCACGGGGTCGGGGCTGACGATGCGGTCGTTTGTTCGAAGAGGATAGCGCGGTGGAGCGGGTGGGGTGCTGCATGGCGCTGCTGAGCACGGCGTATTAGCTGATGCTCGATGGGTTGGCGGCGGCGCATGAGAAGGCGGAGATGTTTGCGCTGGTGCGGACGATGAATGCGGTGGGGATTATTGTGACCAGTGCAACGCTGAGCGTTTGGTCGCTGGGGGTGACGCAGTGGGTGGCAGTGGGGGTTATGGTGGGGGCGGTGGGGGTAGTGGCGTTGCGGTTGCCGCGCGCGGTTGGCTGATGGCGGGACAGGTGCGCCCGGCGCAGGAGCCGGACGTGGCCGTGTCGGGACGCCGTCCGCCGCCGGACGATCCGCGACGCTGGCTGGGAGTCGGACGGAGGCCGCGCGGCCGGCCGGCGGAGGGCGGCGGTTACGGAGCCGAGGGGCGCTTCCACAGGGTGTGGAGGGTGAGGCCGCCGGGGGTACGCGGATTGCTGAAGGCGAGTTCCGACTGCGTCAGGTCGGTAACGATGCGACGCTGGGCGCCCGGCGTGGCCACGTTCGCGAAGGTGCTTGCCTGCACCGTCATGAGGACTTCGCGCTTGGCCTCGTCGACGGTGTAGGTGCCGTAGTAGGCGATCGAGTTCGCCATGACTGCCGTCGCCTCCTCGGCCGTGGCGCGGGCGCGGTCGCTGCCGGCCAGGCGGGGAATGTTCCCGGTGGACTGGAAGAGCGAGAACTGGCCGTCCGGGGCGAAGATGATGATGCCCTTGGGCGTGGGGCCAAAGGGCTCGCGGCGGGTGCCGTCGTCGGTCTGGCTGGTGACGCCGGTGAGGATCCATGAGCCCAGGATGCCCTCCTTGAGGGGCGCCTGCTGGGCGTGGGCGGCGACGGGGGAGAGCAGGAGGGCGCACAGCAGCAGGATCAGTCGTGGGCAGGTCATGACATCGTTTCCCTCGAAATACGTATCATTGGCTTTTCATATCTCTTCGCGGCACGGGGAGGCAAGACTGAAGGATTCCGCGGCAGATGGGGACGCACAGCGACGTGCCGGCGACTTGGCTGCACCCTGTGGGACGACGGGCCGGAGGCGCAGGCAGTGGGCTCGGCCAGCGTGCGTGACGTGCTGGTGGCGGCACGGCAGCAGGCCACCGGGTGGGGTGGCTGAGGTCCGGGACCGAGGGCAGGCAGGGCGTTGCGTCCTGGTGCGATACCAAATTTTGGTATGAAATTCCGCCATGGAGGATTGCTCAATGGCCCGAAACACATCCATTTCGCTTGGCGACCATTTTTCCGATTTCATTGACCAGCAGGTGCGTGGCGGACGGTATGGGTCGGCGAGTGATGTTGTGCGGGCGGGGCTGCGGTTGCTGGAAGAGAACGAAGCCCGGTTGCAGGCGTTGCGGGCGGCGTTGATTGAGGGGGAGGCTTCCGGGGCGTCGGCGCCGTTCGACTTCGATGCGTTCGTGGCGGAGAAGCGCGCGTCGCGGGCGGAATAACGGGATTTGTCCTGTCGCCGGCGGAAAAGGTTGATCAAGAATTTCCACGGGGAGTGGGATTAGACTAGGATAGGGTCTTGACTGAGATCGCAACGCGTCCGTTTCCCTCCCCATTGGCACCGAGCGATGAAGAGCTTGCTGCCTGGCAGGCTTTGTCGCGCAGTGAGCAGATTGCGCGGTATCGGGAGGTGTTGTTGTCGCCGGAGGTAGCGCGGGTGAGTCCGGCGACCATGGATGATGTTCTGCTTGCCGCGCGGCGCCGGGTGGCTGCGCGGCGTGGCTGAGTTCCGGCTTTCGGAACGGGCTGAGCAAGATCTTCTCGATATCTACGATTACACCAACCGCCTTTGATGTCGACCGATGAAGAATCGGTCGACGGCGGTCGGTATGACTCTTTGCTTTGCGCGCCGCCGCCGGCCAGCCCGGCGCGCGATACCAACCGCCCGAAACGCCGGAAGAGTCGGCATTTCAGGCGGTTGGTATTACACTGAGCGGAACTTTGGCACCTATCATGCCGAAGCGTATCACGCTTGGCTTGAGCGGATATTCGACCTGCTCGCGGGCTTTCCCCGCATCGGGCTTATGGTGGACGAGGGTGCGCCTGGGTTTCGCCGTTTCCGATTTCAGGCACATACGGTTTTCTTTACCGAGGAAGCGGATCACGTTCTGATCCGCACCATTTTGCATTCGGCCCGGGAGGTCAGGCCCGGTCTGTTCGATTGATGCGGGGTGGAACTGGTCGGGTTGGGTTCCAGTTGAACGAAGAAAAGCGTGGATCCTTCGATTCGCTCAGGATGACGGTGGGTGGGGGGAGGACGGTGAGTAGTGAAGGAAAGTTTTTTGGTTCTTTTTTACAAAAAAGAACTGCTTTCTTGCTTACGCCATCATCCGGTCGAGCCGATCCCTGATCTGATACCAGGTGCCGATGACGGGGAGGAACCAGGGGTTGCCGGTGTAGAGGGGGTGGTCGGGGAAGTCGCCTTCCTCGAAGGCGTGGGTTCGGTTGGCGCGGCCGGCGATGCGGCGGGCGGTTTGGGTGCCGAGGTAGGTCATCATGGCGACGCCGGAGCCGTTGCAGCCGGTGAGGTAGTGCATGCCGTCGATCTGGCCGGCGTGGGGGAGAGCGTCCAGCGTGAAGGCAACGTTGCCGGTCCAGGCGTGGGTGACGCGGATGCCTTTGAGTTGGGGGAAGCGGTCGGTCATGAAGCGGTGGAGGATGGGGGCGCAGATTTCGGGGCCGGCGGCGGTGAAGCGAGCGCGGCCGCCGTAGATGATCCGTCGGCCGTCGGGCGAGAGGCGGTAGTAGCTGAGGATGCGGCGGGTGTCGGCCAGGGTTCGGCCCTTGGGGATGAGGGATTTCGCGAGGTCTTCGGGGATTTCCTCGGTGGCGATGATGTGGCTGGCGGCGGGGATGACGCGGCGCTTGAGCTGGGGGGTGAGGTCGCCGGTGTAGCCGTTGGTGGCGATGACGATTTCGGCGGCCTCGAGGTCGCCGCGCGCGGTTTTGACCAGCCAGCCTTCGTTGTGGCGGGCGATTTTCTGCACGCCAGCGTGGCCGCAGACGGGGATGTTGCGGGCGCGGACGCGGTCGAGCAGGCCTTTGACGTAGAGGGCGGGGTGGAGCTGGCCGGAGCGTTCGACGACCATGCCGCCGTAGTAGAAGTCGCTGGCCATTTCCTCGCGCAGGCGTTCCTTCGGCAGCATATAAGCGCCGGACTGGGCGGAGTCGTTGAGGCGGGCGATCTTCTTGGCCTGGGAGTCGTAGTGCTTGGGGGTCCAGGCGCCGACGAAGCGGCCGGAGCGGCGCCAATGGCAGTCGATGGCTTCGGATTCGATGAGGGCTTCGATGGTGGCGAAGGCGTCGGAGCCGTCGGACAGGAGGGCGTGGGCGCGGGGGGACTCGGGATCGAGGGAAGAGCCGGTGATGGATTTGCCGATGTTGACGCCGCCGGAGACGCCGCCGCCGTTCCTTGAGCTGGCACCTTCGCCGGGGGCGTTGGATTCCAGGACGACGCATTCGATGCCGAGCTTGTTGAGTTCGAGCGCGGTGGCGAGGCCGCCGTAGCCGCCGCCGACGATGGCGACCTGGGTTTGCTTCGGGACGTCGGTGGGGTGTTCGTCGGTGGGGCGCCAGGCTTCCCACCAGTAGGGGGCGGGTTTGAAGTCGGGGTGGAAGATGGGGGAGGCCATGGGGGAGCCCTTCAGAAGGACGGAAGAGTCTTCTTTTTTCTGAAGAAAAAAGAAGCAAAAAAGACTTTATTCATTGGCGCCGTGCCTGAGCGTTCAGGCGCGGTGCAAATGGAAGGAAAGTTTTTTGGTTCTTTTTTTCAAAAAAAAACGTGCTTGCTTGGCTAGATATCCGCCGGCGGCATGCGCCACATGCCGGCTTCCCAGCCGGCGGCGTAGCGGTTACTGGTGTTGTCGGGGTTTCGGTTGACGAGGGGGCGGGCGAACATGGGGTGGCGCATGGAGCGGACCTCGTGCTCGATGGTGCTGAGGATCTTGCCGGTGTCCAGGCAGGTGATGTCCTGGAAGCGGTATTGGCTTTCGTTGGATTCCTCGGTGATGAGGCCGCGGTCGCGCAGCTTGCGGTGGGGGCCGGAGAAGTCGGCGAAGGCGACCTGGATGTGGTGGCCGTCGAAGGGGACGCTGGCGCGCGGGGTTTCGCGGTAGAGGACGCTTTCGGAGAGGCCGATGGGGATACGGGCGTATTTGCCCTGGGCGTCCTCGCCGACGGTGCCGCCGGACTGGATGATCTCCTGGTAGAAGCGGACGATACCTTCGGCTGAGCCGGGGATGGCGTCGACTTCCACGTAGGGCATGCCGAGGTTCATGCGGCCGAAGCGGGCCTGGTTGGGGGCGTGGACGCGGATGGCGTTGCCCCAGGGGCAGGTGACTTCGGTGGTGTCGCCGTGGCGGGTGTAGGCGAACCGGGTGCCTTCGAGGCGGGGGGCGATGGTGCGCAGGCGGGCTTCCAGCGCGTCGGGGTCGGGGATAACGAGGCCGGTGGTGCCGCGCAGGACTTGGGCGGGGCCGACGGGGAGGTGGAACTGGCTGATGCCGACGTTCACCCACATGTTGTCGACGCCGGTTTGGAGGTAGGGGTCGCGGGTGAGGCCGAGGCCCTGGACGTAAAACAGGATGGCGAGGCGCTGGTCTGGCACGCGGACGTTGACGTGGCCGAGCTCGACCATGTTGCCGACATCCTGGGTGGTGCGGTCGAAGGCTTTCTTTTGGGCCTGGGCGTCCATGGGCGTTTCCCCTGTTTTTCTATGTACCGGTCCAGACCGGTGGGCGTTTAGACAGGAAGGCGTCGATGCCCTCGGCGGCGTCGTGGGCCATCATGTTGCGGGTCATGACGGCGGAGGCGTAGGCGTAGGCGTGGGCCAGCGGGAGGTCGGCCTGGCGGTAGAAGGCCTCCTTGCCGATGGCGAGCGCGAGGGGGCTTTTGGCGGCGATCTGGGTGGCGAGGGCCATGGTGGCGGCGTCGAGCTCGGTTTCGGGGACGACGCGGTTGACGAGGCCGATTTCGCGGGCGCGGGGGGCGTCGATCATGTCCCCGGTGAGGAGCATTTCCATGGCGTGCTTGCGCGGAACGGCGCGGGAGAGGGCAACCATGGGGGTGGAGCAGAACAGGCCGATGTTCACGCCCGGGGTGGCGAAGCGGACGGTGTCGGCGGCGACGGCGAGGTCGCAGCTGGCCACGAGCTGGCAGCCGGCGGCGGTGGCGACGCCGTGGACGCGGGCGATGACGGGCTTGGGCAGGTTCACCACGCGCAGCATCATCTGCGAGCAGAGCTTGAAGGTGGCCTCGGCGCTGGCCTGCTCGGGGTTGGTGCGCATCTCGCGCAGGTCGTGGCCGGCGCAGAAGGCGGGGCCGCTGCCGGCGATGACGACGACTTTCACCGTGGGGTCCTGGCCGATGGCGATGAGGGCATCGTCCAGCGCCTGCATCAGGGCCATGGAGAGGGCGTTACGCGCCTGGGGGCGGTTGAGGGTGAGGCGGGCGATGCCGTCCTCGTCGTGGCGCAGCAGGGGGGCGGTCTGCACCGTTGCAGGCATGGCTTTGTCCTCCGGAGGGTAATGTTCCTCTTTTTCCGGCGCGGTTCCAAGTGCTTTGCGCGGAGAGGATTGTTCTGCGGGTGGGGCTCGGCATGGTATGAACTGCTGTCCAGCCCAGGAGGAATGAAATGATATTTCGTCAGCTCTTCGACCAGGTGTCGGGCACGTATTCGTACCTGCTGGCGAGCCGGCGCGGGGGGGAGGCGCTGATCATCGATCCGGTGCTGGAGAAGGTGGACCGCTACCTTCAGCTGATGCGGGAGTTGGACCTGCGGCTAGTAAAGGCGGTGGATACGCATCTGCATGCCGACCACATCACGGGGCTGGGGGCGCTTCGCGACCGGACACAATGCGTGACGGTCATGGGTGAGCAGAGCAAGGTCGACGTGGTCTCGATGCGGGTGGGGGATGGGGAGCGGCTGACGATCGAGGGGGTGGCGCTGGAGGTGATCTATACGCCGGGGCACACGGACGATTCCTATTCCTTCGCCATGGCGGACCGGGTGTTCACGGGGGATACGTTGCTGATCCGCGGCACCGGGCGGACGGATTTCCAGAACGGCGATGCGCGGGCGCAGTACGAGAGCATCTTCAACCGGTTGCTGAAGCTGCCGGACGAGACGCTGGTGTATCCGGCGCATGACTACAAGGGCGATACGGTCTCGACGATTGCCGAGGAGCGGGCGTTCAATCCGCGGCTGCAGGTGGGGTCGGTCGAGGCGTATGTGCACCTGATGGCCAACCTCAAGCTCGGCAACCCGAAGATGATGGACGTGGCGGTGCCGGCGAACATGCGCCAGGGGCTGGCGCAGGATGCGGTGGCGGCGAAGGGGTGGGCGCTGTCGGCGGCCGAGGCGATCCGGCTGGGGCGGGGGATTGCGCTGGTGGATCTGCGCGAGCGGGGGGAGCGGGAGCGGCATGGGGTGATCCCAGGGGCGCTGCATGCCCCCTACCCTGCCCTGCTGGAGAACCTTTCGCCCGGGGGGCTGTTGTGCGAACTGGCTTCGGCGCGCGAGCGGCCGCTGGTGTTCCTGTGCGCGTTCGGTGAGCGCTCGGCGATGGCGGTGCAGGCGGCGCAGGCGGCGGGGCTGGCCTCCGCCCGGCATGTGCAGGGCGGGATGGCGGCGTGGCGGGAGGCGGGGGGCGCGGTGGCGGTGCTTTAGCGCCGCTTCGCCTGCCACTCCTTCATCTGGACGATCTCCTTTTCCTGGGCGGCCACAACCTCCCCGGCGAGCTTGCGAATCTCGGGGTCCTTACCGTGCTGGAGCACGATTTTTGCCATGTCGATGGCGCCCTGATGGTGGGCGATCATGCCTGCGACGAAGTCGCGGTCGGCATCGCCCGTGTAGCGGACGGCCATGTCGCGGTGCATCCGGTCGTTGGCCTGCTTGAAGGCGCGCGTCGCGGGGCTGTCGGCGGTGGCGGCGGGCGCGGCGTGGCCCTGGTGGCCGGTGCCCTGGGCGTGGGCGGCCAAGGGGGCAAGAAGGAAGGCGAGGAGGAGCAAGCGCATGTGAGGGGTTCAGTTAGTAAGAGAAAATAATCTTCTTTTGCTGAAGAAAAAGAAGCAAGAAGACTTTTGTCCATTTGCGGCGTCACGGCCTCGTCCTTTCGTGGCGAGCGTCCGACATTGGCGATTGGGTAAAGTTTTTTTGCTTCTTTTTGTTCACAAAAAGTAACTGCCCAGGTAGGCCCTTGCGGCTTCAAGCCAGCCTGATCCGTGTGATCAAATGATCTGGCTTTTGCATCAGAGTCTGGAGGACATCCCATCCCTGCTTTCGTGCGGTTGACAGCAGGGTTCGAATGTCTGCGAAG
>JANPIH010000099.1:0-6102 GCA_031424895.1 Rhodospirillales bacterium
CGTCTATTTCGATATCGATATCCTGCGCGCCGCGCCGCGGCAGCTCAACTACTCCGGGATTGCCGACATCCTGTGCAACCACACCGGGGTGCTCGACTGGCGGCGCGCCGACCGCCTCGGAACCTGCGAGCCGCGCTGGCCGTACGACGAATCGCTCGCGCAACGCTCTCTCGACAAGGTGGAGGCGGTGCTGGCCCACGCCGGGGATATCCGCGATCTGACCGACCGCGGCATCGCCGTGCTTATCGACGGGTTGCGCTGGGGTGGCGGCTCGTATCATGCCGCCGGCTGGATGCCGCCGCACATCGAGGGCGTGGAGCATTTCTTCTTTTACACGCTGGAGTTCTTGACAGGGCGCAAGTTCATCCATGGCCAGCCGGTCGGGCTTGGCATCTATATCGGCAGCCTGCTGCACGACAGCCGGGCCGAGGAGATGCTCGCCGCCATGCGCGACATCGGCCTCGATATCCGGCCCTCGGCAATGGGCCTGTCGTGGGACGAAGTCAGTGCGGCGCTGGCCGCCATGCGCGGCTTCGTCACGCGGCACGGGCTGTGGCATTCGATCGCGCATGACACCAACATCCCGCCCGGTTTCGTCGAACGCGTCCGCGCGGGGGTGGAAGCCGCATATCGATCCGTGCCGCCGGCGGCCTGAGGGGAGGACGACATCGCATGAGCGCACCGACCATCCACGCAGCCCTGCCGGCGGGCGAGGGGCGCACCATCCTGCTGGTGATCGCCCATGCCGACGACCCGGCGCTGTCGCTCGGCGGCACAATCCTGCGCTGGGCCGATGCTGGCTGGCGCGTCGTCTGCGTGCGCGCCACCGACGACCGCTGGGATTCGGTGGGCCTGACCGAGGCCGCCACCATCGCCGCCAACCAGCGTGAGTTCGAGGCCGCCTGCGCGGCACTTGGCATCGCCGAGACGGTCGAGCTGGGCTACTGCACCGACACGCTCGGCGATGCCAGCGAGGTGGCGCTGCGCGAGAAGATCATCCGCCTGGTGCGGACCCACCGCCCCTACGCCCTGGTCGGCTTCGACCCGTATGCGATGTACGGCGAGGACAACCAGGACCACATCAAGCTGGCCGCGGCGGTGGACGAGAGCTTCTGGACCAGCCAGTTCGACCTGCATCACCCTGAGCACCTCGCCGCCGGCCTCGCCCCGCACGGCGTGTTCGAGCGCTGGTATTTCGGCCGGTCAGTGCAGCGCGTGACCGACGTGGTGGATATCGCCGGCGTGCTCGACCGCAAGATCGCGGCGACGCTTCACCACGTGACCCCGCTGCGCAACATCGCCAACCAGCTGCGGATGCAGGCGCGCACCGGCGGCTGGGCGGTGCCGATGCTCGATGCCGCGGCCGAGGGCGGCGACCTGCGCCCGCTGGTCGAATTCCTGCTGCGCGAGCGGGGCCGCGCCACTGCCGCACCCTTCGGCCTCGACGCCGCCGAGCAGTTCCGCGTGGTGCGGTTCGGCGGGCTGCACGCCCTGCTCGACCGCTTCGGCCACCGGATCTGAAGGAACGCGCCATGCTCCGCGTCGGCGTTTCCCGCACCGACCTCACCCCCGATTGGCCGGTGATACTCGCCGGCTTCGGACAGCGCACCGAGCCGGCCACCACCGTCCACGATCCGGTGCAGGGCAAGGCGCTCTACCTGGAGGAGGACGGCCAGCGCCTGCTGGTCATCACCGCCGACCTGCTGAGCATCCCGCGCCAGGTCGGCCAGCCCGTCGCCGAGGCCATCGCCGCGGCCACAGCGATGGAGGTGCGCCAGATCATGCTCTGCGCCTCGCACACCCATTCCGCCCCCAATCCCGGCTATGCCAACGACGGCGCCATTGGGGTCGAGCAGTTCCAGGGCTTCGTGGTGAAACGGCTGACCGCGCTGGGCATAGCGGCCGTGCGTGCGGCCCGCCCCGCCCGGCTGCGCGGCGGTGTGGGAGCCGCCGACATCTTCTTTAACCGCCGCAACCCCGGCACGCCGAACCGTGTCGACCGCCGGGTGCCGGTGGTCATGGCCGAGGCTATCGACGGCTCGCCTCTGGCCGTGCTGTTCGGCGCCGCCTGCCACCCCACCGTGATGGGGTGGGACAACATGGAGATCTCCGCCGACTTCACCGGCGTCGCCCAGGCCGCGGTCGAGCGCGCACTGCCCGGCGCCATTGCGCTGTTCATGAATCTCGCCCAGGGCAACATCATTCCCATCACCTCGCCGCGCTTCGACGCACTCGATCCGCGCGGCTATTGCGGCGGCACATGGGGCATGGCGACCGATCTTGGACACCGTCTCGCCAGGTCGGTGCTCGCGGCCGTCGCTTCCGCCACACCGGCTGACGCCGCCCTCGCCTCCCGCCGCACAGACCTCGAAGTGCTCCCCTATTTCGCCGCGACCGACCACGCCGAGGCCCGGTCTCGGCTTGCGGAGCAGCGGGCCCTGATCGCCGCCGAGCTGGGTGCGGATTTTGAGACCCGCATCCCCTGGAACCATCTCTGGTCGCTCGCCTCGCGCCGCGTCATCGCCGAGGCGATGGATGAGCCGCGCATGCGCCGGCTGATGATCGCATGTTGCTACTACCGCGCATTCCTGGCGCGGCTGCGCATGCCGGCACGCGCCGAGCCCGTTGCGGCACCCGTGCAGGTAATACGGCTCGCTGGCTTCACCCTGCTGGCCCTACCGGGCGAGGTTCTGGTCGAAACGGGCGAGGAATGGGCCGGCGTCGCAGGCGGCGCGCACGCGTTCATCGTCGCCTGTGCGAATGCACATTACCGGTATCTGCCCGGCCGCTTCCACTTCGACGAGCCGAATGCCGCCAACCGCTATGAAACCGCCAGCGCGGGGCTGGAGCAAGATGCGATGGACCGGATGTTCAATGCGGCACGGAGCATGATCGCAGACTTGGGGTGATGCCGGCCAGTCCCTGGGCGGGCGGCGGGGGGTGTCGGTGGGAAGGCGCTTGCGTGACCCGAGCCTGGCTGGGGGAAGGCCGAGTCATCTCCAAATAGATCGCGAAACTCCTTGACAGCGCTTTGCGTCAACCTGCAAGATTATGCTACACTTGACAACAAATTTGGGGACTATCCATGCAAACGGCTAGTATAGGTCGCCGCGGTGTGCTTGCCGCCAGCTCGGCTGCTGTCGCGGGTGGTCTGTTGCTCCCACGCCAGGCCCATGCGTCCAAGCCGGTCGTCGCGGTGTTCGATGCCGAGGCGGTAATCCTCGATCCGCATGCGACGACGGCGGGGATCACGCGCACCTGGGCGATGCATGTGTTCGACACGCTGTTCGGCACCACGGCTTCCGGCGAGGTGAAGCCGCAGATGGTGGAGAGCTGGGAGTCGTCGGCGGACAAGCTGACCTGGAGCTTCACGCTGCGGCCCGGCCTCAAGTGGCATGACGGCGCTCCGGTGACCGCGGCGGACTGCGTGGCCTCGATCAACCGCTGGGGGCCGCGCGACAGCCTGGGGCGGACGCTGATGGCGGTGCTGGCGAGCATCACGGCGGTCGACCAGCGCAGCTTCCTGCTGGTGCTGAAGGAGCCGTACCCGATGCTGGTGCAGCTGCTCGGCAAGACGGTGGCGCCGTGGCCGGCGATGCTGCCGGAGCGGGTGGTGACCGAGGCTGGCGAAGGGCGGATCAAGACCATCATCGGCTCCGGCCCGTTCCGCTTCGTGGCGGAGCGCTGGCGGCCAGGCAATTCGATGATCCTGGCGCGCTTCGCCGACTATGTGCCGCGCCAGGAGCCGCCGGACTTCACCGCGGGCGGCAAGGTGGTGAAGATCGACGAACTCGACATGCGGGTGATGCCCGACGAGAACACGGCGGCGCTGGCGCTGACGGCCGGCGAGCTCGACTACGTGCAGTTCTTGCCGTACGACCTGCTGGGGCAGCTGCGGCGCGCGCGTGGCGTGGAGGTGTTCGGCGTGGGCGGCATCCACATGTTCCAGGGGCATTTCCGTCTCAACCACGGCGCGCCGCCGTTCGACAACCCGAAGGTTCGCCAGGTGCTGTGGAGCCTGGTGGACCAGGGCGAGGTGATGGATGCCATCGGCATTCCCGCGGAGTACCGGCAGGGCTGCCCCTCGTTCTTCATGTGCGACGCGCTGTATTCCACCACGCGCGGCGCGGTGGGCGGGCGCAAGAATATTGCCGAGGCGCGGCAGCTGTTGCGGGCGAGCGGCTACAACAACGAGCCGGTAATCACGCTGGACGTGGCCGGCTCGATCAGCGAGACCGCCTCGCGGGTGTTCCAGCAGAGCATGAAGGAGGCGGGGTTCAACGTGCAGCCGCAGTCGATGGATTGGGGCACGGTGCTAGCGCGACGGGCGCGCAAGGACGGTTGGTCGATGTTCCCGGTTTATGCCGCGGGCGGGGACATGATGAGCCCGCTCACGCACTACTATATCGCGACGATCTGCGACCCGAACTACCACGCCTCGGTGTGCGATACGCGGGTGCCGCCGATGCTGGCGCAGTTCTCGCGCGCGCCGGACGTGGCCGCGCAGCAGCGGATCGCGGCGGAACTGCATGAGGTGGTGTACGAACTGACGCCGTCGATCCTGTGGGGCCAATTCACGCGGCCGGCGGGTTACCGGACCACGCTGAAGAACTTGATCAAATCGGCCTACCCAATGTTTTGGGAGGTCGAGAAGGCCTGACGCAGTATCCGACCGGATGAGTTCCTCCGGTCGGAAGGTTCGTGTTCTTGGTCAATTGTCTCGAGGGGAGGCCGTGCACTGTTCCGCACGGCCTCCGCTTCAGCGCGTGATGCCGCCCAGGGCGTTCTGGATCCCGGCGGTCGCCCAGGGGCCCCACGGGATGGTGAAGAACTTGAACCCCTTCTGCACGAAGAAGTTCGGGTCCATCTCCGGCGGGATAAAATACATCCCGGCTGCAATGCCGTGCTTGGCGGCGGTGGCCGCGATCTTGTCGAGTGCCCGCTGATAGGTGTCGCACGCGTAGTCGAGCGGCACATCCAGCTCGATCGAAAGATCAGACGGGCCGATCAGGAGCACATCGACGCCCGGGACCGAGGCGATGGCGTCGAGATTCTCCAGCGACTGCTTGGTTTCGATCATCGGCGCGATGACCAGGCCGTTGTTCACGGTGTCCATGTAGTCGCGGTAGGTATTGAACTCGCCCCATTCACCGCGCGCGCCGGCGTTGCTTCGGTTGCCGGCCGGGTAGTAGCGGCAGGCGCGCACCACTGCCTCCGCCTCGGCGCGAGTGTTGACCATCGGCACCACGATGCCGCGGGCGCCGATGTCTAGCGCGAAGCAGATCTGATCGGCCTGGTTGGTGGCGACGCGCACCAGGGGTGCGGCCTTCTTGCCGCGCATTGCCTGGATCGACGGCCCGAGCTGCTTGATCTCCCAGGGGGAGTGCTGGGTGTCGAACAAAAGAAAGTCGTAGCCTGCATCGGCCAGCACCGAGACGTCGACGTTCGGTGCCCCGGCCGTGCCCACGACGGTTCGGCCTGACTTGATGGCATTCTTGATGGCGTTCATCTGACTTTGTTGCCTCCCACGGTTGCCCCGAGCGCCCCTTCGACCGAACGACGGTGACGGGCGTGTTGGTGCGCCATTCTCGCACATTGGCGGTACGGCGCAGCCCCCACGATTTGTCATCGCTGGGTGCCTGTGTGAACCGCCCCGGGTTTGTCCGATACCAATCCCTGGAACTCTCAACCCATGAAAGCAGACAAGGCCAGGGCTCTGCCGTCGCGACGCGAAGTCGCGCCGCGGGGGACCCGCAAAGGGCCGGAGGCCATTTGATCCCCATTGTTTTCAGAAGGATAAGGTCCAGGGGCTTGGCCCGTCGCGCGAAGGCGCGCGCCGGACCAGGCGGGTTTGGGCAGAGCCCAACCTTGCTATCGTTCTATGGGTCAAATTCAACGAGGCTTGGTATACGTCTGGAGAAGTATCCGACCGAATGGTGCCATCTCGCCGGTTATTGCTTTATACCAACCGCCCTAATTCCAAACCGATGCCCAAGGCCTTTTCGTAATTGAAGCGATTCGCTTTGGGTCGGCGATGAGCCAGTTCCAGGCATCGCGACAGGCTTCGAGGATGGCATCGTAGCTGTCCCAGACCACCATGCT
>JANPIH010000100.1:0-17464 GCA_031424895.1 Rhodospirillales bacterium
CCGGAAGTCGGCCGCGCCGCCGCCGAGGAAGCCGCCGAGGAGCTGTATCGCCACCTCGACGGCGCACACATGGTGTTCATCACCGCCGGCATGGGCGGCGGCACCGGCACCGGTGCGGCCCCCGTCATCGCCCGCATGGCGCGCGAGCGAAACATCCTCACCGTCGGCGTCGTTACCAAGCCCTTCACATTCGAGGGCAGCCGCCGCGCGCGAGCCGCCGAGCACGGCATCGCCGAGCTGCAGGAATTCGTCGACACCCTGATCGTCATCCCCAACCAGAACCTCTTCCGCCTGGCCAACGAGCGCACCGGCTGGAAGGAAGCCTTCAAGATGGCCGACCAGGTGCTCTACATGGGCGTCAAGGGCGTCACCGACCTCATGGTCGCCCCCGGTCTCGTCAACCTGGACTTCGCCGACATCCGCACCGTCATGGCCGAGATGGGCAAGGCGATGATGGGCACCGGCGAGGCCGATGGCGAGAACCGCGCCATCCGCGCCGCGGAGGCGGCCATCAGCAACCCGCTGCTCGAAGACACCTGCATGCGCGGTGCCAAGGGCCTGCTGATCAACATCACCGGCGGCGAGGACATGACCCTGTTCGAGGTCGACGCCGCCGCCAACCGCATCCGCGAGGAAGTGGACGACGAGGCCAACATCATCTTCGGCTCGGCCATCGATGAAACCCTCGCCGGCAAGGTCCGCGTCTCGGTCGTTGCCACCGGCATCGAATCCGCGATCAGAACCGCCGAGCGTCCGCGCCTCGTGGCCGTCGCCAATGGCGGCATGGTCGAGCAGGGCGGCGACGCGGTCGGCTACCACACCGCGCCGGAGGGCGACTCCTTCACCACCACGCCCACGCTTGGCGGCCAGCCGATTCCGCTGCGCCCAGTCGCCCCCGCCCTGCCACCCGGCATCGGCACCCGCCCGATGCCCCGCCCGCCGGAGCGAGGCACCGCCGCCGCACCCGCCCTCGCCCCCCGGGTCGGCACCACCGCCGCCCCGTTCACCGAGCCCCCTCCGCTGGCCCCCCGCCAAATGGAGACGCGCCAAACTGAGACGCGCCAACTGGAAACGCGCCATCCGGAATCCCTTCTGCCGGAGGCGCATGTAGCCCGTCGCACAGACCCGGTTGCCGCCCCCCCGCTGCGCCCCACCACCCGCCCGGCGCAGGCCACCACCGAGGTCGCTCGCCCAGCTCCCGCCTCCGGCCCGAACCTGTTCAACCGGGTCACCGGCCTGCTGCGCGGCAACCGGACCCCGGCAATCGAACCCCGCCAACCCATGCCGCAGAACCTGACGGGCGATACCCCGCAGGACGCTCCGGCCGAACAGCCCCGCGCCTCCACCCAGGCATCGGGCGAGAAGATCGACCTCGAGATCCCGACCTTCCTGCGCCGCCAGCACTCCGGCACGCAGCACTAACAGGCCTGCACTGCCGGTCGTCGCTGGTATGCGACGGCCGGCGGTGCCGCACTGCTTTGAAAGCAGCGCAAAAATTACCGCCAAATCAAAGACTTATACTGAAATACTTAGAAATAAAGCTTGACTGGCCGCGGCACGCCCAACTGACCTAACTTGCGCCCTTCGAGCAGGGTGCCACGGCAGCCTGCATGACAGGAAGTCAGCCCGATGGACGGATTCCCGCACAGCGCCACCCTCTACGCACCCTCCTTCGACCAGGGGGCCGGCGAACAGGAGGCCGGCGCCATCGACCCCACCACCCAGGCCACGCTGAAATCGGCCATCGACTGCGTCGGCACCGCCCTGCATTCCGGCGCCCGCGTCGCCATGGCCCTCCGCCCCGCGCCGATCGACCACGGCATCGTCTTTCGCCGCCGCGACCTCGGCATCGACATCCCCGCCCGCCACGACCTCGTCGCCGACACGCGCCTGAGCACCGTGCTCGCCTTGCCAGGCCTGCCGCAGGCCCGCGTCGGCACCGTCGAGCATGTCATGGCCGCCCTGGCCGCCACCGGCATCACCAACGCCGTCGTGGAAGTCGATGGCCCCGAACTGCCCATCCTCGACGGATCGGCCGCCAACATCGTGTTCCTGATCGACTGCGCCGGAATCGCGGTGCAGGACACGCCCCGCCCCGCCCTCACCGTCACCCGCACCGTGCGCGTGGAAGGGCCGGACGGCGCCTTCGCCGAACTGCATCCCCCCGCCCCCGGCATGCCGGGCCTGCATGCCGACATCTCGATCGATTTTCCCGCCACCGCCATCGGCACCCAGGCCTTCGCCCTGCACGTCACCGGCGCCAGCATCCGCCGAGACCTTGCCCCCGCCCGCACCTTCTGCCTGCTCTCCGAGGTCGAGGCGATGCAGGCCGCCGGCCTCGCCCGCGGCGGCAGCCTCGACAACGCCGTGGTGGTGAATGGCGCGAAGGTGCTGAACCCCGCCGGCCTGCGCATGGAGGGCGAGTTCGTGCGTCACAAGCTGCTCGACACGGTCGGCGACCTCGCCCTCGCCGGCGCCACCCTGCATGCCGGCCTGCGCGCCCACCGCCCTGGCCACGGCCTCAACAACCGCCTGCTGCGCGCCCTCTTCGCCGACCCCGCCAACTGGCGCCAGGTCGGCGGCGCCCTGCCCATCGAAACCGCCTCGCCCCGCCGCGCCGCCCAGGCCTGACCTCTCCCTGCCAGGCCCGCGCGGCGCCACGCCCCGGGCTTCGAACCCACGTCCCCGGGCTTCGCCCGCGCGCCGCACATGCTATAAGCGGGGTCTGTCCCGTCCGGAATCGCCCGATGCCTCGCCCCGCCTGCGCCGCCCTCTTCGTGCTGCTCGCCCTGCCGCTCGGCGGCTGCGAGACGATGTCGTCGCTGAATCCCTTCGCGGAAAGAACCCCCACCGCCGACGAGATCACCATTCCCGCGCCCGAGGTGCTCTATAACCGCGGCGTCGACGCCCTCACCGCCAGCCGCCATGGCACCGCCGCCCGGCAGTTCGACCTGGTCGAGCAGAACTACCCCTATTCCTCCTGGGCCGTGAACGCCCAGCTCATGCAGGGCTACGCCGAATACCTGCAGAACAAATACAGCCAGGCCATCGCGACGCTGGACCGCTTCATCCAGCTCCATCCAGCCCACCGCGACATCAGCTACGCCTACTACCTGCGTGCCCTCGCCCACTACGAACAGATCGCCGACGTGCAGCGCGACCAGCGCGCCACCCAGGAAGCGATGGGCGCGCTGCAGGAAGTCGTGAACCGCTTCCCGGAATCCGCCTATGGCCGCGACGCCCGCCTCAAGATCGACCTCGCCCGCGACCACCTCGCCGGCAAGGAGATGGAAGTCGGCCGCTACTACCTGAACCAGAAGCTCTACACCGCGGCCATCAACCGCTTCCAGCGCGTGGTCGAGGACTACCAAACCACCAACCACGCCGCCGAGGCGCTGCACCGCCTCACCGAGATCTACCTGCTGCTCGGACTCACCGACCAGGCCCGCCAAACAGCCGCCGTGCTCGGACACAACTACCCGGGCAGCTCCTGGTATTCCAACAGCTACGACAACCTTGTCGCCGCCGGCGCAGCTTCTGCGAACGGCGACCGCACCCCCCGCGAGCAACCCGGCATGCTGCAGCGCATGTGGCGCTCGGTCTTCTGATCCCGTCGGCAGGGGGCGGTACGCCATGCTGACAGCCCTCTCGATCCGCGACGTGGTGCTGATCCAGCGCCTCGACCTGTCCTTCGGCCCCGGCCTCACCGTCCTCACCGGCGAAACCGGCGCCGGCAAGTCGATCCTGCTCGACAGCCTGGGCCTGGCCCTCGGCGCGCGCTCCGAACAGGGGCTCGTGCGCGCGGAGGCCGAACAGGCCTCCGTCGCCGCCGTATTCGCCCCGCCCCGCACCCACCCGGCCTTTGAGCTCCTCGCCGAACAAGGCATCGAGCCGGAAGACGAGGTCGTGCTGCGCCGCATCGTCGCCCGCGACGGCCGCTCCCGCGCCTTCGTCAACGACCAGCCGGTCAGCGCCGCCCTGCTGCGCCGCCTCGGCGGCCTGCTCGTCGAGGTCCAGGGCCAGCACGACCAGATGGGCCTCGCCGACCCCGCCGGCCACGCCGCCCTGCTCGATGCCTTCGGTGTCCCCGAGAAGTTGCGCGCCCAGGCCGCTGCCGACTGGCGTACCCTGCGCCAGGCCACCGCCGCACTCGCCGCCGCGCGCGAGGCCATCGCGGCGGCCGAGCGCGACCGCGAGTGGCTCGGCCACGCCGTCGAGGAGCTTTCCCGCCTCGCCCCGGAGGAAGGCGAGGAAACCCGCCTCGCCGAGGAACGCCAATCGCTGCAACAGGGCGAACGCCGCGCCGAGGCCGTCGCCGCGGCCCTGTCCGAACTCGCCCCGCAATCCGGCCGCAGCCGCAATGCCGGCCCCGCCGCCGCCCTGCGCGCCGCCGGCCGCGCCCTGCAGCGCCTGATCCCCGCCAACGCCGCCCCCGACACCCCCAACCCCGCGCAGCCCGCGCTCGCAGCACTGGAAGCCGCCGAGGCCGCGCTGTCGGAGGCCGAAACCCTGCTGAACCGCCTCGCCCAGGACGTGGAGGCCGACCCCCGCCGCCTCGAAGCCGCCGAGGAACGCCTCTTTGCCCTTCGTGCCGCCGCCCGCAAGCACTCCATCGCCGTGGCCGAACTCGCGGGCCTGCTCGCCAGCCTCCAATCCCGCCTCGCCGCACTGGAAACCGGAGCGGAGGAAGTAGCCGGGCTCGAACGCGCCGTGGCCACCTCCCGCGCCAGCTACGTTGCCGCCTGCGCCCGCCTCACCGAAGCCCGCCAGGCCGCGGCGGCCCGGCTGGAAAAGGCGACCGCCCGCGAACTCCCCCCGCTCAAGCTGGAACGCGCCCGCTTCGTCGCCGAGGTCGCCGCCCTGCCCGAATCCGGCTGGGGCATCGGCGGTGCGGACTCGGTGCGCTTCCTCATCTCAACCAACCCCGGCCAGCTCCCCGGCCCCCTCGCCCGCGTCGCCTCCGGCGGCGAACTCTCCCGCCTCATGCTGGCCCTCAAGGTCGTGCTCGCCGGCGGCTCCACCGTCCCCACCCTGGTGTTCGACGAGGTTGACAGCGGCATCGGCGGCGCCACGGCGGCAGCCGTCGGCGAGCGCCTCGCCCGCGTGGCCGAGGGCGTCCAGGTCCTGCTCGTCACCCACTCCCCCCAGGTCGCCGCCCGCGGTGCCGCCCACATGCGCGTCCTGAAGCAGGTCGCCCGCGGCCGCGCCGAAACCCGCGTCGAAATGCTCACCCGCCCCGAACGCCGCGAGGAGATCGCCCGCATGCTCGCCGGCGAAACCGTCACCGAACAGGCCCGCGCCGCCGCCGACAGCCTGTTGGCCACCCTCTAGGGAGAGAAGAAAGCAAGCAGTTCTTTTTTGAAAAAAAGAACCAAAAAACTTTTCCCCTCTGCAGCGTCGCCGCCGGATCCCCCATCCACGGCAGTTACGCACCTGAAGAACAAAAGTCTTTTTGCTTCTTTTTCTTCAGAAAAAGAAGGCCTTCCTTCCTCACTTCCAAGGCCGCCATGACCGACACCAAGCCTATCGACGCACTTGACGAGTCCGAAGCCGCCACCGAACTCGCGCACCTAGCCGCCGAGATCGCCCGCCACGACCGCGCCTACCACGAACACGACGCCCCGGAGATCACCGACGCCGAATACGACGCGCTGCGCGCCCGCAACGCAGCACTCGAAACCCGCTTCCCCGGCCTCATCCGCCCGGACTCCCCCAGCAACCGCGTCGGTGCCCCCGCCACCAGCGGCTTCGCCAAGGCCGCCCACGGCGCACCAATGCTCTCGCTCGACAACGCCTTCGACGCCGATGACTTCACCGTCTTCACCGACCGCGCCCGCCGCTTCCTCGGCCTGGCCGCCGACGCCCCGCTCGCCCTGGTCGCCGAACCTAAGATCGACGGCCTCTCCGTCTCCCTCACCTACAACCACGGCCGCCTCGTCCGCGCCGCCACCCGCGGCGACGGCATGGTCGGCGAAGACGTCACCGCCAACATCCGCACCCTGAAATCCGTCCCCGCCACCCTCGCCGGCGAAACCCCCGCCCATATCGAGATCCGCGGCGAGATCTTCATGACCAAGGCCGATTTCCTGGCCATGAACGCCGCCCAGGAAGCCGCCGGGGAGAAGGTCTTCGCCAACCCCCGCAACGCCGCCGCCGGCAGCCTGCGCCAGCTCGACCCCAACATCACCGCCGCCCGCCCGCTACGCATGTTCGCCTACGCCATGGGCGAAGCCAGCACCCGTCCCGCCGCCACCCACTCCGCCTGGCTGGACCTGCTCCGCGACTGGGGCTTCGATGTGAATCCCCTCTCCCGCACGCTCGAAACCCCCGAGCAGGCCGCCGCCTTCCACACCGAGATCGCCACCCAGCGCGCCACGCTCGACTACGACATCGACGGCGTGGTGTACAAGATAAACGACCTCGCCCTGCAATCCCGCCTCGGCTTCGTCGGCCGCGCCCCGCGCTGGGCCGTCGCCTGGAAATTCCCCGCCGAACAGGCCACCACCATCGTCCAGGACATCACGATCCAGGTCGGCCGCACCGGCGCGCTGACCCCGCTGGCCCGCCTCAAGCCCGTCAACGTCGGCGGCGTCCTCGTCGGCCGCGCCACCCTGCACAACGAGGATGAAATTTTCCGGCTTGGCGTGCGCATCGGCGACACCGTCACCATCCAGCGCGCCGGCGACGTCATTCCCCAGGTGGTCGGCGTCGTCGCCACCGCCCCCCGCGGCCCCGCCGAATGGCAGCCCCTCACCCACTGCCCCGTATGCCAATCCATCGCCGTCCGCCCCGCCGGGGAGGTCGTCCGCCGCTGCACCGGGGGGCTCACCTGCCGCGCCCAGGTCGAGGAGCGCCTGATCCACTTCGTCTCCCGCAACGCCTTCGACATCGACGGCCTTGGCGAGAAATCCATCCGCGAGTTCCACGCCGACGGCATCGTCGCCAGCCCCGCCGACATATTCCGCCTCCCCGCCCACGAACAGGCCATCGCCGCCCGCGAAGGCTGGGGCGACCTCTCCGCCCGCAACCTAGCCGCCGCCATCGAGGCCCGCCGCACCATCCCGCTGGCCCGCCTCATCTTCTCCCTCGGCATCCGCCGCATCGGCGAGCAGAACGCCCGCCTCCTGGCCCGCCACTACGCCACCTACGACAACTGGGTCGCCCAGATGGAACAGGCCGTCACCATCGGCAGCGAGGCCCGCAGCGATCTCGGCAGCATCATCGGCATCGGCACCGCCATCGCCGACGAACTCGCCGCCTTCTTCGCCGAGCAGCACAACCGCGACACGCTGGCCGAACTCCGCGCCCAGCTCCGCGCCGTCGAACCCGCCACCGCCCCGGCCCGCGCCCGCGGCGAACTGGCCGGCAAGATCGTCGTCTTCACCGGCACCCTGGTCACCATGACCCGCCCCGAAGCCAAGGCGCTGGCCGAGTCGCTCGGCGCCCGCGTCACCGACAGCGTCTCGAAAAAGACCGACCTCGTCGTCCTCGGCGCCGACGCAGGCTCCAAGGCAAAGAAAGCCGCCGAGCTCGGCGTGCGCACCGCCACCGAAGAGGAATGGCGCAGCCTGGCAGGCGTCTAACCCCCCCGCCGGCCCAACCCCGCCGAAATCCGCGGCCCCGCGCGTATTTCGTGATCCAATGTAACCTTTCTGGAACCGCGTTAATCCCAGATTAACGCCAGGGCCGCAGTTTCTCCCCGTCGCGCGACCACCTGCGTCCAAGGCCCTCGCAGCACCGCGGCCGCCTTGACTGGCTTGCGAACATGTTGCTGATGCAGATCGGCAATGACTGTGGCATCATGGCGGCGCCACGCCACGAACAACGGACAGTATGCCCTGATGGCCCTCCCCCCTCCGCTCATGCTGCGCCCCACCCTCCGCAAACCGACCAAGGCGGCCGCGCGCATTCGCGTGCTGGTGGTGGAGGACGTGCGGACCGTGGCCATCACTGTCCAGTCCGTGCTCCTGCAATCCGGCATGGACGTCGAACTCGCCGAAACCGGCGCCGAGGCCTGGGTCCAGAAGGAAAGCTTCCAGCCCGACATCGCCCTCGTCGATCTCGGCCTGCCCGATGTCGAAGGCTTCGACCTCGTCGAGCGTTTCGCCGCCGCCGGCGATTGCGGCATCATCCTGCTCACCGCCAACGACGAGGAATCCGCCCGAGTCATGGCGCTCGATACCGGCGCCGACGACTACATGATCAAGCCCGCCCCCACCCGCGAACTGGTCGCCCGCATCCGCGCCCTGCACCGCCGCATGAACCGCCCCCAGTCCGACCGCACGCTGCGCATCTACATCGACTCCGCCCAGCGTTGCCTCATCGGCTCAACCGGCGAACGCACGCCCCTCACCGAAGCCGAAATGTCCGCGCTGGACACCCTGCTCGACGCCGGCGGCGTCTCCGTCTCGCGCGAATGGCTCAGCCGTATCGCCCTGAAGCGCCCGCTCCACGCCGACGACCGCGCCGTGGACCAACTGGTCATGAAGCTGCGCCGCAAACTCGCCGGCCAGGGCGCCTCCGACCGGATCATCCTCTCGGCCCGCCGCCAAGGCTACATGATCGCCGACCCCAGCCTCTTCCGCGTCGTGCCCCGCCCCCAACCCGCCAACAGCAATGCCGCCCCCCTCAACGGCGAAGCGTTCGGGGCGGAGTAATGCCAACCCCTGGAATGGCCGACCCTTCCGGCCATTCCAGGGATTGGTATGATCCCCAATATTCTCCAAAAGGATAAGGTCCAGGGGCTTGGCCCCTGGCGGGCTTGGGCAGCGCCCAACCTTGCTTTAGGTCTATGCGTTGAAGTCAACGAGGCTCGGTACAATACCCAAACCCCGGCGATGCTTTATATGCGCCAGGAGTGCCGCTCTGCCCGTCAGGCCTGCTTAAGCTCGATCAGGCTGCGGCGGATCACCCGCCCTCGCTGGATGCTGCTCTCGATGAAGCTGGGGTCGCCCCACCGCACCGCGCGCGCCATCGCCTGTGCGTCCTCCATGAACCGCGCCAGCATCTCCAGCAGCGCCTCGCGGTTGTTCAGGAATATGTCCCGCCACATCACCGGGTCCGACGCCGCGATGCGGGTAAAGTCGCGGAAGCCGGAGGCCGCGAACTTCAACACCTCCTGCCGGCTCTCGTCCTCCAGCCCCTCGGCGGTGTTGCAGATGGTGAACGCCAGCAGATGCGGCAGGTGCGAAACGATCGCCAGCACCCGGTCATGGTGCCCCGCCTCCATGCTCTCCACCATGGAGCCGCAGCGTCGCCACAACTCGGAGATCTTCTCCACCGCCACCTCGTCGGTCCCCGGCGGCGGCGTCAACAGGCACCAGCGCCCCTGGAACAGCGTCGTGAAACCGGAATCCGGCCCCGAGTATTCGGTCCCCGCAACAGGATGCGCCGGCACGAAATGCACCCCGCCCGGAATCAGCGGCCCCACATCGCGGATCACGCTCTGCTTGGTGGAACCGACATCCGTCACGATGCACCCCGGCGACAGGTGCGGCGCGATCGCCTCGGCCAGCGCGGCATAGGCGCCCACCGGCGCGCACAGCATCACGCAATCCGCCCCCACTACGGCCCGGCCGGGATCGAGTTCCACCCGGTCGGCAATGCCCAGCTCCAACACCCGGTCAAGCGTCGCCTGCGTGCGCGCGCTCGCCACCACCTCGCCGGCGATCTCCCGCTTCTCCATGGCGATGCGCGCCACCGAGCTGCCGATCAGGCCGACGCCGACCAGCGCCAGGCGCTTGAACAGGGGCTCGGCCCCAGGAATCGAGGGCACGGTCAGCCCTTCATGAAGGCGGCAAGCGCGTCGCTCACCAGGCCGCATTCCTCCGCGGTGCCCACCGTGATGCGCAGGCAATGCGACAACGCATACGCCGCCATCCCGCGCACGATGATGCCGCGCGACTTGAGGAACGCATCCGCCCCCTTCGCCCGCTCGGCGGTGCCGAAATCAGCCAGCAGGAAGTTCCCCTCGCTCGGCCACACCTTGATGCCCGCCGCCTCCAGCGACCCGCTCAGCCGCGCCCGCCACTCGGTGTTGTGCGCCCGGCACTTCTCCACCCAGCCCGGCTCCTCCAGCGCCGCCACCGCCGCCGCCTGCGCCGCGAGGTTCACGTTGAACACCCCGCGCACCCGGTTCAGCGCATCGGCCACCGCCTCGGGCATATAGCCCCAGCCCACCCGCATGCCGCCCAGCCCGAACACCTTGCTGAACGTCCGCAGCATCACCGTGTTCTCGCCGGCATCGACCAACTGTGCGCCGGCGTCATAGTCGGCCGCCTCGACGTATTCCGCATAGGCGCTGTCCAGCACCAGCAGGATATCCCCCCGCAGCCCCGCCCGCAGCCGCGCCACCTCCCCCTGCGGCAACATCGTGCCGGTCGGATTGTTCGGATGCGCCACGAACACGATCCGCGTCTCGGGCGTCACCGCCGCCAGCATGGCGCTCACATCGGTGGTCAGGTCGCGCTCCGCCACCTTGGTCACCGCCGCCCCGGAGAACATCCCGGCGATTTCGTACATGGTGAACCCATGCGCGCTCATCAAAATCTCGGTCCCCGGCCCGCCATACACATGGCAGATCAGGCTGATCAGCTCGTCCGACCCGGTGCCGCACACGATCCGCGCCGGATTGAGCCCCCACCGCGCCCCCAGCGCCTGGCGCAACCCGACTGACCCGCCATCGGGATAGCGATGCAACTCCCCGGCCACCTTGGCATACGCCGCCTGGGCTGCCGGCGGCGGCCCGAACGCCCCCTCATTGGACGACAGCTTGATGATGCGGTTGATGCCCGGCAGCTTCGCCTCGCCGGCAACATAGCCATGGATCTGCATCACCGCGTCCCGCGGTAGCGGGCGGGCGGAGTCATGCGGCAGCGGGCGAGCGGAGTCATGCGGCCGCGGCGCCGTAGGAATCGAAGTGTCGGTCATGCGGATTCTCCCTCCACGGGCACGGCATAGGCGCCCAGCACCACCGGGCGGCGGGCAACATCGCCCAGGCGGCCCAGCCGCGGATCGTCTTCGCCCACCAGCCCCTCCACCTCCACCAGCACCACCGTGGCGGCCGGATCGCGGCGCAGGATGGTCTGCAGCGGCAGCAGGTCGGCGGCGGTCAGCGCCGCGGTCAGCCGCGCGCGGCTGCTCTCGCCGGTCAGTTCCAGCCCGATCAGAGTGCGGTCCCGCGCGCTGGCATCCGGCGCCACGGCCGCCACCACCAGCGCCTGCACCTGCGGCGCCCCCTCCGGCCGCGGCGCCCAGAACGGCAGCCGGGCGATCACATGAATGCGCGGCTCGTCGCGATGCAGCAGCGCCGTCCACCATGCCCCCGCATCGCCATCTTCCGGTAGCGGCAGCACCGCGCAGATCGCCGTCCCCGCGCTGATCTCCGCGATCGCCTGCGCCGGCGAACGATACACCCGCACCGGCGTCAGCGCCCCGAAATGCTCGCGGGCAGCCTGGGTGAACGGGCTGCCCGCATCCGTTTCGCACACTGCAACAACATAGCTGCCCTGCATGCTCGTCGTGGCCGCGAACAGCTCCCGCCACCATCGCACCAGCAGCCGCTTCGGCAGCCGCCCGGCGTGGCGCGCCAGCAGCCGCCGCAGGATGTCCGCCTCGCGCCCCGGCCGGATCGGCACCTGCCCCTTGCCACCCTGCACCGCCACGCGCTCCACCACCGCCGCGCGCGCCATCAGAAGGTCGTGGATGGCATCGTCGATCCGATCCAGCTCCACCCGCAGCACGGCCAGCGCCGTCGCCTGGACAGGCGCCGAAGGACCAAGCGCCTGAACAGGCGCAGCCGGGGCCGGCGGAGAAGCATCGGGAGACGTCGGAGTCATCAGGGAGCCGTCATGAAGTGCGGGCCGCAAGTCCTAGCCGAACCCCGCCGCCCTGCAAAGCAGCACCTGTGGCCGCCGCGCCACCCATGGATGCGCACGCCAAGGTTGCGCGCCGGCCACGCGATCCGCATATGCTGCGCCGAAATGGACCAGACCCCCATCCCGGCCGTCGATCACCAACACCTCGTCCTCGCCGGGCCGCTGATGCTCGACTGCCGCACCGAGCTCGAAGGCGTGCGAATCGCCTACCGAACCTACGGCACGCTGAACGCCGCGTGCACCAACGCCATCCTGATCTGCCACGCCCTCACTGGGGACCAGTACGTCGCCGAACCCCACCCCGTCACCGGCAAGGACGGCTGGTGGGACCAGGTCGTCGGCCCCGGCAAGCCGATCGACACCAGCCGCTACTTCGTCATCTGCTCCAACGTCCTCGGCGGCTGCATGGGCTCCACCGGCCCCCGCACACCCCGGAATGGGGATACCGACACTACCACGCTCTGGGGCACCGATTTCCCGCCCGTCACCATCCGCGACATGGTGCGCGCCCAGAAGATGATGGTCGAACAACTCGGCATCAGCCGCCTCTTCGCCGTCATCGGCGGCTCCATGGGCGGCATGCAGGTCCTGCAATGGGCCGCCACCTACCCCGAGTCGGTGTTCGCCGCCGTCCCGATCGCCACCGCCCCCTATCACTCCGCCCAGAACATCGCCTTCAACGAAGTCGGCCGCCAATCCATCTTCGCCGATCCCGACTGGCAGCAGGGCCGCTACTGGCAAACCGGCGCGCTGCCCGCCCGCGGCCTCGCCGTGGCCCGCATGGTCGCCCACATCACCTACCTGTCCGAGGAAGCCCTGACCCGCAAGTTCGGCCGCCGCATGCGCAGCACCTCGCTCGCCGTCTTCAACGACATGTTCGAGGTCGAATCCTACCTCCGCCACCAAGGCAGCACCTTCGTCCACCGCTTCGACGCCAACTCCTACCTCACAATCACCCGCGCCTGCGACTGGTTCGACCTCGCCGCCGACTACGACGGCACCCTGTCCCGCGCCTTCGCCGGCACCCGCACCCGCTTCTGCCTCATCAGCTTCAGCAGCGACTGGCTCTACCCCACCGCCGAAAGCCGCACCGTCGCCCGCGCGCTGAACGGCGCCGGCGGCAATGTGAGCTTCGTCGAGATCGCGTCGGACAAGGGCCACGACGCCTTCCTGCTCGACGAACCCGATTTCCACCGCACCCTGGCCGGTTTCCTCGGCGGCTGCGCCGAGCACGCGGGCATCGCGCCATGAACGACGCCGCCCGCCTGGCCGAACCCGTTCGCTACGTCGCCAAGAACATGCGCCTCGACCTGCGCCTGATCGCCGAGATGATCGCCCCCGGCGCCCGCGTGCTGGATATCGGCTGCGGCGACGGCACCCTGATCGACCACCTCTACCGCACCCATGGCTGCGACGCCCGCGGCATCGAGATCGACATGGCCGAAGTCACCCGCGCCGTCGCCCACGGCCTGCCGGTGATGCACGGCGACGCCGATACCGACCTGTCGCAATACCCCGACGGCGCCTTCGACTACGTGGTGCTCAGCCGCACCCTGCAGGCCGTCGAACGCCCGCGCGAAGTGCTGCGCCAGATGCTCCGCATCGGCCGCCACGCCCTGGTCAGCTTCCCGAACTTCGGCCACTGGGAACTGCGCTGGAAACTGCTCTGGACCGGGCGGATGCCCAACACCACCGTCTGGGGCAAGCCCTGGTACGAAACCCCCAACATCCACCCCTGCACCATCCAGGACTTCTTCGACCTCGCCACCCAGGAAGGCTACGTCGTCGAACGCTGGCTCGCCGTCGACGACGACGGCCAACGCTCCCCCTGGCGCCGCTTTCCCGCGCTGGCCAACATGTTCGGCGAACAGGCGCTGTTCCAGCTTCGGAAAGCGTGAACCAGGGGGCCGAGCCCCCTGGACCCTCATCCTTTAAGGGCCCGCCGGGAAATAAGAGCTTGCCGGGAAATTCTATACGCCGCGCATTTTTCCTGTTGCAACGGACGCGACGGTTAGATAAAAAAACGTCATGTTAATTCAATCCCCCCCGCCCCTGGACAGGCAAATCGCCACCCTCATCGCCGATCTCCGCGCCAACCAGGCGGAGCATCGCGCGCTCGCCATCCTGCACGCCCTCATCACCGCCTGCCTGATCCGCATCCTCACCCGTCTCGAAACCCTCGTCACTCTCTGGCAGGCCGGCCAGCTCCCCCTGCCCAGCCCCCCCGCCATCCGCACCGCGCGCCCCCCCGCCGCCACCCGGCCCGCGTACAATCCCCGGCGCCCGCGCACTCCCGGTCCCGGCACCCTCATCGCGCCCGGCGAAGACCAACGCGAACCCGCGCGCCTCGGCGCCCCCCCCTTCGGTCGCACTGCCTGGCATCTCCCCGCTCGGCATTTCCCCGCTCGGCATTTCCCGCACCGGCAATCCCACCCGCCGCATTGCGCGCCGTCACCTCCCACGCGCGCCCCGCCACTCCTGGCCCCCCCCCGCACGCGGCCCCGAAATTTTTCATCGCCCAGCTACACCACTGCCCAATCACGTCCTGTTCGTTACGTAATAGTAACGAAATATAAGAACATAATTAAATCAGCATTCTACATCGCCCACTCCCATCGCCACCCGAGCGGACCCGCCAGCACCGGCATCGCGCGGGCTGCATGAACAGGATGGTCGTCCGGCCGGCCGGGCGTGTTCAAGGTAGGTTGCATGGCTCCGCAGCCTGCCATTGCCTCTGGCCCCCCGGTCACTCCCGCACTACCGTTCCCCAAAATCCGCCCCGGAGGAACCCATGCCCTTCTCGCCCTCGATCACCCCTCTGGACCCCGGCCTGTTCGCCGACAGCGCGATCACCGAGGAAACGCGGGCCTTCAACGACCTGCTCGTCAAGCTGATGACCCCGTTGCCCGAATGGTGGGATATCGGCGCCGAGACCATGCGCGAAGCCCGCCGCCAGGGCCGCGGCCCCTTCCCGCTCGCCCCGCAATCGCCCCGCGCGCAAACCTGGGAGATCGACGGCCCCGGCGGCAAGATCAAGCTGCGCGTCATCGCGCCGGACAAGCCGACCGGCGTCTACCTGCACATCCACGGCGGCGGCTGGGTGCTCGGCGAAAGCACCCAGCAGGACCCGATGCTGGAGCGCATCGTCGCCAGCACCGGCATGGCCTGCGTCAGCGTCGAATACCGCCTTGCCCCCGAACACCCCTATCCCGCCGGCCCCGACGACTGCGAGGCAGCCGCCCTCTGGCTGGTCCACCATGCGAAGGAAAAATTCGGCACCGAGAAGCTGACCATCGGCGGCGAATCCGCCGGCGGCCACCTCTCCGCCGTCACCCTGCTGCGAATGCGCGACAGGCACGGCTACGCCGGCTTCCGCGGCGCGAACCTGGTGTTCGGCGCCTTCGACCTCGCCATGACCCCCAGCCAGCGCGCCTTCGGCAACGAGCGTTTGGTGCTGCGCACGCTGGACATCGAGAAGTTCTCCGAAGCCTTCCTCCCCGGCGTGAACGACCGCCGCGTGCCAGACATCTCGCCGCTCTACGCCGATCTGCGCGGCCTGTGCCCCGCCCTGTTCACCATCGGCACCAAGGACGCGCTGATGGACGACTCGCTGTTCATGTGGACCCGCTGGTCCGCCGCCGGCAACGCCGCCGAACTCGCGGTCTATCCCGGCGGCGCCCACGGCTTCACCAGCTTCCCGCTGGCCCTCTCGCGCGCCGCCAACGCGACGATGGATGCCTTCCTGGCCCGGGCGATCGCGTGATGGCGCTCCACCCCGACATGGCGGTGATCACCGCGGCACAGAAAGGCGCCTATGGCGGCGCCACCATCGCGGAGCAACGCCGCGCCTGGGGCCGCTACACCGCGGCGATAGGCCAGCCCCCGCCGGCCGGCATGCTGGTGGATGACAGGGTGTTGGCGCTGCCGGTCCACGACGTGCCCGTGCGCGTCTATCGCGCCGCCCGGCCCAGCGGCGGCTGCGTGCTTTACATGCATGGCGGCGGCTTCATGAAGGGCGACCTGGACAGTTCCGACCCCATCGCCTGGGGTTTCTGCGACCAGACCGCGGCCACGGTGGTGAGCGTGGATTACCGCCTGACCCCCGAACACCCGCATCCCGCGGCGTTCGACGATTGCCTGGGCGTGCTGCGCCATGTCGCGGCACAACCCGGCGCGTTCGGCATCGATCCCGCGCGCATCGCCGTGGTGGGCGACAGCGCCGGCGGGCACCTGGCCGTGGCACTATGCCTGGCGGCGCGCGAGGGAATTGCGCCAGCCATCGCTGCCCAGGCGGTGATCTACACGGTCACGGGCACCGACATGACGATGCCGTCGTACCAGGACAATGCGATCGGCTTCGGCCTGACCACGGCGGCCTGTCGCGAATACTACCGCATGCTGCTGCCTGGCGGTGACGACGTGCCTTATGCGCGGCCCGCCCTGGCCACCGACTATCGCGGCCTGCCGCCGGCCTTCGTGCATTCGGCGGAATTCGACCCGGTGCGCGACGATGGTCGGCTCTATGCCTCCCGCCTGGCGCTGGACGGGGTAGACGTGACCTATCGCGAGGCGCGCGGCATGATTCACGGCTTCATGCGCGCCCGCTTCACCGGGGCTGCGGCGCGGGCCGAATACGACGCGATCTGCGATTTCCTGCGCGCGCGGCTGTAGCGCGCCGCACCCAGGCGAGTCTGTGTCTTACGATGCAGCGGGAGGCGGCAATGGCAATGATGCGGCGGGCGATGTTGACGGCTGCGGCCGCGCTGGCGGTTCCGGCACCGGTGCGGGCGGCCACGCGCCTGGTAGTGGCTGAGCTGTTCACCTCACAGGGCTGTTCCTCCTGTCCGCCGGCCGATGCCGTGCTGGCCGAACTGGCAGCGAACCGGCCGGACGTGCTGGCGCTGGCCTTGCACGTCACCTACTGGGACCGGCTGGGCTGGCGCGATCCCTACGGACTGGAGGCCGCGACCCGGCGGCAGCGCGGCTATGCCGGCCTGTCGGCGATCGGCGGCATCTACACGCCGCAGATGGTGGTGGATGGCCACATCGACGTGGTCGGCTCCGACCGGCCGGGCGTGCTGGCCGCCCTGGCCCGCGCGGCTGGCAAGGTGCCGCCGGCACCGCCGCTGCACCTGTCACGGCGCGACGGTGCCCTGGTGGCGACCATCGGCGCCGGGGCGGGGCGCGGCCAGATGCTGCTGCTGGGTTTCGATGCCCTGCACACCACGGCCGTGGCGCGCGGCGAGAATGCCGGGCGCCGGCTGGCCAACGCCAATGTCGTGCGCACGATCGAGAACCTCGGCGAATGGCGCGGGACCGAGATGCAGGTGACGGCCGCCGCACCCGCCGGGGAACGCCATGCGGTGATCGTGCAGGGCGAAGACCGGCGGATCCTCGCGGCGGGGGTGTTCGGGTAGGAGGAAGGCCTTCTTTTTCTGAAGAAAAAGAGTAACTGCCCAGGTAGGCCCTTGCGGCTTCAAGCCAGCCTGATCCGTGTGATCAAATGATCTGGCTTTTGCATCAGAGTCTGGAGGACATCCCATCCCTGCTTTCGTGCGGTTGACAGCAGGGTTCGAATGTCTGCGAAG
>JANPIH010000101.1:0-3084 GCA_031424895.1 Rhodospirillales bacterium
GCGCCGCCGCCCGCGCCCGCACCGCAGGCCGCCTTCCGGCCCGGTGTGCCGGTGCGCGTGGCCTTTACCGCGAGTTCGGGCGTGCTGCCGGAGGGAGCAGCCGCGGCGCTGCGACTTCTGGCGGGAACGCGGGGCGGGCGGGATATCCAGGTAGTGGGGTATGGCGAAAGCGAGGCCAGCGATGCCGCCACCCAGGCCGGCGCGCTGCGGCTGGCGTTCGCGCGGGCGCGGGGCATGGCCACCGTGCTGGGGCAGGCCGGCGTCCCGATGGCCTCCATCCGCCTGACGGCCGAGGCGATCGGGCGCGGCGGTGTCGCGCGGGTGGCGGAATGACCGGTTGGTCCCCCATTCGTTACCCCCCCTGGGCCGGCGCCACGCGAAACGCTAAGTGTCGCCCGGCCACGGCGGTTCGCGCCGTGCCGTTTCTTCCCTGCCGCCCGGAGTGCCGCGCATGACCCGTCCTTTGTCCATCGGTATTGCCGGGCTTGGCACCGTCGGCGGTGGCGTGCTGACCATGTTGCGGCAGAACGCCGAGCTGATCGCCGCACGCGCCGGGCGGCCGATCGCAGTGACCGCCGTTTCCGCGCGCGACCGTTCGCGCGACCGCGGCGTGCCGCTGACCGGGCTGCGCTGGTACGACGACCCGGTGGCGCTGGCCGGCGACGCCGGCGTAGATGTGGTGGTCGAGGTGATCGGCGGGTCCGAGGGGCCGGCGAAGGCGCTGGTGGAGGCCGCGATCGCGGCGGGCAAGCCGGTAGTGACGGCCAACAAGGCGTTGCTCGCGGTGCATGGCGCGGCACTGGCGGCGGCGGCGGAGAAGGCCAGCGTGACGCTGGCGTTCGAGGCGGCGGTGGCCGGCGGCATCCCGGTGATCAAGGCGCTGCGCGAAGGCTTGGCGGGCAACCGTATCAAGAGCGTGGCCGGCATCCTGAACGGCACCTGCAACTACATCCTGACGGTGATGCGCGAGCGCGGGCGGGAGTTCGCCGAGGTGCTGGCCGACGCGCAGAAGCTCGGCTACGCCGAGGCTGACCCGGCCTTCGACGTGGACGGCATCGATGCCGCGCATAAGCTGGCGATCCTGGCCGCACTTGCGTTCGGGCGGCCGGTGGATTTCGGCTCGGTGTATGTGGAAGGTATCCGGCGGATCTCGGCGCTGGACATCGCCTTCGCCGGCGAGCTCGGCTACCGGATCAAGCTGCTGGGCCTGGCGCGGCAGACCGAGGCGGGCATCGAGACGCGGGTGCATCCGTGCATGGTGCCGGCCAATGCGCCGATCGCGCGGGTCGACGGGGTCTTCAACGCGGTGGTGGCCGAGGGCGATTTCGTCGGCCGCGTGATGCTGGAAGGCCGCGGCGCCGGTGCCGGCCCGACGGCATCGGCGGTGGTGGCGGACCTGGTGGATATCGCGCGCGGGCGGGCGACGCCGGTATGGGGTGCGGCCTCCGGCGCGCTGACCGCTGCACCCTCCGTGCCGATGGAGGCGCATGTCGGGCCGTTCTACCTGCGGTTGATGGTGGTGGACCGCCCGGGCGTGATCGCCGATGTGTCGGCCGTGCTGCGCGATGCCGGGATTTCGATGGAGAGCATGCTGCAGCGCGGGCGCTCGCCGGGCGAGGCGGTGCCGGTGGTGCTGACCACGCACGAAACCAGCGAGGCCGCGATGCGCGCGGCGATCACGCGGATCGCGGCGCTGGGCGCGGTGCTGGAAGCGCCGGCGTTGATCCGCATCGAGCCGACCTGAGACAAGAAACGCACAAGGGAGAGCCACCATGGCCGATACCTCCGTTCCCGAGACCGTGACCGACCGCAACCTGGCGCTGGAGCTGGTGCGCGTCACCGAGGCCGCGGCCCTGGCCGCCAGCCGCTGGATGGGGCTGGGCAAGAAGAACGACGCCGACGGCGCTGCCGTGACCGCGATGCGCGCGGCGTTCGACACTGTGGCGATCGACGGCACGGTGGTGATCGGCGAGGGCGAGATGGACGAGGCGCCGATGCTGTTCATCGGCGAGAAGGTAGGCGCCGGCGGGCCGAAGATGGATATCGCTGTCGATCCGCTGGAGGGCACCACGCTGACCGCCAAGGGCGGGCCGAACGCCATGGCCGTGGTGGCGCTGGCCGAGCACGGCAATTTCCTGCATGCGCCCGACATCTACATGGACAAGCTGGCCGTCGGCGGCGGGCTGCCAGACGGCATCGTGGACATCGAGGCGCCGGTGCACGTGAACCTGCGCAACCTGGCGCGGGCCAAGAACCGCGAAATCTCCGACCTGGTCGCCTGTATCCTGGACCGCGACCGGCACAAGGAGCTGATCGCCAAGGTGCGCGAGGCCGGCGCGCGCATCATGCTGATCAGCGACGGCGACGTGGCCGGCGTGGTGGCGACCGCGCAGATGGACAGCGAGATCGACATCTACATGGGCTCCGGCGGCGCGCCGGAGGGCGTTCTGGCCGCCGCGGCGTTGCGCTGCATCGGCGGGCAGATGCAGGGGCGGCTGATCTTCGAGGATGACGCACAAATCGCGCGCGCTCGTGAGATGGGCCTGGCCGATCCGCACAAGGTGCTGTCGATCATGGACATGGCGCGCGGCGACGTGATGTTCGCGGCGACCGGGGTGACCAGCGGCGCGATGCTGAAGGGTGTGCGGCGCTATGGCCATGGCGCGATGACGCATTCGGTGGTGATGCGCAGCAAGTCGGGCACGGTGCGATACATCGAGGCGCACCACAATTTTTCCACGAAGACCTGGACCCCGAACTAGGGACCCGGACCGACCATGAACGCCCCTGCCCCTGCGCCGGCCCTGGCGCTCGGGGTGGGACGCAGCCTGTCGGGCCGACGCTGGGTGTGGCGCGAGGGCGAGGCGCGCACGGGGCTGGCGATCGCCCAGCGCCTGGGGCTCGACGAAGTGGTCGCGCGGCTGCTGGCCGGGCGCGGGGTCGCCATCGAGGAGGCGGCCCACTTCCTGGAGCCCACGCTGCGAGCGTTGCTGCCTGACCCGTCGCGCCTGATCGACATGGACGCGGCGGCGGACCGGCTGGCACGGGCTGTCCAGCAGGGCGAGACGGTGGCGGTGTTCGGCG
>JANPIH010000102.1:0-4282 GCA_031424895.1 Rhodospirillales bacterium
CGCACCGGCAGGCCCTGCGCAAAATCGCTTTTTGCGCAACCGGGACGGGGTCGGGCGAACAATTCGGGTTCCTCGCTCGATCAGCAGTTCAAACCTATTGAGGCGATCTCATTCAGACGGAGGCAAGCCGAAATGCAACGCCAGATGTGTGATGCAGTACTGGACTACGGCCCAAGGGATCGAATTCGGTGGGCGTTGCTCTCCGATGGTGAGGTGAGCCAAGTGCTTCTAGCTGCGATACCAAGCTCCAAAACGACGATCGGCCTGCAGGGACGGAAAGTGAAGATCAGCTACATGGAGGCGCTTAGGCTCCAGCCGGATTTCTGGGACGCCGCATGCGATGCAGCGTTGAGGATCGACCCCAGTGCAGTCATGGTCCATGGGGCTGGCGTGATTGACCACTACTAGAATATTCACCGAAACCCACGGTAACACGCTGGGGCCGAGTTCACTGCGCAGAACCGCGACGGGCCGTAGGGACCGCAGCGCTATGCCGCTGTAAGTCCTGGTACACCCCCGCGGTCGCACGGCAGCACACCAACGCCACGCTGAGTCGTGGTCCAAAGATAGTGCAGCTGTTCCTCCTAATTGCGCGGGGACGGCCACGCTACCATTCGAACGTTTAGCTCCGCGAGTGCTGCTGCTTTCCGAATGACCATGGCCTCAGGTCAACTTCGATACCGCCTTTTGGCTCGATGGCGATACCGTGTGCGGCCACGCCCTGTGCCGCTTGGGTGCCGGGGACGATCTATCGCTACGGCGTTGCCTGGACCTCCAGCCGGATCGCCCATTGCATTGATGGCGGGTCCATTACGTCGATGGCCCTCGCCGGGCCGTTTGCCTCCGTCGCCCGCATTGCCGTCGGCTGCGCGCCCTGGTCGTCCTCGTCAGCCGGCACCCTCAGCAACGCGGTGCACCGGGCCTTCGTCTACGCGCCCATCTGTGTTCCCGATGCCGCGCTGCAGCAGCTCACTGCCCCGTAGGAGTCCCGCCATGTGGATTACGACCTACCACCGGTTCACCAACCGGGCGGCGTTCCTGGCGGCGTGTCCGGAAACCGGCTGGGCGTGTCCTTTTGGATGCGGCGGGTCACACCGGCAACGCTATGGGAAAATCCTGGAAATCCGTCGTGTCACCCTCGTATGGTGGCGCTACTGGCGGCTGTTAACTCTGCCGTGCCTTCAAGCTTTCCTTACCAGGAGGACGACGATGGCAAGCTGGCAGATCGAGGGCGACTACATCGAAACCTGCAACTGCAGTTTTCTGTGCCCCTGCATAACGGCAAATCTCGCGGCGATGCCGACTGAGGGTGACTGCAAGGCAGCGATCGGCATGAGGGTTTCGGCCGGGCGCAAGGGCGATGTCGACCTGTCCGGCATGTCCTTCATTGTCATGCTGCACAGCCCCGGCATCATGGCCGACGGCAACATCAAGGTTGGCTTGATCGTCGATGAGCGCGCGAGTGATGCGCAGGTGGAAGCCATCACCGGGATCGCCACTGGCGCTGCAGGCGGGCCCATGGCCGCGCTCGGGCCACTGGTCGGCGAGTTCCGTGGCGTCGAGAAGCGCCCTATTGTCTTCGAGTCGAACGGGATGACGCACTCCGTCAGTGCCGGCGAATTGGTGGACCAAGCTATTGAAGGTGTGCCTAGCGCATCTCGCCCCGGCGAGGCCATCTGCCTCGAGAACACGGTCCATCCAGTCTCACCCCGCCTCTCCCTGGCTAAGGCGACACGCAGCCGAATGCACGCCTTCGGCATCGACTGGGACGACGCGACCGGCACACGCAACGGCCACTTCACCCGCTTCGCCTGGAGCGGCTGACGTCCATGTCCGGCGCGGCCGGCGGCCACCTGCGTCGCGACCGCCTAGTCATTTCCGCCGGTCTACTCAGCTTGGTGGTCCTTGCTTGGCTCTACCTATGGGTCGATGCCACCCGGATGCACACCATCGAGGGCATGGGCAGCGCCATGGGCACGGCCATGCCCGCAATGGCGGCTCCGTGGTCACCTGCGGCGCTGGGCATGACCTTCGTCATGTGGGCCGTCATGATGGTGGCAATGATGCTGCCCAGCGCGCTACCGGCGATTGTGCTCTACGCCGGCTTGGCGCGGAAGCACCGAGCGGCGGGCAGCGCAGCGCCGGCTGTCTGGATCTTCACAACCGGATACTTGGCGGTCTGGGCCGCCTTCAGCCTTGGGGCAACGCTGCTGCAGGCGACACTGGAGCAGGCGATGCTCCTGTCGCCGACGATGGCATCGTCCAGCCGCTGGCTCAGCGGTGGGCTGCTTATCCTTGCGGGCGTTTACCAATGGCTGCCGGTGAAGGATGAGTGCCTGCAGAAATGCCGCGCCCCCCTCTCTTTCTTCATGTTTCGCTGGCGTCCGGGGACTGCCGGGGCCTTCCGTATGGGTGCCGAGCATGGAGCCTTCTGTGTCGGCTGCTGCTGGTCGCTCATGCTGTTGCTGTTCGTGGTCGGGGTGATGAACCTTGTTTGGATTGCACTGCTCGCTGGGCTGGTTCTGGCCGAAAAGCTGTTCCCGGCTGAGCGCCTGATTGGCCGGAGCGCGGGCGTGCTCCTCGCGATCGCTGGCGTCGCTACGATTGTAGGCGCCATCTAGACTCAAATCGGTGTACAGATCCCTCTGCGATAGTCGCAGCCGAGTGACCACAGGTAGGCTTCGTCAAGGATTGAACAATGCGCCACCTCGTGCAGACCCTCCTGCTAGCAAGCAGCGTTGCACTGCCGGTGGCGGGGTGCACGAACCCTTATGACCCCGCCCAAAGGACAGTCGGTGGGGCGGCTCTAGGGGCTGGTGCTGGCGCCGCGTTGGGCGGCGTGGCAGGCGGCGGCCGGGGCGCCTTGGCTGGCGCACTCATCGGCGGCGCCGTCGGTGCGCTTGGAGGTGCGGCCACCACGCCGCCGGGCTATTACCAGGGTCAGCCGCAGCAGGGCTATTACGACGAACGGCCACTGCAGGAGTATGATGAGACCCGGCCGCAGCCAGGCTATTACGCACCACAGCAGCAGCCGAGCTACTACGCCCCTCAGCCACAGCCCGATTACGAGCGCCGGCCTCCGCCCGGCTACTACTACGCTACGCCCCCACCGCGTTACCGACCGTATCGATACTGAGGTTTCTTGGCACTGCGAAGTACGGAGGTCGGCAGATGAAATTGCAGGAATTAGGCACAACCGCGATCTTCGTGGCGTTTGCCTGCGTAGCGGCGCCCGCGGCTAGCGCCCAGACGACCGAAATCTACCGGTCTGGCCTGTGGTCCGCTTATAGCGGCACAAGCGAGGATGAGCGACGGGTGTGCGGCATTGCCACGACCGGCGCAGATGGCCGACGGGTGGCGATCCAGCAGTTTTCGGGCATGCCGGGGCTGCAAGTCGAACTGCGCAAGGATAGTTGGATGATCCCCGACAACACAGAGGTCACGGTCCAATTTAAGTTCGACTACCGCGATCAGATGCAAGGCCAGATGACCGGGTCCGGACGCGCTATGGCGATGCAGATGTCCTATGAGCAGGCGTTGGCATTCATCCGCGCGCTGCGCGACGGGCAGGTGTTGCAGGTGTTTTTTCCGGATGGCAATGAAGTGGTATGGACCGGCGGCCTGGCTGGCAGCGGCCGAGCAATCGCCGCACTTAACACCTGTGCCGCTACGCTTGAGCCGTCGGTGCCGACTCAACCTTTTCAGGCGCAGCCCGCACCGCAGCCACCGGCCGGCAGTGCGACACCAACGCAACCGTTTCCTGCGCCGGCGGCCGCCCCCCAACTGCGCCTCTAGCCGCTCTTATTTGCGGCATGGCTGGGCCAAGACCGTCGCCGGTCTGCGCAAGGCCCGCCACCGCGACGTGCCGAAGATCGCCTGGCAGTTCACCTTTGCCATGGCCGCCTACAACCTGGTTCGGTTGCCGAAGCGGCTCGCGGTCGGCGCATGACGCCCCGGACTCCGTCCAAAAGCAGGAAGTCGGCGCCAAATCGGGCCTCCTGGCCTTGCCACCGACATCGCCGGCGATACAAAAAACCCCGCCAACTAATACCAACCGCCCTAATTCCAAACCGATGCCCAAGGCCTTTTCGTAATTGAAGCGATTCGCTTTGGGTCTGCGATGAGCCAGTTCCAGGCATCGCGACAGGCTTCGAGGATGGCGTCGTAGCTGTCCCAGACCACCATGCTGAGCTTGTTAGCCCGCAGATACTCCCAGACATTCTCGACCGGGTTCAGTTCCGGCGCATAGGGTGGCAGGCGCAGCAGGCTGATGTTGTCGGGC
>JANPIH010000103.1:0-3550 GCA_031424895.1 Rhodospirillales bacterium
CAGTATGGAGGTCGCGGGGCCCGCCCGGTCGCGCTACGGCGCGCAACCGACCTGGCGGGTCGGGGCCGCGCCCAGCCTTCCTGGTCTTCACGTCTATGCGCCGATTACGGTTCCAGCGTAGTCGTGCTTTCCAGATCCTTCTCGATCGCCGACCGGTCGAGGTGGACCACGTGGTATTCCCCCTTCACGAACGGCTCGAACTGGTCGCGATAGTGCGGGCTGCCCGGAATGCCGGAGTTGCCGATATTCTGCACCGCCAGGAACGACCGGGGCTCGGCGAAGTCCGCCACGATCCGATACTCCGCCCCCGAGCTCGCCGCATGCGGCGGCAGCTCCCCGCCGGTGTTGCGCACGGTATGCGACCCGCCATCCAGCGCCGCCGGCCCGATGTCGAAATCCGCCCCGAGATCGGCCGAAGTGATCGGATGCTTCCAGTGTGCCACGTGCACAATCCCCCACTTCCACCCTTTCGGGTCGTCGCCCAGCCGCCCACGCAGCGTCGCCATGCTCGCCTTCGCCGCAGCCACCGCCGCCGCCTTCGTTCCGCCCGGGAAATGCGCCATCGCCGGATGCGCCAGCAGATGCACGCACAGATTCGTCTGCTGCACCGCCAGGTCCAGCAACCGCGGCGGCACATGCACCGCAAGCGTCGCCCGCTGCCAATGGAACATGAACGTCTCGAACACCGTCGCCGCCACGCTGTCCACGGTATACAGGCAATCCCACCCCGCCAGCATCCCGGCCACCGCCTCCGCGTCCGCATCCCCGCTGCCCTTCAGCAGCGCCACGATATGCGGCCCCGACCGCTCCGCCCGAACGCTCTTCACGTCGTTCTGCAAAGCAATCGTATGCGCCCGGTCCGCCTTGGTCCCCGCGAACGCCTGGTCGATCCGGATGCCCCGGTGCCCCTGCGAATATGCGCCATAGATCGGATACCTGTAGCCAGGCTCGACGATCCGCTGGTTCGCACTCGCCACGAACCCCGCCGCAGGATTGTTGCGGTGCGGCAGCCCGTCGAAAGGAACATAGCCGAGCCAGCGATCCTCGGGATTGCTCGCATCGCGAACCCCCGCCGTCATCCGCCCACGGATCGGCACCCGCCCGGCCATCTGGTAGCCGGCATTGCCGCTGGCATCGGCATACACCCAGTTGAACACCGCCACCGACCAGTCCCGCAGCGCATCGCGGAACTGCTCCCAGTTCTTTGCCCGCCCGACATTGATCGACGCGCGGATGTCATCGATATGCTCCGCCCCCACCCAGCGTAGCGACGTCGCCGGATCGCCACCCTCGTTCATCGTGGGAATGATCGCGTTCACCACCGGCCCGCGCACCGTCGCACGCACCACCAGCGCCCGCGTCGCCTCGCCCTTCACCGGGATCGCAACAGTCCGCTCGTCGAACCGCCGCCACGAATCCCCGTCGCGATACCGCGAAGGATCGGCCGCATCGACTTCCTCCCGATAAAGGTCGCGCGTCATCGCCATGTTGTTGGTGATCGCGAACGCAACAGTCCCGTTGCTCCCCCACCACAACCCCGGCATCCCCACCGGCCCGGCTCCGGCCGCGTCATCCTCCGGCCCATGCAGTCCATACTCATACCAGCTCGAAGGCACCCAGAACGGCTGGTGCGGATCGCCCGCCAGCAACGCCTTGCCGCCATCCGCCCGGCTGCCGGCCACCGCCCAGTTGTTCGAACCGGTCGCGTCGTCCGTCCCCGCCCCGGCCGGCTGCTGCGCCGCCACCTCCGGCCATCCCGCCGGCGGCACCACCAGGTGCTCCGAAGCCTCCGGCGTCAGGTAGATCTCCCGCAACCCCTCCGGCAGGAACCTCGCCGCCTCCGCCGCCATGATCCGGTCCAGCCGGCCGTTCAAGGACCACCAGAAACCCCGCGCCACGGCCACCACGTCGCTCACCGTGAACGGCGCCGGCGCATAGCCCAGCATCCGGAACTCGATCGGCAGGTCGGCGCCAAACCGCTCGATCGCCCGGTTGATTCCGCGCACGAACGCCGCCGTCTCCTCATACGTCTTGCCGTCCATCCGCGACGGCTCATCCGCCGCCATCCGGTCCACGCCCACCGTCAGATGCGCCGTATCGCTCGCAACGAACGAAGCACCCAAAATCTCCGCCTGCCGCCCCATCGCCCGCCGCCGTAGCCGGTCCATCTGCCACAGCCGGTCCTGCGTCATCGCAAACCCAACGCCGAAATACAGGTCGGCCGTGCTCTTCGCGAACACATGCGGAATCCCCGCGCGGTCGCGCAGAATGTCCACACGCCCGCCAACCCCCGCCTTCAGCGTCTGGCTCTCGATCACCGCATGCCGCCGCAGCCACGCCGCCCGCGCCTCTGCGAACTCGCCCTGCGTTACCCCCGCCGCCGCGCACACCTCCGCCACCGCCCGCTCGCCCTTGATCGCGGCCAGTATCGCCACATTGTCCAACGCCATCGTCGTCATCCTTCCTGCGATTCCCGCGACGGTCCCACCAGGGTCGCGCCGCCATCCACCACCAAAACCTGCCCGGTCACGAACCGCGCCTGCACCGAAAGCAGGAACCGCGCCGCCTGGCCCACATCCCACCCCGTCCCCTCGACGCCCAGCACCGAGGCCTTCCGCCGCGTATCCCGCGCCGCCTCAGTCATGCCCCTCGCGTACACCATCGGCGTATAGACCGGCCCCGGCGCGATGCAGTTCACCCGAATGCCGTCCCGCCCATGATCCACCGCCATCGCCTTGGTCAGCCCGATCACCGCCGCCTTGCTCGTCGTATACGCCGTCAGCCCCCGCGGCCGCAGGGCCGAGATCGACGACACGTTCACGATCGCCCCGCCTCCCGCCCGCATCATCGCCGGCACCGCATGCTTGCCCACGAGGAACATCGTATCGACATTCACCCGCATCACGTTCGACCATTCCTCTTCCGACACATCCACCACCGACCCGCGGCTGCCAATTCCCACATTGTTGTCGACCACATCCAGCCGCCCGAAGCTCCGCTCCGCATGCGCCACCATCGCCGCACACGCCGCCCCGTCCGTCACATCATACGAAGCCGCCTCCGCCACACCCCCCTCTTGCCGGATCATCGCCACCGTCCGCTCGGCGAGCGCAACATCCCGGTCCACCACCAGAACCCCGGCCCCGGCCCGCGCCAACAGAATGCACGTCGCCCGCCCGTTCCCGATCCCGTCCCCCGCGGCACCCCCGCCCGTAACGATCGCCCCCTTGCCCCGCAGCCCCCAAACATCATCTTCCACTGCCTGTCCCCCAAGTAAGAATCTTCTTTTTCTGTAGAAAAAGAAGCAAAAAGACTTTCATCCCTTTGCCGCTAAGCAAACAACCCAACCAAGGAGAAAAAGTTTTTTGGTTCTTTTTTTCAAAAAAGAACTGCTTCCTTCCCTCAGGGCACCCCCACCCCCGCCACATCAACCCGATCCTACTCGATAGCCCCATCACGCTTCTCCGCCATCGCTGGCCCGCTCGCGGTGGTGGTTCAGATATAAAACGTCTTCAGGTCATGCGACCCCAGCATGCAGTCAAACGCATGC
>JANPIH010000104.1:0-3096 GCA_031424895.1 Rhodospirillales bacterium
AGGTGTCGCCGGAAGAGGTGAAAGCCGCGCTGGCCGAGGAGATCGCTGCCATCCTGGCCCCGGTGGCGCGCCCGATGGCGCTCGATTTTGGCCGTGCGCCGCACGTCGTGCTGGTCGTCGGCGTCAACGGCGTGGGCAAGACGACCACCATCGCCAAGCTGGGCCAGCAATACGGCGCCGAGGGGCGGCGGGTCATGTTCGCCGCCGGCGACACCTTCCGCGCCGCCGCGGTCGAGCAGTTGCAGATCTGGGGCGGCCGTACCGGCGCCACCGTGGTCGCGGCCGAGAAGCATGGCGGCGACGCCGCCGGCCTGGCCTTCGACGCGCTGACCCGCGCCCGGGCCGAGGCTTTCGACCTGCTGCTGATCGACACCGCCGGCCGGCTGCACAACAAGACCGCGCTGATGGACGAGCTGCGCAAGGTCGTGCGCGTCATCAAGCGGGTGGACCCCACGGCGCCTCATTCCGTGCTGCTGGTGCTGGACGCGACCACCGGACAGAATGCGGTGCAGCAGGCGAAGGTGTTCTCGGAGATGGTGGACGTCACCGGCATTGCGGTCACCAAGCTCGACGGCTCGGCCAAGGGCGGCGTGGTGGTGGCGCTGGCGCAGCAATTCGCCATTCCGCTGCACATGGTGGGGGTGGGCGAGGGGGCAGACGATCTGCGGCCCTTCGATGCGCGGGACTTCGCGCGGGGGCTGGTGGGGCTGGACTGACACAATTGGTTGCTGGCCCCATGGCCTCCAACGCGCGCAAGCTTTGCGCCATGCAGCCTGCCATGCACATCGCCGCCGTTCGCTTCGGCCTTGGCCCTCGCCTTGGGGACGCCTCGCTGGCCGATGCGCGCGGCTGGCTGACGGCGCAGATCGGGCCGCTGCCTGAGGCGCCAGGCCCGTCCTTGGCCGATTGCATGGCCACCGTCCGCGCCCAGCGCGCCAACGGCTTCGCCCCCGGGGCCACGCTGCCCGAGGGGGTGCGTCGGCCCGGCGAGGTCGCGCGCGACGAGGGCCTGGTTTGGGCACGCCGGATGGTGGGCACCGACGCACCCTTCGCCGAGCGGATGGCCGAATTCTGGTCGAACCACCTCACCGTCAGCCGGCGCCGTGGTCAGGCCGTGCCGATGATAGGCGCCTATTTTCGGCAGGCGATCCGGCCGCATGTCTTTGGCCGCTTTGAGGACATGGTGCTGGCATCGGCGCGGCATCCGGGGATGATGCTGTATCTCGACAATGGCGGCTCCAGCGGACCGAACAGCCCGGCCGGCCAGCGCAACAACCGCGGCCTGAACGAGAACTACGCGCGCGAGCTGCTGGAGCTGCACACGGTGGGTGTGCGCGGCGGCTACACCCAGGCGGATGTGACGAGCCTGGCGCTGATCCTCACCGGCTGGTCGGTTGGCCGGGGCTCCCAGTTTGGCGAGCCGGATGGCTTCATGTTCCGCCCCCGCGCACATGAACCGGGGCCGAAGACGCTGCTGGGGCGCGCGTTTGCGGAGGGCGAGGAAGGCGGGATTGCTGCCATTCGCTTCCTGGCCAACCACCCTCGCACGCATGAGTTCCTGGCCACCAAGCTGGTCCGCCACTTCGTCGCCGACGAACCACCGGCGGGTGCGGTGCGGCGCGTAGCCTCGAAACTGGCAGAGACGGGCGGCGACCTGGCCGCCGCCGCCCGCGCGGTGGTGGCCCTGCCCGAGGCCTGGGGGCCGCCGCTCACAAAGCTGCGCGCGCCGCAGGATTTCGTCATCGCGGTGCTGCGCGGCCTGGGCGCGCGGGATGAGTCGGCGCCCGCTTTGCTCGGCGCCATCGCCAGCATGGCGCAGCCGCTCTGGACAGCGTCGGGGCCGAATGGCTGGCCGGACATGGCGGGCGAATGGGCCTCGCCCGAGCAGTTGATGCGCCGGCTGGACTGGGTGAACCAGGTCGCCGGCCGCGCCAACTTGCCCGACGCGCGGGACGTGGCGGAAGCCACGCTCGGCCCGCTGCTGAAGGCGGAGACCACCAACGCCGTGCGCCGCGCCGGCTCGGCCCGCGAGGCACTGGTGCTGCTGCTGGCCAGCCCGGAGTTCCAGCGCCGATGAACCAGCCGTTGTTCCCCCACGCTGCATTGCCGCGACGCACCCTTCTCGGCCTGGCCGGTGGATTGGCGCTTGGCGGCTCGCGGCTGGCGCTGGCGCAAGCCCCGGCGGCACGGGCCGGCGATGCGCGCTTCGTCGTCGTGCTGTTGCGGGGCGCGCTGGACGGGCTCTCGGCTGTGCAACCCTATGCCGACCCGGCCTTCGCCGGGCTGCGCGGGCCGCTGGCGCTGCCGCAGCCGGGGCAGGAGGGCGGCGTGCTCGATCTGGGCGGCGTGTTTGGCCTTCATCCCGCCCTGCGCCGGCTGCACGCCATGTATGCCGCGGGGCAGGCCCTACCGATCCATGCCGTGGCCGGCCCGTATCGCAGCCGCAGCCATTTCGACGCGCAGGACTTTCTGGAGTCCGGCGGCGAGCAGCGGCTGACCTCCGGCTGGCTCAACCGGGCGTTGAGCGCCGTGCCCTCCGGCGGCATCTCGCGCGCCGGGCTGGCGGTGGGGGTGGATGTGCCCTTGCTGCTGCGCGGGCCGGTGCGGGTCGGCAGCTACGCGCCCGCTGGGACGGCCCAGGTTGAAACCGACACTCTGGCGCAACTGGCCGGGCTGCACCGGGCCGACCCGTTGCTGGGGCCGGCCTTCGCCGAGGGGCTGCGGGCGCGGGGTTTCTCGGGCGCCGTGCTGGCGGGGGTGGCGCCACCGCCGGGCAACCGCAACGGCTTCGTCGCCCTGGCCGGCGCCGCCGGGCGGCTGATGGCCGCAGCCGATGGCCCGCGGGTCGCGGCCATGGAAATGGGCGGCTGGGACACCCATGCCGGGCAGGTCCCGCGCTTGCAGGGCGCGCTGGGTGAACTCGATGCCGGGCTGGACGCGTTGCGCGAGGGGCTGGGCCAGGCCTGGGCGAACACCGCCGTGCTCGTCGCCACCGAATTCGGCCGCACCGTGCGGATCAATGGCACCGGCGGCACCGATCACGGCACGGGCGGCGTCGCCTTTATCCTCGGCGGCGCGGTCGCCGGTGGGCGCGTG